>NZ_JACYGY010000001.1:0-322500 GCF_015221875.1 Dyadobacter subterraneus
AGAGAAGTTAAGCCCGGAACCGCCGATGATACTTGGGTCAAACCTGGTAAAGTAGGTAGCCGCCACAATACTATTATAATCAAAGCCTCGCAGAAATGTGAGGCTTTTTTTGTTGGTTACTATTGGCCTGGTCTGGGGCGACACTCGCTTCACCTCTTCCCAGGCTGCGTGGTCCGCTCGCCCGTGAGCCCGGCCCGGGACAGAGAAGTTAAGCCCGGAACCGCCGATGATACTTGGGTCAACGTGACCCGGTCTGCGCGACCCGGTCAAATCTGGTAAAGTAGGGGGCACGCCTAGTGTAGCCGCCACAATACTATTACACAATTAAAAGACCATCTCGAAAGGATGGTCTTTTTTGTTCTTTATAAATTCAAAAATATCAGAACAGTAAAAACCTTCACAATCCCTTGTAAGTTCTTATTCAATACTAATCCTGATGTCAAAACCTCCCTCAGTATTATAATCGAACTTACAATCAGCATAATACATTAGAAATAGCCACTTCTAAACTTTGTAGTCCAAAGACATTCTTATAATTGTTATTATGACCACCGGAACCGGTTCATTGCCAGGAAGGCTTGCTTCTATTGATGCATTACGAGGATTTGATATGTTGATGATATCCGGTGGCGGAACGTTTATTTTCTTATTAAAAGGTAAAACGAACATAGCATTTGTAGATTCGATGGCAGCTCAGTTTGTACACCCAGAGTGGAATGGATTTACATTCTATGACTTCATTTTTCCATTGTTTCTTTTTCTTGCCGGTACTTCTTTATCTTTTAGTCTCACAGGTGCTATTTCCCGCAATGTTGCCAAATCGGAGTTGCTTAAAAAAGTATTTGTAAGAATGTTAGTTCTGATCCTTTTGGGGATTCTTGATAAAAATGCTCCCATCAATATTTTTGATCCCGCGCATATTAGATATGGAAGCGTTTTAGGAAGAATTGGTATCGCAACTTTCCTGGTTGCAATTCTATATTTAAACTATTCATTTATGTCACGCCTTTACTGGGCATTTTCTATTCTGGTGCTTTATTATCTTGCCTTACTTCTGATTCCGGTTCCCGGATATGGTGCGGGTGATTTTTCATTTAATGGTAATTTGGTAGGATGGTTTGACCGTAGTTTTATGCCAGGAAGATTGAAACAGGATACATATGATGAATTGGCATTATTAACCACATTTCCCGCCATATGCCTTACTATTTTTGGTACAATTGCAGGTGATATCTTACTTGGCCAAAAATCTCCGGGTACAAAGTTATCATGGATGTGTTCCTTTGGATTAATTGGTATTTCATCTGGCGTACTGTGGAATTTTATTTTTCCTGTTAATAAACACTTATGGTCAAGCTCTTTTATTATGCTTACAGCAGGAATGGCCTTTCTTTTGCTCTCCTTCTTTTATTGGATAATAGACATAAAGGGATATCAAAAATGGGCATTCTTCTTTCGGGTTATAGGAATGAATTCTCTTGCTATATATCTGGCCGTACGATTTATCGATTTTAACGCTTCTTCACGTTTACTTTTTGAAGGATTTTATATGCATAGCGCAGAACCATGGCATGAAGTATGGAACGCGTTGGGCGGACTCTTAATCGTTTGGTTTTTTCTTTATTTTTTATACCGAAATAAAATTTTTATAAAGATATAAGCCCTAAATCTTCCATGAATAATTTTAAAACTATTATTGGTGATTATGGACAATGGGCCACGTCGCTAAAAAAAGAAATACCAGCTCTTTCTTACAGGAATTCAAACTTTGAAGCACTTGATAAATGGAAAAGTAAGGCGGTAGATAAAGTAAATGAGCTTCTGGCAAAACCAACACTTCCGGAAATACCAACAGTAACCAGCGAGAAAAAATATATTTATGACGGATTAGAAATAGAGGAACTGTCCTGGCAACTTCCTTATGGAAGAGTTACGAAAGCTGTTTTGCTTAAACCCGTTAATGCAAATAGACCTTTACCCGGAATTCTGGCATTACACGATCATGCGGCAAAAAAGTATTTTGGTTACCGTAAAATTGTCAAAACCTCCGACGATCAGCATCCTTTAATCCAGGATCATCAACTCACCGATTATGGTGGAAAAGCCTGGGCCAATGAAATTGCCAAAAGAGGTTACGTTGTTTTGGTACATGACACTTTCGCTTTTGGGAGCAGACGTGTACATTATGAAGATGTCGATGGTTTGACTTTCGGGACATTGGATTTGAATAACAAAACGGATAACGACCCAGAAAAGCCGGAAAATATTGAAACTTATAACAAATGGTCGGCAGAACATGAACATGTAATGTCAAAATCTCTTTTTAGTGCAGGCACAACTTGGCCCGGTGTTGTGCTGGCAGAAGATCAGATCGCTCTTTCTATTTTATCGGAGCGGCAAAATGTGGATTCTGAGAAAATTGGCTGCGGCGGTTTGTCAGGTGGTGGCTTACGCACTGTTTATCTGGGTGGTCTTGATTCAAGAATTAAATGCGCTGTTTGTGTAGGTTTTATGACGACATGGAATGATTTGATTTTGCATAAATCGTTTACACACACCTGGATGACTTATGCACCTTTGTTACCGAACTACCTGGATTTTCCTGAAATACTTGGACTACGTGTTCCGTTGCCAACATTGGTACAAAATAATAATCAGGATGAGTTGTATACTTTATTCGAAATGCAAAAAGCAGATTTGATTCTTAGGGAAGTCTATGAAAAAGCCAATGCTTCTCAACATTACAGCGCCAGGTTTTACGATGGATCACACAAATTTGATCAGGAAATGCAAGCAGATGCATTCAAATGGTTTGATAAGTATTTGAAATAACAGAATTTTAATTTTCAAAACTGATTTTGAAAATCATTCTCCCCACGCTGTTGCAATTAAACTTCTGGATCCGCCATGATCACGGTGTTCACAAAGATAAATGCCTTGCCAGGTTCCCAAAGCTAATTTCCCGTTGCGTATGGGAATCATTACTGAAGTGCCAAGAATGGAAGCTTTCAAATGCGCCGGCATGTCATCTGAACCTTCATAGTCGTGCTCATAATCCGGGTCATTTTCTTTGACTGTCTTGTTAAAAAACATTTCAAAATCTTTTCTTACTGTCGGATCAGCATTTTCATTAACTGTTAAAGAAGCCGAAGTGTGCTGAATGAATACCTGGCACATCCCGGTTTTTATTTCATTAATCTGGGGTAATGCGTATATAACCTCGGTTGTAATCAAATGGAACCCGCGCCTTTTTTCTTTTAACTGAAATCCTTGCTGAAATATTTTCATGGTTTATCCTTTTTAATAAATCTGATAAAATTATCAATACTAAAATTGATCCTCTAAAACCTGGAACGTGAGCCAAAAAAAAGTTGACCAGAAGCCGGTCAACTTTTATCAATATAGTAATATATAAATTCTCTGTTATTATAACCCCTTTATCACTTTTCTGAAGGCACGGTCATTTCCTTGTTTTATTTCGATGATATAAACGCCTATCGGTAAGGTCGAAATATCGATTCCTTTTAACTCTGACTGGTTTTCTTTATTAACACGCAATTGTTTGTGTAATCTTCCTATACCAGCATCAAACATATTTACTTCAACAGGCGAATCATTCTTGTTCATAACGTCAATTGAAATAAAATGAGCCGTTGGATTCGGATAAACCTGAACAGATTGGTGTAGGGTTAAAGCGGTTTCCGTAGTTGGCAACGTAGTGACCAGCGAAGCTAATGTGGCAGCTGAATCCGTTGCGGCTATTCTGGCATTTGAGGCAGAACCTACAACAAACATTGGTGTTTCGGTTACTGTCACATTTATATTTCCCGCAACAACTTCAACTTCTTCCACGTCTAAGTTATCACTTCCGGCTTTTGGGCGATAAATTTTTGCATGGGAGAAATCACCAACATGTAACGTATGGTTGACAGTCCGGCCTTTTTCATCAGGAACAGTCAGAATATATAAAGATTTTCCATCACGTTCGTAGCGGTCTACAATTGGATCCTGATAGGTAGTTTCTTTGTAACTATATTCTCCAAAAACCTTGTTGACCTGAAAGAAATAATCAGCGGCTGGTCTTCTTGTCATATCTCCATTGATTAATCCGGAGGTGCCAAACATTCCGCCACCATCGTTATCATCGTACATCTGATAAAAGAAAACTTTTGAAACACCATGACGTGCGGAGAACAAGGAAGTTCTTAAAATCCAGTCACCTTGTGTTTCCAATGCCGATTTAGCTCCGATCCGAATTGCTTTTAAAGGGCTTTCCTGATTTATGTCATAGCCTGCTTCGGTTATCCAGACAGGCATATCCTGAGATACATCATGTGACACTTTTGCAAAACCATCAAGAATAGTATTCGCAATTGTAACTTCGGGAGCAGCACCCCTTGTTGAAGTTCCACTTTGAGAAGAAGAGCCATTATCCGTATACAAGTGGAAATTCACAACATCCCAGCACAAATTTACAGATCCGTCGGCTTTGTATCCACGGAACTCCTTACACCAGTCTACCATTCCTTTTACATAATCAGAACCGGTAACCAGTCCGGCTATGACAACTTTCATATTAGGATCAGCATTTTTAATACCAACAGCAGGGCCCATTGTATTTTTATGGCCATCGTAGAAAGCAGATAAGTTGGCCGCATATTCTCGAGCGGTTTGATAAGCCTTCCGGCCTTTCCACCATTTATCACGCTCATTGTCACATTCTATGTACTTAATAACATTCATTCCAATTTTGATTGTATTGGGATTGTCATTAGTCCATCTTGGAACTGTATAAACACTAAGAAGGGCAGGGTCGATAGCGGTATTACTGCCATAGCGTGCAGCATATTGAAATGCAACTTTTGCTTGTTCAATATAAGAAAGCGGATCAGAAAAGTCTTTTCCATAACGTACAGGAACATTTTCTCCATCTCTTTCACTAGCCGGATATGTATCCTGCATCCATGAAGGAATTTGCTTCAGACAAGCCAGCACTTCTATATTGGCTGCTTTGCAGCGTTCATAAATTGCGTCATAATTCCATCCTCCACTCAGTGTAGGATTATAAGAAAAAGCACCTTCCCGTGATTCAAGTTTATCCCAATCCATGTAATGTCTTACACCGGAGAAACTTTTGGCAACGGTCATCTTCGTCTCATTTATTTCCCATGGCGTATTTCCATCTTCAAAATTCCACTCATATGCGTTAACACCAAACAAGTCTTTCAATTTAATGTCTTTTGCAGGGACAGGTGTTGCTACCTGATTGCCGGCTTTATATGTGCCGTAGAATTCCATTTCAGTGGGCAGACCGCTTTTTATATTGACTACCAGGTAGCGAATATTTTTTATTGGAGTATCCAGCTTGAATTTAGCATCTCCGGACAATTGCCTGTTTGGGTATGGGCCTACCCACCCATTATATTCCTGACCTGTAAAAGTAGCAACTGGTATACGTTCCCACTGATCAGTTATTACGGACAAGGTCATTGGATTAGCTGAAAAATCGCCCACAAAGTCGAAGAATTTAATACTTTCCAAAGTAATTTCTTCTCCATCGAGCAAAGGATAATAGGCATCCCAGCTGCTTAGAGCCAATCCCCATCCCAATTGCACTTCCGTTTGCGTATCTCCGTCAAAAAGTCCGTCAAATCCTCTTGCTGTGTTGTTAAGCTGATACCAGCGTTTCGGATCAATGGTGATTTTGGTTGCTGTTGACGGACTTTCAGGATTGCTTACAACGGGAAGAATATTTTGTGTTTTGGTAACATTTTCGGCTGCTAAAAAACCTGCGCTTTCGGCCTGTGAAGCAGTGATAACTGCTGAACCGGCTGCAACAATTGTTGCTTTCCACGAACCGGTTTCATTTGATACGGATACAGCCGAAGGATTAGATGATGAAAAAGTAACAGGTGATTCAGTATTGGTACTTGTAGCTATTAAGTCAAAAGGCCCGGAACCCACAGTTTTATCCGCAAGATCTGCAAATGTGATAATAGAAGGAGATTTTTCCGGTGTTACTGCCCCGCTTACAACTTCAAACCAGTTGAAATTAAAAGTACCTTTTTGGGCATAAATCCGAAGTACCTGGCTACCTTTTGGAAGTGTAGCCGCTGTTGATAATGTGGTATAATTCTGCCAGCCTCCTGTGCGTGGTACATCCACCTGCCCAAGAATAGCACCACTTGCAGATTTAACCTGAATGATCCCTTCACCGTAGCTATTGGCAACACGAAAATTAAATGTATACCTGCCAGCATTTGCCACGTTTACATTATAATCCATAAAATCGTCATCGTCAATATTGCTTACATTTTTGACGCCGTCAACATCACCGGTTGTTTCAGATTGAACGGCGCTTGCAACATCAAAATCTTCAGCTTCAATTTTACCTGGCAGTGATTTCGAGCCTGTTGCTTCAAACCAGTTTAGGCTCCAGGTGCCTTTTTTAGAATAAATGCGCAGCGTTTGATCTCCGGCAGATAGTGATGCAATCATACTGGTTATCGCCCAGCTTTGCATTCCACCTGTTCGGGGAAGATTATTGATTTGCCCGAGAACAGTCCCGTTTCCGGATCTTAGTTCCAGGGATGCATCGTCACTGAAACCATTGGCAATTCGGAAATTGAAAGTGTATAAACCAGCCGTTGCAACTTTCACATTGTAATCCATGGAATTATTATCTCCAATCCAGCCCACGTCTTTTCCGCCATCGGCATCTTCTGTATTTTCAGTACCTGTACCATTTGCGACACTAAAATTTTCAGCTTCAACTTTTCCCGGCAGAAGATTGGTTTTGCTTACATCAAACCAGTTAAAATTGAAAGCTCCTTTGTTTGCATAAATGCGGATGATTTGATTACCTGCCGGAAGTGTAGCAGTTGCGCTGATCGTATTCCATGTCTGCCAGTCTCCGGTGCGAGGTACATCAACTTGTCCCAATATATTTCCAGAGGCATTTTTTATCTCAATTTTTCCATCTCCATATCGATTAGCGATTCTGAAATTAAAATTATACGCGCCAGCAGCAGCAACATTGACGTTGTAATCCATAAAATCTCCGTCATCAATATAACTTACATTTTTGGCGCCGTCAGAGTCTCCCGTGTCTTCGATTCTTACATCACTTGATATGTCATAATTTTCTGCTTCAATCCTGCCTGGGAGCGCTTTGGCTCCGGCTACTTCAAACCAGTTCAAGCTGAAAATTCCTTTTTTAGCAAAAACGCGTAGCGTTTGTGTTCCAGCTGGTAAGTAGGCGGTCATATTTGTTGTTGCCCAGCTTTGCATACCGCCAGTTCTCGGAAGATTATTAATTTCGCCCAAAACTGTTCCGTCCGCAGACTTTAAAGCAATGGAGGCGTCGTCACTGAAACCGTTGGCAATACGAAATTTAAATGTGTAAATCCCCGCCGTAACTACGTCAACGCTATAATCCATCCAACTGTTGTCACCAATCCAGCTTACATCCATACCTCCTCCGTCATCTTCGGCTGTATCGGTTCCGGCACCATTGATAGCAGTATAATTTTCTGCTTCAAATTTTCCGGGAATGAAATTCTTTTGTTCTGCCTCAAACCAGTTAATATTAAATAAACCGCTTCTTGCAAAAATTCTGATTGTCTGATTACCCGCCGGAAGAATTGCACGTGCAGTGACGGTAGTCCAGGTTTGCCAGCCACCAGTCTGAGGAATCAGGACATTTCCCAGAACATTGCCGGCAGCATTTTGTATTTCAAGATTTCCGTTGCCATAACTATTGGCAACGCGGAATTTAAATGTATAAACTCCGGCAGTTGTAACCTGGACCTGGTAATCAAGCCAGTCACCATCATCAATATAACCAACATTTAGGCCACCTCCTTCATCAGCTGTGGATTCCGTGGCAACATCACTTTTTTGTACATAATCTTCAGCCTGAATTCTACCTGGCAAAGTAAAGGTACCCTGGGCATTGATGATAAAGAGGGTACAAAAGAAAATTAAGCTAAGGCAAAGTCTATTCATAGAAAGCGCTGGTTATTAATTTTTTTTCTAATATACAGTTTGTTCGCAATCTATGTAGATATTTTTTGTGAAATTTATAGAAATAGTTCGTACAAAAATTTTCAAAGTAATTGTATTGAAAACAAGAAAGCCCCATGTTTATACAACATGGAGCTTTTCGCTGTTTATTTGGTATAGAACGAAATATCGTTTTATTTATTGAACTTCTAATTGTACCATTTCTTCACAAGCTTTGGCGCAATTTCTACAAGCTTCCGCACAAAGTTCACAATGTTCCATTCCCATTGCTGCATGTTTTTCACATTCTGCGGCGCATGCATTGCAAACATCGGCGCATACTTTACAAAGATCATCAGCAAATTCGCTGTCTAATGTCAGCAACTGTGCAGTGGCGTAACATAAAGCAGAACATTGTAAATCGAGATTTATGCATTTTGCCTGCATATTTACGTCTTTTTCTTTCAAACAAGCACTTGCGCAGTAATTACAAGCGGCGGCACATGCGTTGCAAAGATCGATACAGTTTTGTAGTGTTGGGTTAGTCATGGTTGAGTTCGTTAAGGAAGTGAATATTTATGCCTTTCAATAATAAATAATCCTGCCAGTGTTGTCACTAAACCTTTGACAATATTCGAAATCAGACTTTTTGGGTTAGAAAGGTTATCTTTATAAAAATTTTGAAATTGATTAACTATGCTCATTAAACAAAAACATCTCGAAGGAATAAAGGCAGGAAACATTTCACTGGCATTCCGTAAATGGAAAAAGCTTCAGGTAAATGCAGGCAGCCTTGTAAAAACCAGCGTAGGTGTGATCCGGATTGTTTCAACGGAAAAAACCGATCTTGATAAAATTACAGATGCAGATGCACAAAAAGCCGGATTTGCAGCTGCACAGCCATTAAAACAACTTTTAGAAAGTCAGAAAGATGGAGATATTTATAAAATTGAAGTTGTTTTTGATTCAGAAGATCCGAGGATCGAATTAAGAGAAAAAGCCAGTATCAGCGAGGACGAGCTGGAAGTGTTGAAAGCTGCGCTGGATAATCTGGATAAATTCAGTAAGGTAGGGAAGTGGACAACAAAAACTTTAATTGCAATTCAGGAAAATCCGAAACTGAGAGCCGCTGATTTGGCAATAAAAGCAAAAAAGGAAAAAGAGTGGCTAAAACTGAATATCAGAAAACTGAAAGCGCTTGGCCTTACCATCAGCCATGAGCCAGGATATACTTTATCTCCTCTCGGAGAGGAATATTTGAAATTAATAACCAAGTAATGTTTTTTTAATCAGCCCGGACTTTCCGGGCTTTTTTATTGATTTCGAATCTATCTTCAAACTTAGAAGGTTAAATCTATTGATGGGAATGGTTCTTTTAACAAGTTTTTAATCAGTTTAAAATCGGAACTAAAGACTTGGCAAATTATGAATATTGACGGACCTATAATAGTCATTGAAAATGATTTGGAAGATCAGTTTTTGATAGGAGAAACTTTTAAAAATCTTCCCTATAATAACGAAGTGTTATTTTTTGAAGATGGGATAAAAGCATTGGAATTTCTGGAATCGACTGACTTGAAACCTTTGCTCATTTTGTCTGACATCAATATGCCAAAAATGAATGGCCTTGAAATAAGAGAAAATGTGCATAATCATGAACATGCCAATGTCAAATGTATTCCTTATCTGTTTTTTACGACGGGTGCTCACCAACAATTGGTTATCGACGCATATTCAACTTCTATTCAGGGATTTTTTAAGAAACCTGCTTCATTTGAAGATTTTGAAAGAACAATCCGCACCATTGTGGACTATTGGAGAGAATGTATTTCGCCGGCAGAGTTTTTATAATTTTTGAAGTTTAAACAATTAGCAGCAGACGTAATTTTGTCAAAGGTTATGATAAACGCTACATCCAAAATTGAACTTATCAAAGGTGATATCACCAAACTTTCTGTGGATGCCATTGTCAATGCAGCAAACTCATCTTTGCTTGGCGGTGGCGGGGTGGATGGAGCTATTCACAGAGCCGGCGGACCTGAAATTCTTGCAGAATGCAAAAAAATCGTAGCCAGACAAGGAGGCTGCAAAACCGGTGAGGCAGTCATTACTACAGCGGGCAAGTTACCATCAAAATTTTTAATCCATACCGTGGGACCTGTTTGGAATGGCGGTGGAAAAGACGAAGCTGAAAAACTTTCCAATTGTTATATTAATTCCTTACAGCTTGCTGTCATGAGTGGCGCTAAATCCATTGCTTTTCCAAATATCAGTACCGGAGTTTATGGTTATCCAAAATTTGAAGCCGCCCAGGTTGCTGTCAAAACGGTTTCGAGATTTTTAACAAAAAACGATAAAATCGAAAAGGTAATTTTTGTTTGTTTTGATGAAGAAAACTTTTTGTTTTTGGAAAGGGAACTGGGTTTGGTGAAGAGCTAGTTTTTCAATGATAGAATGATAGAATGATAGAATGATAGAATGATAGAATGATAGAATTGGTACAATTTTACTGATTATTGAAATTTAATAAATATAAATAATCTGGGACGTGCTTTTTTTTAAACTAATATTAAAACCGAGAACTCAGATTGTAATTTATTGTTAATTAATATATGGGCTAACCCATTCTGATTCAGGGTTGGTTCTTTTAACTAATTTGACAATAAGTTGAATACACCAGTCAAACACGACGCATACTCCGCACTTCGCTATCCCGAATTTCGCTTTTTTCTTGCCAATAGCTTTTTATACAGATGCGCGCTCCTGATCCAGGAGGTGATTATTGGTTATGAACTTTATCGGTTAACACACGATCCTCTGGCATTGGGAATGATCGGTCTGGCCGAAGTTGTTCCTTTTATTGCAGTTTCACTTTTCGGCGGCCACGTCGCTGACCGGAACGACAGACGGATTATTCTTCGGGTAAGTTTATCTGTCATCATTGCCGGATCTGCAATTTTATATTTCCTGTTTCAACCTCAATGGATTGCCGCTTTATCGACAAATCAGCATTTGTGGTCGGTGTATTCGGTTTTCTTCCTGATCGGGCTGGCAAAAGGATTTTATTCCCCGGCTTCTTCTTCATTGAAACCATTTCTGGTTCCTCGGGAAATTTATTCCAATTCTTCGACCTGGAGCAGTACATTTTCACAAGCCGGCGCGGTTATCGGCCCCGGGATTGCAGGTTTTCTATATGTGTATATGGGGTTGACACATACTTTGCTCGCTATCATGATCACCATGGTAGTTTGTCTGGTTTTGATCACTTTGATTAAGACAAATCCGGTTAATAATAAACTATCGACCATCACAATCTGGCAAAGTCTGAGAGATGGTTTACGATTTGTATTCAGTACTAAAATTATTCTATACGCGCTTTCACTGGATATGTTTTCTGTATTATTTGGTGGTGTGATCGCTATTTTACCCGTTTTTGCAGAAGATATTTTACACGTTGGCCCCGAAGGTCTCGGATTGTTGCGGGCTGCGCCATCCGTTGGCGCCTTGATCACAATGTTTGCGATGGCACATTTTCCACCAACACATCAGGCGTGGAGAAATATGTTGATTTCCGTTGCTGGTTTTGGTGTGTTTACAATCATATTTTCTCTTTCAACTAATTTCTGGTTGTCCTGCGCGGCGTTATTTGCAACTGGAATTTGTGATAGTATCAGTGTGGTAATCCGTCAAACAATCATGCAGATTTTCCCTCCTGATGAAATGCGGGGACGTGTCGCCTCGGTAAGCGGGATTTTTGTAAGTTCTTCCAACGAACTTGGGGCATTTGAATCCGGATTAGCCACAAGGTTGGCTGGACCAATTCCAACCGTTTTGGTTGGTGGCGCCATTACACTTTTAGTAGTTACTTATGTTTACAGCAAGTCGAAAGATTTGTTTGCGATGAGGCTGACCTGATATAAAAACACATAAAAAAAGCGGAGAATAATTTCTAATGAATAGAAATTATTCTCCGCTTTTTTGTTAGAATTTACGCTGCGATTTTAAAGAATTTGGAGAAAAACAAAACCTGATAACTTATTGCATTTGACCAGTATTCCCAGTTATGCGCACCTTTTCGGGTAATGAAATCGTGTGGAATATTATTGTCCAGAAGTTTCTGATGCAGTTTTACATTGACAGGAAAAAAGAAATCTTCCGTTCCGCAATCAATGATCAATGGCAGTGTTTTGGATGTTAAAAGATGTGTCAGGTTAATGACACTATTGTTATCCCATCTTTCCGGAAATTCTGCATAAGAGCCAAGTCTTTTAGATAAATCCCAGTTTAAAGGAAAGGGTCGCAAATCTACTCCGCCGCTCATACTTCCTGCTGCGCCAAAAACATCCTGATGTTTGAGTGCCAGAAATAATGCACCGTGCCCGCCCATACTTAAACCGGTAATCGCTCTTCCGGATTTGTTATTGATCGTTTTGTAATGTGAATCAATCCAGGAAACAAGCTCGGAACTTACATAAGTTTCGTATTTCCAGGTAGGATCAACCGGACTGTCGAAATACCAGCTTGAAAAATTACCATCGGGACAAACAATGATCAGTTTATATTGATCCGCATACCCGGCAACTTCTTTTACCTTACTTATCCAATCCGCCTGATTCCCGCTGTAACCGTGCAAAAGATATAAAACTGGAAGTTTTTCAGATGATTTTATCGCATAAGGTGTAATAACGACCGCCTTGATATTCTTACGCATGGAAGAACTGTATGTAGAAACGGTGTCAACTTTGGATGCTTTAAGAACACTGTTTGAAAAGATAAAAAGCAGGGAAATCAGTAAATATTTCATTTTCAATTTTAATGTAATTTTATTTAAAAGATACAAATCGCCGGCGGTTACTGTGTTTTTCTCGGAGAGAATCAAATTTGGAATACGTGCTTATTTTTGAAAGTAATAAAAATAGATTTTATATTATTTATCCTATATTTAGTGCCTCATCCTCTCAATTTTAAAAATGGAAGAAAAAGATCTAGGCCAAATTACCTTTCACGGAGAAGGCAGCAAACTGTTTGGGATTTACATTGTCAATCTGCTTTTAACAATTTTCACCCTTGGTTTATACTATCCATGGGCAAAGGCCGCACTTCTTCAATATGTCTATCAGGAAACAGAATTTGAAGGAAGCCGTTTCACATTTCACGGAACCGGCAAAGAAATGTTTATCGGTTTTATCAAAGCGATCGGGATTTTTATTGTGATCTATGCATTTTTGATACTCTGCATTTTGTCGAAACAGCCGTTAATCATGAGTGTTGGTTTTCTGGTTACTTATGCTGCTTTCATTTTACTTATTCCAATTGCAATTCACGGTTCTACAAAATACAGAGCGTCCCGTTCTTCATGGCGCGGAATTCATTTTGGTTACCGCGGCGACCGGAAGGAATTTTTGCAGGAATTTATCATCGGAGCTCTTATTACCATTTCTACCTTTGGAATTTACTATTTCTGGTTTGTTGTAAAAATCAGAAAATACATTTTTAGACACCTGCGTTTTGGTAGTGTTTCATTTTCCTATAACGGCGGAGGTACGGATTATTTCAGATTGAATCTGAAAGGTTATTTTCTGACTTTCATTACATTAGGTATTTATTTTTTCTGGTATGTAAAAGATTTATTCCGCTTCTTCGTCGATAATATTCAAATGGAGCAAAACGGAGAGATCGTACAATTCCGCTCAACAACAACCGCTGGCGGATATTTTAAATTGATCTTTGGAAATTTCTTCATTGTCATATTAACCCTTGGACTTGGAACTCCCTGGGCAACTGTACGCACCATTAACTTTATTTTCTCGAACATTCTGATCGAAGGAAAACTGGATGTCAATGCCATCGAACAAACTGAAATGGATTATCGCGATGCAACCGGTGAAGATATTTCAGATATGATTGATATTGGTTTGGTATAAGGAAAAGCACTTTTATGTACCATTTCAATATTTTGTACTTTGACGGAAAGTTGTCCGTAACGCATCAGGCAATTTTGCATTTAAAACCAGATCACTGGATTATTCAGTTTACAGACCAGGATTCAATCGAACAAATTGTTCGTTGGGAAATCGATGGAATTGAGAGAGATCTTGGTTTCAATTCACTTTACATTTTCAGGTATGGTGATTTTCCTAAACAGACTATTGAATGTAAGGACGAAAACTTGCTGGTTGCGCTGAAAGAATTATATCCGGGGAAACCGTTTTTCAGTAAACAGATCAATTTTTTATTAAGTCAAAACACCACGATAATTACCGGACTTGCCTGTGCGCTGGTTGGTTTTATTGCACTTGCTTATTTTTATATTCTTCCCTGGTTCGCCGAAACTGTTGCTGAAAACATTCCTGTAAGCATTGAGACCCAAATGGGGGAAACAATGTACGACAACATTATTACGCAGTATCACAAGAATGATAGCCTGACACGCAGTGTTAATGATTTTGTCAAGGAAATTAATTTTAAAACGGATTATCCGGTTGAAGTCACTGTCGTGAAAGAAGACCAGATGAATGCCTTTGCCTTGCCCGGCGGTCATATTGTTGTTTTTGATAAATTATTATCAAAAATGAAAACAAAGGAAGAATTGGCGGCGCTTCTGGCGCATGAGGTAGCGCACGTTCATTACCGGCATTCCTTGAAAAGTATTTTCCGCAGTTTGTCTGGTTATTTATTGATATCCCTGATATTCAATGATGTAAACGGCATTGCAGCAGTTCTGGCTGATAATTCAAATATGCTGCTGAATCTGAGTTATTCCCGTAAGCTTGAACAGGATGCAGATGAAAAAGCAGTGGAAATTTTACAGGTTAATAATTTAAGTTTAAAAGGTTTTGCTGACCTGTTCACTTTGTTAAAATCTGAATCAAATGACTCCAAAACATTAAATCTCCTGAGTACACATCCGCTTACCGACAATAGAATCAAGTATGCAAAAGATGCTGCCTTCCACCAACGAGTAGTCAGAAATAACGATAAGCTTGAAGAGAAATGGCGCGAAATTGCAGATCAGTTTAAATGAAAACACGCTGTATGGCACCATTTTTGTTATATTTAATTGAAATATAACGGTTTGAAATAAATTGAAAGTCATATGAAAGCGCTTACGAAAGAAGGTCAGAAGAAAATTGAAGATATAGCATCAAGATATGAATTAAGTCAGGACAGTGTTTTATCGATGCTGAAAGCTGTGATTAGTGGTAATGCCACGATGGCGCAGTTTAACATTCCGGAACTTGGCGGTAGCGGGCAATGGATGAAAGGTGGAATGACGATGGTTGGCGATATGTTTAACCGGACTCTGAAAATCACCGTTGATCAGCTTTGTACGGAACTTGCGCAACTCGTTTCAACAGAAATTCTTTTTGAAGAACCAGAGGAACAAACTGTTGAAAGTAGAAATGGAGTATCAGATAAACCATGGCCAGCCGTTTTTGGTAATCCAACGGCAAGCGGATCTCAAAACAATTTCCGCTATGCATATTTTGGTCCGGTGCATCGTTTGGTCATCGAACAAAATGGTAACCGTTCAATTTATGATACAAAACATCACCAGATTTCCGGAGTTTCACAACAGCAAGGATCGGGACAATCTTATCTATTAACAAGCCAGGATGGTCCGATTGATATTTCAACATTGCCATTAATTTCAGAACCAGGAAATCTCACACAGGAAACGCCAGGATTGGCTTATGACGTTGTAAAATCTGAGGGATGGAATGAGAAGGAAAATACTTCGAAACCAACACTGGCACCAATTTCTGAGGATTCCATTTTTGCAACAATTGAAAAATTGTCTGGTTTATTTGAAAAAGGGCATATCACGGAAGAAGAGTATAAGACTAAAAAGGCTGAGTTGCTAGCCAGGATATAATTGTTAATTCTTAATGGTAAATTGTTAAGGTTAACTTGATTGAAACTCTTAGTTTATTGAGTTTTAGTTTTGATTTTATACAAAAAGGCCGGATTGAGAATTTCTCAATCCGGCCTTTTTTATCTTTTGCAATTATTACAAGCTATTTACTGCCTGATGTGCATCACGATATTTTTTGATCAAATCATGTGAAGTTTTCAGTGAAGCTTTTTGATCAGTGATCAATTGTCTTACATCAGCTGGAATTTCAGCATCTGATGCCAATGCATCTTCGTAAGCTTCTTGTGCTGCATCTTCACCACCTTCACAGCTTTCAAGCGCTGCTTGTCTGCTATGGCCTGTAAAAGTTGCTTTTACATCCATCCATACACGGTAGATTTTTCCTGAATTTGTAGTACCTGTTGCCACTTCACCGCCAAGTGCAGAAACTTGTGATGTTAGCTCCGATACATATCCTCTGCTTTCATTTGCCATTTTTTGGAACAAACCTTGCAGATCCACATCGATATCATCTGTCTCCTTGATTGCTTTTTCATAACCTTCAATACGGTCATTATTAATTTGAATCAAGTCGTTTAACACTTCTATAAGATTTTCGTTCGTAGTTGACATAACAGTGTAATTTTAAATGAATAATGATGGAACATTTAAAAACTTTATGCCATCCTTACATATGTACCAGAAGACGTTTTTATATGTTAAAACCGGGGTGATGTGTTGCTGTTTTTTCCCGCGGGGTGAGTAATTAAGGTACTTTTACGTATGGTGCTTATTGCAAATTTTTATTTTAACTAATTGATAGTAAGTTAATTGAATTCTTTAAAATGCAAATCCAATTTTGAGTCCGCCCCATTTGTGGGTTCTTCCGGTTTCAAATTCCTTGCTTAGATACGTCCTGTAATACTCAACATACAGATTTCTCAAACTCAATATTACACCATAAGAATTCTGAAAAGTAAAGCGGTTAATTTGTCCGGCACTAATGGTATATGGACTGCTTCGATTGATAATTCCGCCCTGCATGGTAGCATCATATCCAACCAGACTGACCAAAGGCTGTGTGTAAAAATAAAGCTGATAATTGGTTTTAATTCTTTTTTCTCTGGTTTGAAACGGAGAATCAAACCGTCCGACTGTCAATGTTGCTCCACCCTGAATTTTGTCAGAAAGTGTTCCAATACGAATAGCGGAATTTGTGTTTAACGAAACAATATTGGGAATGTTGAAGATTTCTTTTTCGTAGTTCAATTCATAATTAATCACCACTTCGTTTCTGATTTGGTGCTGCCAGCCCAGCGGTTCCGGATCGCCCGTCCAGCTATGGATTTTCTTCTGCATTTTACCGGCGAAAGCAGCCGGTCCAAGCATACCCGTACTGAGTATAGAAGACAATCTGGATTTTTGCAAAGTGTCAACAGAAACAGCAAAACTTTCCAACATAATAACGCCTGCAAACGGACGGTCATTCCTAAGGATTTCATTGCTTTTTATACTTGTAGGAGTGAAACCATAATGTTCCAGCGACATTCCATATTTAGTACGGCTATTTTTTAATTGTAACAAGATCCGGGATAAGGGATTCTTTTTAAGGGCAGGATTTACAAATTCAAGATTGTAACCCTGAGTATAATAATAATCAGTTTTGGTATAAAAATCATTGTCATAATGAATCCGGAAATACTTTTCCCCGGTTACATTTCTGAATGATGCAAGATTATCTATCCTCTGGCCAAGGGAAACCAGAGGGGACAAAATGATCAGTATAAAAAGTAGTTTTCGCATAGTTAGAGACATACGATCTCAAACCTGCACCGGATTTAAGCCGGATGTGCCAATAGTGCTTTTACATGCAATTCATTATCAGAAAGATATTTGGCATGATCAACTTCTTTATGGAAAATGCGCTGGATTTTTCCTTTTTCATAAGCCAGGAAAACAGCGGGATGTACATAATATTTCCTGCAAACGGTACGTGTATTTCCTAAATGTGCAGCCACAGCGTCCAGACAAGTGTTAACCGTTTTGTTAAATTCTCTTTTTGTTTTGTATTCCGATTGTGCGCTCAAAAACTCAAAAGCTGTCACTGTACCCATCCAGGTACGGAAATCCTTTGCCGAAAAACTGGCACCGGTATGAATTCTGATATATTCATTTACATGGCTGGCCGACAGAGCACATTTTTCTCCTTTTTCGTTGATATACTGAAATAGTCTGCGGCCTGGCATTTCCTTGCACTGTTTTACCAATCTGGCTAATTGTATATCTTTCAATGTGATGTCCTGTTTTACACCTTTTTTACCTTTAAACATAAAACGGATCGTTTTTCCTTTCACCGTTGCATGCCTTGCGTCCAGCGTGGTGATCCCGGAAGAACCATGTTTAATTTTATAACGCTGGTTTCCAACACGGATACAGGTTTTGTCCATGAGTTTGATAACCAGGGCAATAGCTTTATCCAGATCAAAAGTTCTTCTGCGTAAATCACTTTCTACTTTTTCACGAAGCTGTGGCAAGGAGTCGGAAAAGGTTAATAAGCGGTAATATTTTGTCTGGTTACGGATCAAATTCCAGTGCGGATGATAGCGGTATTGTTTACGTCCGGCTTCGTCGATACCAGTTGCCTGAAGATGTCCTTCCGGATCTTTGCTGATCCAGACTTCCTGCCAGGCGGGTGGCAAAACCAGTGATTTTATTCTGGAAATTGCTTCCTTATCCTTACATCTTGCGCCTGATTTTTCAACATAATAAAACCGAGGCGATTTTCCTTTTCGGATGTATCCCGGTGCATCACTCCCTGAAATATAATGAAGTCCTGCCGCAGCGGCTGTCAGCGCAGGATCTTTTTTTAATTTTTTTATTTGTCTTGAGGAAATTGCAGGCAATTCTGTAAGTGTTCCAACGGCTACGGCTCCAGACATGATTTTGTACTGTTAAGTGAATTATTTGCGATAATTTAATAATTCAGTACCAGTACGAAAAAACGAATGTGTAAGAATTTGCGGTATTTATTAAGCTATTGGTTATTAGGTGTTTAAGTCTGGTAAGCCTTAAAGAATGTAAGAAAGCCAAAAAATAGTTGCGGAAGTATCTACTCAATTTAAGAAATGTGGAGAATATTTAAATCGATAGTTCCGCTGAACTTAGTTGTTGTTGGCAACCAGAAAATCATTTATGTCTGGCTGGGAAGTAAAATCACTTTTCTTAGACAGACATTGTTCCAGAATGCTGATCAGGCTTGAAAAACTTGTCGGCTTTTGGACATATAAATTGGCGCCAGCATTATAGGCTGATTCGAGAAGATAGCCTGCTACCGAAGTTGAAAGGATAATTACCGGCGTTTGTCTGAAAGTTTCCGTTGCTCTTAATTCCGACAGACATTCAAGTCCATTTTTAACCGGCATGTTCATATCAAGAAAAATCATGTCAGGAGCGACGTCGCTGGAATTCAATTTTTTCATTAATTCCAAACCATTTTCAGCTGTTACCAGGCTGGACGATAAGGAAAGTTGTTCAAGTGCTTCCTGAAAAAGGAAGGTATCATCTTCATCATCATCAGCTAAAAAAATATTATAGAATTTATCCGGGTTCATATTTTGGGGTACTCCTTAATTGCGTTCAGTTCTGGTGTTTGTTCTTTACATCTGATAACATTAAGTTACCAAATATCATAGAACGGGCACTTTTCATAGGTTAATCAGGACATAAAATTAATATAAGTTTTGCAAAAAACATTTTTGTGGCTGCTCTTTGCTTATACTTAGTCACTTTTTTTGAATTTTTCCCCACGAAAATCTCCATGTTGAATAAAATCGTCACTATGAGATACGGGATTTGTTATTCAATTGGGTAAAACATTGTTTTGCAGGACATACCAAAGAAAATTTGGATGGCATAATTTTTTACTTTTTAGTGCTAAATATCACCTAAAGTGTAAGAAATTATGAAAAAGATCACATTAAGCGCGCTGTTCCTGGCCAGCATATTAACATTCTCTGCTTGTAACTCTTCAAAAAAAGAAGACAGTAAAGAAATGGCAGAAGATGCCAACGAGAAGAAATTCGACGATACTAAAATAGAAGACGATACAGAATTTGCAGTTGCCGCAGCAGATGGCGGAATGCTTGAAGTACAACTTGGAGAACTTGCTGAAAAAAATGCAGCGTCTCCAGGTGTAAAAGATTTCGGAAAAATGATGGTAAAAGATCATTCAAAAGCAAATGATGAATTGAAAGCATTGGCTGAGAAAAAGAACATTACTTTGCCAACAACACTGAGTGAGAAATGTCAAAAAATGTACAATGATCTTTCTGAAAAAACAGGAAAGGATTTTGACAAAGCTTATGTGTCTGCCATGGTTGATGACCATAAAGACGACATCAAGAAATTTGAAGATGCTGCGAAAGACGGTAAAGATGCTGACATTAAAACGTGGGCAGCAGAAAAATTGCCAACTTTAAATCATCACCTGGAAACGGTTCAAGGCTTAAAGGAAACGCTTAAATAATCATCAAAATCCTTTTTTTGTGTGAAAGCGGAACGATCTCAGATCGTTCCGCTTTTTTTGTGGGTATTATTTAAAGTCAATCGCTTATTTTAATTAATTCTTGCTTTTTGGAAGTATATAAAGTTATTTTGTCTACCAATTTTATAGAGTAATTCGTTATGAACTTGATTCTGGGTTGATTCAGGTATCAATTACTTGAAATTGGGGACTGGTTTAATAGAATTAATTGTGCGGAAAACAGAATATGATGCCGTTGTTGTAGGCTCAGGTCCAAATGGATTTGCTGCTGCAATTACTTTACAACAGCAGGGACTTTCTGTTTTATTGGTGGAAGGCAAAAAGGAGATAGGAGGCGGAATGAGAACACAGGCGCTAACATTGCCTGGCTTTTTACATGATGTTTGTTCAGCGGTTCATCCAATGGCGATGCTTTCTCCGTTTTTTAAAAGTTTGTCGCTGGATCAATATGGATTAGAATTAATTCAGCCAAAACACGCAGCAGCGCATCCTTTTGACGATGGAACTGCCGGAATTCTTGACAGATCTGTTGAAGAAACGGCAGAGGGATTGGGAAAGGATGCAGAAGCTTATCTGAATTTTATGAGTCCGGTTGTAAGGGATTTACCAAAATTATTACCGGATTTATTAGGGCCGTTTCCGATACCTAAATATCCATTGGCGTTGGCAGAATTTGGATTAAAGGCAATTCCGTCTGCTGTGTTTATGGCGAATAAATTTAAGACAAAACAGGCTAGGGGACTTTGGGGAGGTATGGCCGCGCATGCAATTCAACCACTGGAAAACCTGACGACATCAGCGATAGGACTAATGTTAATGGCGGCTGGGCACGTAGCTGGGTGGCCAATTCCCAAAGGTGGTTCTCAGTCAATAGCGAATGCTTTGGCAGCTAAGTTTCTGGCTCTGGGTGGTGAAATTCAAACTGATTTTTTGGTTAAATCTTTAAATCAGCTTCCGCCGGCAAAAGTGGTTTTGTTTGATGTAACACCTAAACAACTGGTTGAAATTGCAGGGGAAAAGTTAAGTACCTCGTATAAAAACCGTTTAGAAAAATATCGATACGGCATGGGCGTTTTTAAAATTGACTGGGCTTTAAGTGAGCCAATTCCTTTTAAGGCAGAAGCATGCAAAGGTGCCGGAACTGTCCATTTGGGTAATACGCTGGAAGAAATAGCTGAGGGTGAAAAAATGACAGCTGAAGGGAAGCAATCTCAAAAGCCTTATGTGCTTTTATCCCAGCCAAGTGTTTTTGACAACAGTCGTGCGCCGGAAGGAAAACATACTGCCTGGGCATATTGCCACGTACCAAACGGCTCGAAGGAAGATATGACGGCTGCAATTGAAAATCAGGTGGAGCGATTTGCACCAGGTTTTAAGGATGTCATCATTGCCAGAAACACGATGAATACGGAACAAATGGAAGCATACAACCCGAATTATATTGGCGGTGATATCAACGGCGGAGTACAGGATGTTTTCCAGTTATATACCCGCCCGGTTTTAAGTTTATCGCCTTACAGGACTTCCAATACAGGAATATATCTCTGTTCGTCATCCACACCACCAGGCGGCGGCGTTCATGGAATGTGTGGATATCATGCAGCAAAAACGGCTTTGAAAGACATTTTTAAGATTTCATTAAGTTGAATAACTCTGGTAAAACAGATCAATGATAGTAAATAAAATAAAATTTGAGATGAAGGTTTTTGAAAAAGTATTTTTGTTGATGTCGTTCGCGGTCATCGGTTTAAGCTGCCAGACAAAACAAACGGCAGAAGAAAAAACAAAGGATAGTCTGGCTAAATGCATTGCAGACGGAATGCCTACACGTGCTTCCGCAATTTTGGCAAGTCAGGAAAATATTGTTGAAGGAAAGGGCAGTAAAGATGGTATGGTATTGATTAAAGGCGGTGAGTTTTTGATGGGTGCTGATGAATTTCCGGATTCAAGACCGATGCATAAAGTTAGTGTTGATCCTTTTTACATGGACGAGCATGAAGTGACAAACGCTGAGTTCGCCCGTTTTGTAAAAGCTACAAATTATAAAACCGTTGCTGAACGTCCACTAAATCCGGCTGATTATCCAGGTGTTCCTGCGGATAAACTTGTTCCGGGTTCAGCGGTTTTTACACCAACAGCACAAAAAGTTTCTCTTGAAAATCCGCTGCAATGGTGGAATTATGTGCCTGGCGCAAGCTGGTCGCAACCAGAAGGAAAAGGAAGTTCGATCAAAGGTCGTGAAAATTTGCCTGTCGTTCATGTTTCTTATGAAGACGCAACTGCCTATGCTAAGTGGGCGGGAAAACGTTTGCCAACGGAAGCTGAATGGGAATTTGCAGCGCAGGGAGGAAAAGGAAATCATACTTATTACTGGGGTGATCAGCTGAAACCTAACAATAAATGGGTTGCCAATATTTATCAGGGAAGTTTTCCTGATCATAATTTAAAAGAAGATGGTTATGCGGCGGCCGCTCCTGTGAAAACTTTTCCTGCAAATCCTTATGGTTTGTATGACATGGATGGCAACGTATGGGAATGGTGCGAAGATTTGTACCGTCCGGATTATTATCAGAAAAGTCCTGCTAAAAATCCGCAAGGACCAACGGATAGCTACGATCCTGACGAACCAGGTGCTGTAAAACGCGTCCAGCGAGGCGGATCGTTTTTGTGCAGTGACGAATATTGCATTCGCTACAAAGCAGGAAGCCGTGGGAAAGGTGAAGTTACAAGCGGAAGTAATAATTTAGGTTTTCGTTGCGTAATGGCTGCAAAATAATTTTAAAAGTATGATTCGTTCATTTTTATACAGTTATGTCTGTCAAAATTCAAAAGATTTATTCTTTTGAAAATAATTATAATCTATTAACTTAATAGATTAAGTATTCTATTGTTTTTATCAGGAATTAGACATTACTTTGTAATATAAAATTTAATTTCGGGATCGAAAATTAAATCACCTGAAACGGATTGGCTTGTATGAGTACTCGTTTTTTGACAGTTCCGGGATTGGCGGGTTCCGGGCCGCAACATTGGCAAACCATTTGGGAAGTTCAGCAGCCTGATATTTTCAGCAGGATTGAGCAAAATAACTGGGACTGGCCAAATCGTGAAGACTGGGTTGAAAGATTGCAGGAGCATATCAGCAAATTAACTTCCCCGACAGTTTTGATAGCACATAGTCTGGGATGCATAACGGTAGCACATTGGGCTGCAAAATATTCGTCACCATGGATTGAAGGCGCTTTACTGGTTGCTCCGGCAGATGCGGAGTTGTCGAAAAGATTGAATTTTGTGGAAGGATTTGTTCCAATTCCTTTTTCACCATTACCGTTTAAAAGCATCGTTGTGGCAAGTACCAATGACATTTATGCATCGATAAAACGTTCGCAGTTTTTTGCAAATGCATGGGGAAGTGAATTTATAAATCTTGGAAAAAAAGGACATATCAACGCCGTTTCAAAACTGGAAGACTGGCCTGAGGGAAAGGAAATCCTGAAACAACTGGTACGTTCCGAATTTGTCGGTATCAAATAGAAATTAAGAATAACATCAAGTAGTAATTGGGCTAGTACAGTGTATCGGGCGCGATTTCCGCGCCTGATTACCTTTCCCGAAATTCATTCAGATATTTAAACAAATCTTTAATCCATAATAAAAAAACGATGAAAAAAATCTTTGTGTTCGCATTGGTAGGTCTATGGGTAAATGCCGCTGCGATTGCAGGTGGCCCGGCTAAGTCAAAAGCTGCTGACAAAACTTTGAGTATTGATACCAAAGCCAGTAAAGTGGTATGGGTTGGTAAAAAAGTTACAGGAGAACATACTGGTAATGTGCCGATTAGCAGCGGAACATTGATTTTGGATAAGGATAAACTGAAAGGCGGAAGTTTTGTTTTAGACACAAAATCACTGACAGTTACGGATTTGACCGACAACGATTCTAACGGAAAATTAACCGGACATTTGAAAGGAGCGGACTTTTTTGCAGTCGACAAATATCCAACATCAAAACTTGATATCACTTCGGTTACAGCCAAAGGTGCGAACGTATATGATGTTACAGGAAAGCTGACAATCAAAGGAATTACAAGCGATATTACATTTCCTGCAACAGTAAAAGCAGATGGAAAAAGCGCATCAGCAACAGCGAAAATTACTATCGACCGTACAAAATATGACATCAAATTCCGCTCAACCAATTTCTTCGAAAACCTGGGCGACAAAGCAATTTCAAATGATTTCGTTCTTGATGTAAATCTGATAGCTAAATAGCTTTTAGCTCGAACTGAGTTTATTGAAACTACCCGTTGATTGAGTTCGGCGGGTAGTTTTTTTGTTTAAAATCAACTGAAAAAATAATATTCTCAATAAGTCCAATCGTCTTAAAAGCCATCCTAACTGCTAAAAGCTAATAGCCAACAGCTCCCATCCAAGTAGGAGCGCGCGCTTTCATTCTTTCCTAAGAAATTCGTCATCATAAACTATCCCTAATGAGAAATTTTACAAAAGGCTTATTTCCTGCGATTTTGATTATGTCTATGCAGGCTCATGCACAAACAAAAAATGAACTTCCGGATTGGGCTTTCGGTGGGTTTGTGAGGCCGGCAAATGTCAATCCGGTGATTTCGCCTGATACCACTACGCGCTTTCTGGATCCTATGACGAAAAAAATGGTTGCCTGGGAATCGAACGATACATTCAATCCGGCAGCAACGATTAAGGATGGTAAAATTGTGGTTATCTACCGTGCTGAGGATAAATTGGGACGAGAAATCGGGATGAGGACTTCCCGTTTGGGTTATGCAGAAAGTACCGACGGAATTACTTTTAAAAGAAAAAAGACTCCCGTTTTTTATCCGGGAGATGATAATCAAAAAGCGATGGAATGGCCGGGAGGTTGTGAAGATCCACGCGTTGCAGTAACCGAAGACGGTACTTATGTTTTAATTTATACCCAATGGAATCGTGATAAAGCCAGACTTGGAATAGCGACCTCAAAAGACCTGGTAAAATGGCAAAAACATGGTCCTGCTTTTGTAAAAGCGTACAATGGCAAATTCAATAATATCTGGTCAAAGTCTGGTTCTATTGTTACAAAACTGGTAAATGACAAACAGGTTATTGCCAAAATAAACGGGAAATACTGGCTTTATTTTGGTGAGGCAAATGTCAATGTCGCCACTTCCACGGATTTGATAAACTGGACACCTTTGGTAGACGATAAGGAAAATCTGATCAATCTGATTTCTCCGAGAAAAGGATTTTTTGATAGTAATCTTACGGAATGTGGCCCGCCTGCTATCGTTACGGACAAAGGAATTGTTTTGTTATACAATGGAAAAAATGATAAGGGCGCAGATGGAGATTTGAGATTTACACCAAATAGCTATTGCGCAGGGCAGGTTTTGTTTGATAAAAATGATCCTTCCAAGTTAATCAGCCGCATGGATGTTCCTTTTTTCAGACCAATGGAGCCGTTTGAAAAAAGCGGACAATATGTGGCGGGAACTGTATTTATTGAAGGCATGGTTTACTTTAAGAAAAAGTGGCTTTTGTATTACGGCTGCGCCGATTCAAGAGTTGGTGTTGCAGTTTTTGATCCAAAAATGAAAAGTCCGGGAGATCCGATCCCGAATAAATAACAGTTTATTTTTATAACGGGAAAACGCTTCTAACATTCAGCAGTTCAGACTCATTGTTCTGAAAACTGTGTGTTAGAAGCGTTTTTGATTTATTAATTAATATTATTTCTTTCTATAAATCAATCCAAGGCGATTTTGGTGGCGTATATGATAAAAAATCAACAAACTAAATCGTACTTATGAAAACGCTTAAACTAAAATTTGCAGGATTATTAGCAGTCGCTTTATTATCAACATTTGGCGCATTTGCTCAAAAAGAAAAAACAGTAATGGTTGGAGGAGCAGCAATGTATCCTTCTAAAAACATTATTGAAAATGCCGTTAACTCGAAAGATCATACTACGCTTGTTGCAGCTGTAAAAGCGGCAGGTTTGGTGGAAACATTATCAGGCACTGGCCCGTTCACCGTTTTTGCTCCGGTAAATTCAGCATTCGACGCTTTGCCAAAAGGTACTGTTGACAACCTGTTGAAACCTGAAAACAAAGACATGCTTACCTCGATCCTGACTTACCACGTAATACCTGGAAAAGTAGATTCGAAAGCTGTGGCCATGATGATCAAAGATGGCGGTGGAAAAGCTATGGCAAAAACGGTTCAGGGTGAAGAATTGACTTTCACTATGAAAGGAAAAAATCTGATGATTACAGACTCAAAAGGTAATATGGCAAAAGTTACAACGGCTGATGTGTACCAGTCAAATGGAGTAATCCATGTAATTGACAAAGTTTTGATGCCTTAAAATCGTGTTGTTGAAAAGTGAAGTTGGTAGTGGTTGTTCAGTCCTTTCTTTTTCCGTTTGAATTGGAAAAATGAAAGGGCTGATTTTTTAAAAGATCAGCATAATCAGGAAATAATAGAAATTATTATGCGCATCTGAAAGTAATTTTAGATGCGTTTTTCTTTTCTTAGAGATTCAAAAACTCAATTTCCATGCGGACGTTATTCTTAATTCTCATAAGTTTTACTGTTTTTTATAAACCGGCAAATGCACAAAATGACGTTTTTCTCTTTTCCTATTTTGTGGATAACGGAGAGGATGGTTTACATTTTGCATACAGTCGGGATGGATTGAAATGGCAACCTCTTAAAAATGAAAAGTCATTTTTAAGACCCACCGTTGGAAAGGATAAACTGATGCGGGATCCTTGTATAATCAAAGGCCCGGACGGAATTTTTCATATGGTTTTTACAACCGGCTGGCATGATAAGATTATCGGTTATGCATTTTCCGCAGATTTAATTCATTGGTCAGAACAAAAGGCAATTCCGGTTATGGATCATGAGCCAACGGCTAAAAACAGCTGGGCTCCAGAAGTTTTTTATGATGATGAACAGAAGAACTATATCATATATTGGGCAACAACAATCCCCGGAAGACATAGTAACGTTGCGGATTCAGAAAGTGAAAAAGGTTTAAATCATAGAATTTACGCCGTCACGACACCAGATTTTAAAACTTTCAGCAAAACAAAACTTTTTTATAATCCGGATTTTACTGTGATCGATGCTACAATTTCAAAGAAAAATGGATTGTATTATATGTTTGTAAAAAACGAAAATCCGAAACCGGCAGAAAAGAATATTCGGGTGGTAAGTTCAAAACATGCGGCAGGACCATATCCTGTAAAAACGTCACCACCAATTACAGGAAATTACTGGGCGGAAGGTCCAACAGCAATTAATATAAAAGATTACACCTACGTATATTTCGATAAGTACCGCGACCACACATATGGCGCTGTCAGGTCGAAGGATATGAAGAACTGGGAAGATGTTTCTGATCAGGTAAGTTTTCCGTCGGGAATTCGTCATGGAACGATTTTTACCGTTAGCGAGCCGATTTTTAATGGTTTGGAAAAGAGTAATAAATGAAATTTTTCTGACTATATATTAATTTTATATGTTTTCAAGTTAAATAGGTATCTGAAGGCAAAAATTAAACCTTTCCGTTAAAGTGTTGTCAGATATATCGTAAACTAAAATAAATCTAACTGTATGAAAAGGATAGTGAAAGTGACAAAATCCATCGCGATGATGGTTGTGGCGGGTACTTTAATGCTTGCCTGTAGTCAGGCACTTCAAACGAGTTATGACTATGACTCGTCCGTAAATCTTAAACAATTCAAAACTTTCAATGTAGCGCCTGAGCGTAATAATGAGCAAGATCCATTGTTGGGCAGTGATTTGAACAAGAGACGATTAAGAGATGCTGTGATTGAAGTAATGCAGTCGAAAGGCTATAAACTGGATCAGAATCCGGAAATTGTAGTTCGTTTTATGACGGATGTTAAGGAGCGTCAGCAGGTACGTTCTAACAACTCGTATTCACCTTATATGTGGTGGTATGGTGGCGGAAATAATATTTCGACCTACAACTATCAGGAAAGTCGTTTTATCCTGAATATTTATCAGAAAAATAATGAAAAAATGATCTGGCAGGGTTGGGCTTCCGGAAAAGTGAAACCGCCTACAAAAAAGGATGATCGTGAAACGATGGTGAAAAACACGATGGCTGATATTTTGAGAACATTTCCACAGGCAACTCTGGATACTTATAGTTCAAAATAAAAGCTTTTGAATAAATGAAAAATGGGAGATGGCGATTCGCTGTCTCCCATTTTTTATTTAATGGTGTGGATATTTATTACGGTGCGCTGCACCTTTTGGGAAGTCCGGGGTTATCGGGTTTCTTCAAGTATTTTGCCGCTCTGCGGCTTTGCTGTCTCCCATTTGTTCATTTAATGGTGTGGATTTTTATTGCGGTGCGCTGCACCTTTTGGGAAGTCCGGGGTTATCGAGTTTCTACAAGTATTTTGCCGCTCTGCGGCTTTGCTGTCTCCCATTTGTTCATTTAATGGTGTGGATTTTTATTGCGGTGCGCTGCACCTTTTTGGCAGTCCGGGGTTATCGGTTTCTACCAAGTATTTTGCCGCTCTGCGGCTTTGTTGTCTCCCATTTGTTTATTTAATGGTGTGGATTTTTATTGCGGTGCGCTGCACCTTTTTGGCAGTCCGGGGTTATTGAGTTTCTACAAGTATTTTGCCGCTCTGCGGCTTTGTTGTCTCCCATTTTTTATTTAATGGTGTGGATTTTTATTGCGGTGCGCTGCACCTTATTTGCAGTCCGAGGTATCGTTCGCTACAAATATTGCGCTGCTTCACTGCTTGGACTTATTTAATTTTTCTTTGCAACGGTCTTTGACGCCACCTGCAAAGCTTCCCCATTCCGGAATTCTTCAGATGCTTTTTTGATGATCTGATCTCCTTCGTGTAAATCACCAAAAACCTCAATCAGAGAATCTACAACCGTTCCCGGTTTCACGGTTACCCATTCAGCTTTGCTATCCTTATCGCGAATTACGAAAACCTGCTCGCTTGAACTTACAACAGCGGTTCTTGGCACAAATAAAGTTTTACCGGTACGTTCAGTATTCAATTGAACCTGCGCATACATTCCTGCTTTCAATTCCCGGCCGCTGTTATTAAAGTCAAATTCTGTGATCATCGAGCGATTTGCTTCGGATAAACTTCTTGAACTTCTGGCAAAATTTGCTGTATATTTTTTTTCCGGACTCGCAGTTACAGTAAAAGTTACTGAGCCTTTGTCGGGTATTGCGCTGGTTAAGTTTTCAGGAATGGATAGTGTCAAACGTAATTTTGTATTGTCTTCGAGAACAAAAAGAGGTTTTGAACCGCTTTCTCCCGGTCCAACCAAAGCGCCCGGACTTATATTTCTTTCTGTAATTATTCCATCGAAAGGAGCAGAAACGATCAGATATTTTGCCAGTTCAGATTTTGAATTAACAAAGGAACGAGCCGCCTGAACATTTCCGCTTGCCACAGCTACGGCAGAACTATCCGTCAAAACTCTTGAATGTGCTACATCCATTTCATTTATAGACACGGCGCCTTTTGTTTTATTCGTACGCAAAATACGATTATAGGTATTTCCGCTGATCTGATATTTACTAGTGATTTCACTTAGATTTGCTTCGGCTGCAATCAATTGTGCTTTTGCCTGATTCAATTCTGATAGTACTTCCGGAGCTTCAAGAATTGCCAAAACCTGTCCTTTTCTTACCATCGAACCACGATCAACCTGAACTGTTTTTACAAATCCTTTCACTTTTGGATGGATGTTTACTTTGTTCCATGGCAGTAATTCACCAGGCAAAGCCATTTTCTTGGAGGGCTGTAAACTTTGTACAGATGCCATTTCTGTGGCTTGTACTTCCGCTGGTTTTTCTTCCGATTTTTTCTCGGATTCAGCCTCAGAACCGCAGGAAACAAGCGTTGCTGAAACAATAAAAAGTATGATAATTGATTTGATGGTATTCATGGAAATGGATGGTTGAAGGTTTTTACGGAAGAAATTACTTTCAGGATCTTCTGGATCCAGGGAAACGGAATGAACGCTTGCTTTTCTTTGTACCAAAGTGAAGACAGCCGGAAGTATCAAAAGCGATGCTAATGTCGATGCGATCAAACCTCCGATTACCGCCTGACCAAGTGGTGCAATCTGATCTCCGCCTTCTCCCAAACCGGAAGCCATCGGAATCATACCGGCAATCATCGCAATACTGGTCATCAAAATCGGACGGATCCGGCTGCCGGCTGCTAGCGTTACTGCCTTTCCCGCATCACCAATTTCAAGTCTTAGATTTTCAGCGTTGGTTACCATCAAAATAGCATTCGCCACGGATACCCCGACGGACATGATCAGACCCATATAAGATTGAAGATTTAAAGTCGCGCCGGTAATTAACAGCAATCCAATTGAACCAACAACCACCGCAGGAATTGTAGAAAGTACAACCAGCGAAAGTTTGAACGACTGATAGGTTGCAGCCAAAAGCAGGAACATGATAATTACGGCAATCATCAAACCGGTTTGCAAACTTGATAAAGTATCGGTCAATAAATTTGACTGACCTTTCAATTCCACAATAACCCCACGTGGCGGTTCACCTGCATCTTTGATGGCTTTGGTTACAGCTTTTGTTGCGGTACCCAAATCAATTTTTTGAAGATTCGCTGTGATCGTTACCAGGCGGTTTGGACCGGCACGGTCATATTCACCCGGTGTTGTTTTTTCTGAAAAAGTGGCAACATCAGCCAATAACGGATTACTCGCTCCGCTTTTCAATGGGATTGTTCCAATATCCTGCACAGAAGTCATTTGATATTCCGGAATCTGTACCTGAACCTGATAGGCTAATCCTTTTGCATCATCAAGCCATAAGTTTTTATCTGTAAAACGGCTGGAAGAAGTTGCCGCAACCATGGATCTGGCAACCTGCGTTGAAGTAATTCCTAATTGTCCTGCTCTTTCACGATCAATTGTTACATCCAAAATCGGATATTCCAGCGGTTGTGCAATCTGAACATCACGGAGGAAAACAATATGATTCATTTCAGCCTGGATTTTCTTGGCAAATTTTCCTGCTTCCTTCACGTCTTTTGCCGCTACACTTACTTCAATCGGGGTTGAAGAACCCTGGCTCATGATTTTATCAACCAGCTCAATCGGTTCAAATGAAATTTGCAGTTTTGGAAGTTCTTTTCCAATTCTTTCACGCAAACGTTCTTTCAAAGCATCCATTTTTACCGGAAAATCTTCATGTAAAGAAACCTGCAAAACGGCTTCATGCGGACCGCTGTTGAAAACGAAAATGTTGGAAGTACCATAACTGGAAGGAACAGTTCCGACATAAGCAGAGGAAATTTCAACATGCTCTTTTCCAACTTCGGATTTGATCAGATCAAGTACTTTCAAAGTCGCTTCTTCGGTACGTTCCACACGCGTTCCGTCTGCAATCCGCAGACGCATCTGGAATTGGTGACTGTTTCCATGCGGTAAAATATCGGTTCCAATCAAAATAAATCCGCCAACAATCAAAAGCACTGCTCCGATTAAATAAACCGGAACAACCAGTTTCCCTTTTGACATAATTCCAGTCAAAGCATTAAGATATCTCAACTTGAATCTTTCAAAACCTTTTGGTGGTAAAGACGGATGCGCTCCTTCTTCAATTACATCATGAACTTCCTGGTGGTCAAGCGCCAGTGTTGGTGCTTCGTGTTTTGGATGATCTTTCAAAAGCCAGTTTGCCAAAACCGGAACCAATGTTTGGGAAAGTAAAAACGATGCGATCATGGCAAAACCTACGGCCAATGAAAGTGGCAAGAACATTCCTCTTGGTATACCGCTCATGACAAAAGAAGGTGCAAATACTGCAAGAATCGCAAGTAAAATCAGGAATTCAGGAAATGCAATTTCCTTACAGGCATCCCAGATCGCCTGTTCCTTGGGTTTTCCCATTTCCTGATGCTGGTGAATATTTTCAATCGTCACCGTTGCCTGATCAACCAAAACCCCAATCGCGAGCGCAAGTCCGCTCAATGTCATAATGTTGATTGTCTGACCAAACAGATTCATCAGAATCACGGCAGAAAGAATGGAAATCGGAATGGTTACAACCACGATAATTACACTTCGCCAGTCTCTGAGGAAGAGTAAAACCATTAAACCGGTTAGCAATGCACCCAGAATACCTTCCGTAATCAAACTTTTCAAAGAGTTTGTAACGTAAACTGACTGGTCAAATTCGTATGAAATTTTCACATCTTCCGGTACCGCATTTCTCAATTGAGGCAAGGCAGCCCGGATATTATTTACAACATCCAAAGTGGAAGCATCCGATTTTTTTACCACCGGAATATAAACGGCACGACGGCCATTGATCAAGGCATAACTTACTGTAACATCGGCACCGTCTTCAACCATTCCAACATCTCTGACGAAAACGGTCGGTCCGGCTCCAATGCGAATGGGGATATTCAGAAAATCTTCCGGTTTTTTGATCAGAGAGTTAACGGGCGTCATTAGCGTGCGGTCGCCCATACGAATATTTCCTGCCGGCGAAGGCTGGTTATTGATGACAATCGATTTAATGATTTCTTCCGGTGTCATGTGGTAACTTCTGATTTTTTCAGGATCAACACGGATCACGATAGTACGCTGGTTACCTCCAAATGGCGGTGGACTGGAAACACCCGGAATTCTGGAAAACATCGGACGCACGCGTGAAGAAGCAAAATCCTGGATTTCATTCAGCGATCTCGACTTACTTTCAAAAACCATTTGTCCGATTGGAACCGAGCTCGCATCAAAACGAACCACCTGTGGTGGTACGGTACCCTCAGGCATATACGCTTTGGCCCGCGACACATTATTGGCAACCTCGGCAGCCGCCTGCGCCATATCCGTTCCGGGATAAAAAGAAAGTTTGATGAGTGAAAGTCCCTGGATCGTTTTTACATCCACATCCCGGATACCCGAAACGTACAGAAAGTGATCCTGATAGCGGGTGGCGATGAAACCATCCATCTGGTCGGGCGCCATACCACCGTAAGGCTGCACAACATAAATGGTTGGCAAATCCAGGTTTGGGAAAATATCCACAGGAATGGTCCTGATGGATAAAATGGAGAAAAACAGGATGCCGATGACAACCACCACGATGGAAATGGGTTGTCGTAAGGCGGTTCGAATGAGTTGATACATAACTATTGATCTTAAAGAAAAGGAGTAATTAGTTTAACTGGTTCAGGAATAGCGATAAATCTCCGGAAGCCGCTGCTTTCATAAGCAATGCCCGCCAGACATTTCCATTGGTAATGAAGCGGTCAACTTCTGCGCGATTTAATGTTGTTACACTTTGCGCCAATGTAAACAAATCCGTAAGTCCGCTTTCATATCTGGCTTCCGCCTGGTTAAATGCAGTATGCGCTGCATCTAACTGAATCGGTGTAAGTTTTGCCTGTTCCAGAGATAATTCAAGCTGCATCTGCGCTTCTCTCGATTGTCTGTCGAGCTGAATTTTCTGTGTATTGAATATTTCTTTAAAGCGTTCAACCTGAAATTGTTCCGCTCTGTAATCATTTTTAACTTTAAGAATACTCGTTAAATTCCAACGGGTTGAAATACCAAACAGATAATTGTAAACCTGATAACTAACACCACTGCTAAAATCTGTCCGGTAAGCATTGTCTGTATTGGAAACGCCAGAACCTCTTCCCCAGCCAGCAGCTGTTAAAGAAATAGAGGGAAGAAACGATTTTCTAACCGCCTGACTGCGGGCATAGGATGCGTCAATTTGTGATTGTGAAAAAAGCAGGGATGGATTTTTTAGAAAAGTACTTTCTGTATTTACTGTTACCGGCAATTGAGAATAAAACCGCATGGTATCAACCTGAATGCTGTCTTCCAGATGTCCGCTTAATTCTGAAAGTCGAAGTCGCTGTACTTTTTCAGCTCTTCTGCTTTCCAGCAGTAATAATTTTGCTTTCGCATACTCAGCGCCGGCCAGAGAACTGTCAACGCCCGGACGCATGCCGGATTCTACGGCTGCATCGGTAACTTGTTTAAAAACCAGCGCTCTTTCCAGATTTTGACGTTGTGCTTCAACCAGTTTCTGATTGATAAGCAAAACCAGATATGCATCTACAATTCTTACCTGATGCTGAAAAAGTTCGTTTTCGTAATCAGCCTGTGAGCGATTGATATCGGCTTGTGCAGCTTTTACATTTGCATTCACTTTACCAAAATTGAAAACTTTCCAGTCAACCATGGCCGTTGTAAAACTACCAAAAGCACCTTTGTAGATATTCTCGGTCCGAATCCCGCCCGAAGGAGACAATGCGCTTCCTTCATTTGGTAAAAAAGCACCGTTCACACTATTACCCGTGGAAAAGGTATATTGATCCTGGACAATAAAGGAAGGCAGGTAGTCCGTTTTAACAGATTTAACACGACTTTCGGCGCTTTTAATTTCTGCTTGTTTTGCTTTAAGAAACGGGTAGTTTTGCTTGCCCTCTTCCAGAACCTGTTGTAACGTAACTTTTTGAGCAACAGCCTTAAAAGTGATTGCTGAACATAAATTAAGAAGCAAAAACAGATAAATCCTTCGCGGGAATTTTTGCTTTTGTCCCTCTTCGGGAAAATTTGCCCCCCAAAATGGGATTTTTTGAAGAATTTGATAGAACATGGAAATATACTATAATGGGTGTCAGGAAATTTTAAACGAAGCTAAAAGCCAATTTGGGAAACATTTGGGAATTCAGGAGAAAAGTCTACTAATCTTATAGAATAAAATTATTTCCTAAATATTTCCAACATCCGGATATAGTTTTGCCCGATAATAACTACATTCTTAAATGAAAATATTAGTTGTCGAAGACGAGAAAGGGTTGGCGGAAAGCATTGTGGATTATCTGACAAAAGAAGGATTCATTTGCGAGGTTGCTAATACATTCTGGCAGGCCGACGAAAAGGTCAGCCTATATCAATATGATTGTACCATTGTTGATCTCACATTGCCAGATGGTGAAGGTTTTGGTATTATTCAAACTTTAAAAAAAATAGCAGCCACGACCGGTATCATTATTATATCCGCAAGAAATACTTTGGAGGATAAGATAAAGGGGCTGGAAATCGGTTCTGACGATTATATGACCAAACCTTTTCATCTTTCCGAATTGAATGCCCGTGTAAAATCATTGATACGTCGCCGGAATTTTGGAGGAAATAATGATATGGCATGGCGGGAAATCCGGGTCCAGTTACAGGCACGAAAAGTTTTTGTTGGAGAAAAGGAAACACTTTTGTCCAGAAAGGAATATGATCTATTGTTATATTTTCTTTCCAATATCGATGTTGCACTTACCAAAGAATCCATCGCGGAACATCTTTGGGGGGATCACATGGATTCAGCGGATTCTCTGGATATGGTTTATTCGCATATTAAAAATCTTCGCCGTAAAATTCTGGAAAAGGGCGGAAAAGATTATATTCAGTCTATCTATGGTATTGGCTATAAATTCGCAGCTTCTTGAAACTCCTGGAAAAAACAAGCCGCATTTATCTGATGGTTTCGCTGGTCATTTATCTGGCCGTCGGAATTGCGTTTTACTGGATCATTAAATATATGATTTATGACGAAGTGGAAACGCGTTTGAAAGTTGAGATGCAGGATTTCGAATCGTTTATCCGCTCACATGATACCTGGAACAACAATTCCTATTTTGTTGAAAATAAAATTGAAGTGATGCCAGTCACCGGCGAGTATAGTCATACCGTCATTTTCAAAGATACTTTAATTCAGAACCGCTACGATGAGGGGATTTCACCTTTTCGCCAACTGACATTTTATACAATAATAGGAGGCGTTCCACACCGTGTTGCGATCAGGAAATCAATGATCGAATCCTATAAACTGATTGAGGCAATCTCTGCGGCGATGGTTACTTTTTTGGGATTGCTCATGATCAGTATGTTCCTGTTTCAACGGCGACTTTCCGGTAAATTATGGAAACCATTTTATGATACGCTGACCAGAATCAAGGAATTTGATTTAACAAAAAAAGAAAAATTACAGCTTCCCCAAAGTGAAGTAACCGAATTTAGCGAGCTGGATGATGTGTTGAAAAAGATGGCTGACAAGATGCAGCATGATTATACAAGCCTGAAAGAATTTACTGAAAATGCTTCCCACGAGATCCAGACTCCGCTTGCACTGATCAATGCCAGAGTTGAGCAATTTATTCAATCCAAAGATTTGAGTGAAAATCATACGTATTGGATCGAAGAAATTTATCATGCTTCGAGACGAATGTCGAGGTTAAACCAGGGATTATTACTTTTAGCTAAAATAGAAAATCAGCAGTTTACAGATACCGAAGATCTGGATCTGGTTGATTTATTGAAAAGTAAACTTTCAGATTTTGAAGATATTTTGACCCACAAGCAAATTGAGGTGAAAATGGATTTGCGAAGTCGTTTTGATATCAATATGTCGCCGTCGCTTGCTGATATTTTACTTAATAATATTTTGAGTAATGCCATCCGCCATAATTATTTGAATGGCCAGCTTTTTCTTGAATCGGATGAAAACTATTTAAAGATCAGCAATACAGGTAGTGAACTGAGTACAGATCCGGAAAGGCTATTTGAGCGATTTAAAAAAGAATCATCCGGAGCAGAATCAGTAGGACTTGGGCTGGCGATTGTAAAGCAGATCTGTGATAATTATTGGTTGGAAATTGAATATACTTATCACGAAACGATTCACTCGATTATTATTCGGCAGGAGATGAAGGAGCTAGCTGGGTAGTGCTTGCAAGCTCAGACAACTGAAATTTCCTCCATTCGAATTTTGATATATTCTATCGGATCAGGTTCGTCGATAGGATAATTTTCTGCTTCATAGTTATTAACTAAAAGTACGAGTAAGTTCAGTTCTTTCGCTTCAATACTTCCTTTTGGTGAATCGAATAACTGGTCAATTCTTGCTATGGCGTAATCGTATTCTTCTTTCGTTTTGATTGGTTTAACTATCATAGTTGTGTGTGTTTTTTAGTGAATGTTACGCAAGCTCTTTCTTCTCGTTATCCTTCTTTACGCCTTTTTTTTGCAAGAGTTTTTGTCTTTAATATCCTGCATAACTTTCCGAAAGTCAATAAGCACTTGTTCTGCCTAAAGCTCTGACTTTGTTGATAAATCTAGATTCTAAGGTTCTTTTATGAGTTCCATATTTTAGGAAAGAAGATGGATTCAATTTTATTACCAAAATATAAATAAATTCAATCTATAAAGAGAAGTTGCCATATTGACAACTTCTCTTCTCTATACTAGCTCAATTAATTATTATTTCCCAATCGCCTTAATCACAGCCTTCTCCAAACTCTGATTATTTGGAAATTCCTGAGGTAACCAGCGTTCGACGATTTTCCCGGAAGCGTTAATTACTACAAACGGATAACGAATATCCACTGCATAATTTTGTCTTAAAGATTCTGCACTGTCTTCCGAAGCCCACAAATGTTTTACGCCGGCTCTGTCCTGTGCGTAAGTTTTCCAGCTTCCAAACGGCATGCCTGAAATAAGCGTTACATAAGCAAAAGTTACCTTATCGCCGTATTTCGCTTCCATTGCTTTCAGACTCGGTTCGTGTGCGCCAATGTTGAATTGAAAAACCATCACCGTTGGTTTACCTTCCAGATTTCTCAAAGTTACAGCTGAACTATCGCTGTCCAACAATGTGAAATCTGGTGCATTTGAGCCCGGAGTAAGTTTTGCTTTTGTTTCCAAAAGTTTGGTGAAATAATCTGTGTACTCCGATTTTGGATATTTCGCTTTGTAATCTGTTAGTAAAGTCTGGCTGGTTTCAATGGTTGGAATGGCCGTTGCAGCATAGTTCAACCAATAAGTCTGAAGATATTCTTCCTGTTTTGGATGTCCTGCTAATTTGGTCTTACTGAAATTATAAACATCTGTTACAGCTTGCGGACTAAGTTCATAACGTGTAGCAGAATCCAAAGGAAATTTCCGGGTTGTTGGAATAAGTATCCAGTTTCTAAGCTCTTCGCGGTATGATTGGCTCAGCAAGGCTTCATCCGGTAATATTTTAAAGTTTGACAAAGTTAAATCTTCCAATTCTTTCTGCTGTGCCGGATCCAGTTTTTTCGCTCTGTTTCTACGCATGATTTTTTCCTGAAGCAATCTGTGTATAAGGAAAGGTTCAGTAGTTGTCGTTGCGTTAACATAGGCTTCGAAAGCGGGTGACGGCGGATTTGAAGTTTTAAATGTGGCATAAGCAGTTTGTCTTACTTTCTGCAAGCTATCGCTTTGCTGCGCTACACTTTTATTATCAATCTGAGATGGTTTGTAACCAAAAAACGGCAAATACTGATACTGGTTTTCAAGAAAATAAGTTTTCAGAAAATTCTGATAAGCAGCATTTTTTCCTGTAAAGGTAACGTCGGCATTTCCTGCAAAACTTGCTGTAAGATCATCGCCCGGCTGAATAAATAACATCCAGGTTTTATTTACACCACCTCCGCTATATTGAAGTCGCATAATTTTCGGTTCGCTTAATGCAGTACTCACGCGTTCCGAGTTTTTCTCTTTAAAATTGACCATGGCCAGTGGTTCCAGTCTTGTGTCAGCCAGCCCTATTCCCAGGTTGGGGTGAAAATGTACATCTTCCAAAACAAGAGAAACAATGCCTTCATCGGGCTTGGTGGCAGTTAATGTGATGGTCGAGGTCTTTTGCGCAAAAGATAACAGACTGGAAAGAAGAAAAATAAGTGTGGTAATTTTTTTCATGAATGCAGAGATTGGTTTTGTTGTTCGTTTGTATAATAAGGAATTTATAATCAAATGATTATAATGACTTCGCTGTTAAAGGAAATTGAAATAACTGTGCCAATATCGGATTTCTTTTCTTCAAAACGGCCGATGTCTTTGTGATCATTCCATTTTTCATCTCGTAGAGCTATCTTTGACAGTGATTCAGGAATTCCTGAACACAAAGAAATTTTGCTTTTTCCGGCACCAGACCATGATGAACCGCCTGACCTTACTTGATTTTAATACCCTGCGTGATGATTTTGAAGGAGAACTTTACTTCGATGATTCAACGCTGCATACTGCTCAAAGGAAAATATATGCAACCGATGCTTCTGTTTATCAGGAACTGCCGCTTGCCGTTGCACTACCTAAAACGGTTGAGGATATTCGCAGACTTATTAAGTTTGCCAATAATCAAAAAGTAACGCTTATTCCGAGAGCAGCCGGAACTTCGCTTGCCGGACAGGTGGTTGGAAAGGGTATCGTTGTTGATATTTCAAAGCATTTTGGAGCGATTCTTGAAGTTAATGCGGAGGAAAAATGGGTGAGAGTTCAGCCTGGTGTGATCCGTGATGATTTGAATAAACATCTGGCACCTTATGGTTTACTATTCGGGCCGGAAACTTCTACTGCCAGTCGTGCTATGATCGGTGGAATGATCGGAAATAATTCCTGTGGTTTGCATTCGATAAGCTGGGGAACTACGCGGGATCATTTGCTGGAAGTAAAAGCTTTACTATCGGATGGTTCAGAAACGGTTTTTAATAATTCCGTTGTCGGTGATTATACCAAAAAACTATCGGCAAATACCTCAGGAAAGCGCGAACAGGCGATTTATGCCGGTATGTGGGGGATTTTGTCAAATCCGGTTGATCAGGAATTAATCAAAAAACAATTTGCAAAACCAACAGTAACGCGCCGGAATTCCGGTTATGCGCTGGATGCGCTGGTTAATAATTTCGAAAAAAATCAGATCAATTTATGTAATCTGATCGCTGGTTCTGAGGGGACATTATGTTTTGTGACGGAAGCGAAAATTGCCTTGGTAGACGTCCCGCCGGCTTCGGTTGGTGTTGTTTGTGTTCATGCTAGTACCCTGGCGGAATCGCTGCACGCGAACCGTGTTGCGATGAAATACAATCCAAAAGCCTCAGAATTGGTGGACCGATATATCATGGATTTCACCAAAGGCCATCATATCTATTCCAAAAACAGATTTTTCCTTGAAGGCGATCCGGCAGCTTTGCTGATGGTTGAATTTTGGGGAAATACAGATGAGGAAGTGAAAAAGCAGGCTGAAATTTTGATAGCCGATTTGCTTTCAGAAGGTTTGGGTTATGCTTATCCCGTTTTATTTGGTGATGACGCGACGAAAGCCTGGGATATCAGAAAAGCTGGTTTGGGGTTGATCAGAAATCTACCAGGTGATACACAGCCCGTAAATCTAATTGAAGACTGCGCCGTTGCCGTTGAAGACCTGCCGGATTATATCGAAGATCTTGAAAAACTGATTGCCAGTCACGGTTTGCACGCTTCCTATTACGCCCATGCTGGCGCCGGGGAATTGCATGTTGAGCCGATGATTAATCTTAAAACGAGTGAAGGGAAACAGAAATTCAGACAAGTTTTAGCGGATACGGCTGTTCTTGTCAAAAAATATAACGGTGCACTTTCCGGGGAGCATGGAGATGGTCGGCTTCGCGGAGAATTCATTCCATTTATGATGGGTGAGGAAGTTTATGAAATCTTTCGTCAGGTAAAGCGCATCTGGGATCCGAATGGCATTTTTAATGCAAACAAGATCGTCGATACGCCACCGATGAACGAATTCTTGCGGTATGAACAAGATAAACCGCAGCCTCAAATTGCTACAACTTTTGACTTTTCAAAACAGGAAGGAATGCTCCGCCTGGCTGAAAAATGCAGCGGATCTGGTGATTGCCGGAAAACAGAATTAACCGGCGGAACGATGTGTCCAAGTTATATGGCCACAAGAAAAGAACGTGATACAACCCGGGCGAGAGCTAATATTTTAAGACAATATCTAACGCCAGGAGGAGAAACCGTCGAAACCAGAACTTCTCAGGAAATGGTAAAAGAGATTCTGGATCTTTGTTTGTCGTGCAAAGGCTGTAAATCTGAATGTCCTTCCAGCGTTGATGTTGGAAAAATGAAAGCTGAATTTACGCAGCAGTATTATGAAACGCACGCCATTCCATTGCGAACAAATCTTATCGCCAATTTTGCCAAGCAAATGAAACTGGCTTCCATCGCGCCATGGGCTTTTAACGCTGTTTTTGGAACACCAGCTTTAAGAAAAGTCGCGAATAAAATAGTCGGTTTTCATCCGGAACGTTCTATGCCTTTGCTTTCAAGTACTACTTTAAAACATTGGTGGGAAAAGAAAAAATCGAAAAGTAAGAATACTGAGACTCATTCCAGGGTTTATCTTTTTTGTGATGAGTTTACCAATTATAACGATGTTGAAATTGGTAAAAAAGCGGTAATGCTTTTGGAAAAGCTGGGATATGAAGTGATCATTCCTGAACATGCAGAATCGGGCAGATCTTATTTGTCAAAAGGATTGGTTAAGGAAGCGCAAAAACATGCGATTCGTAATATTGAGCTACTGAAAGATATTATCTCGCAAAAAACGCCATTAATCGGAATTGAGCCTTCGGCGATTTTATCTTTCCGGGATGAATATATTGATCTGGTTCCGGAGCATCTGAAAATAGATGCACAGAATATTGCCACTCATGCACTACTTTTTGAAGAGTTTATTTCAAGAGAAATTGATGCAAAAAGAATTACAAAAGCTTCTTTTGGTAAAGAACAACGACTAATTAAACTTCATGGCCACTGTCATCAAAAAGCTTTGTCGTCACTTTCAACTTCAAAGATCGCATTGTCTTTGCCCGAAAATTATAAAGTCCAGCTTATTCCATCAGGTTGCTGCGGAATGGCCGGATCTTTTGGATATGAAGAAGAGCATTATGATGTTTCAATGCAGATTGGCGAGCTGGTGCTGTTTCCAACGGTACGTCAGCAACCGGATGAGGTTATTATAGCCGCACCCGGGACCAGTTGCAGACATCAGATTAAAGATGGGACCGGACGTAAGGCAAAACATCCGATCGAAATATTATGGGAAGCACTGAATTGATTATTCAGTGCCTCTAACGCTTTTCATAATAGTATCCGGATGAACTTCCATGGTTGTGTCTGATGCCGAGGTATCCATAGGCATTGTTTCGTGTTGAGAAGGCGTGTCCGATTTTCCGAAATTTTCATCGTGGTTTAAAAATCCTCCCCAAAAGGCAATTGCCATCAATATTACACCGGCAACTAACACCCATAGCCAAACTTTTTTAGTATTTTTTGTAGCTCTCGCTTCCTGATCTGTTTCTTTCCTGTCCATGATAGTAGTGATTTGGTTTGGTTCTTGCGCTACCATTTTTGTACCAAATCAAAATCTTACCATTAAATAAGGTTTAGGTTAAATTGTGTTGAAAAAATTACCCTAAATCATGTCTTAACGAACAAATAATATACTAAAAGCGTTGGTTTTCTGTTTAGCTTCGTGAATTCGCACGAAATGAAGATCTATGTTTTTTCATAAACAGACTCCTTAAACTATGAAGTTCTATTCATTCATCACAGCCATGATTTTATCCTTCCTGATTTTAAACAGTCAGGAAAGCAAAGCGCAGGATACTAAAAACTTTTTTTCCGTTACAGGAGGATATAGTCTCCCTGTCGGGCAGCTTGCCAGAGAGAAACTAAATGACCCATTAGCTGGTTTGGCCGGCTCCGGGCATTATGGACAGGTTAATTATGACCACAGAATCTGGCGCTGGTTTGGCTTGCGGTTATCCGGAAGTTTAAATGTAAACAAGACAAATTCCGATCCGATCATTGAAAAAGCTAATTCTTATGTTCAGGCTATCGGTAGGAATTATACCTGGCAGAGTGATGTTTCGGAGTGGAAAATGGGAGCGGCTCTATTTGGCCCCGCTATTTATTTAAATATGAACAGAGTGCAAATTGAGGCGCACGTTCAGGGGGGAATAGTCAGGGCAAGCACGCCATCCGTTTATTTAAAAGGCCAAGGACTGACAGCCGATGGGAATATAGATCCTACGGCAACAAAAGTAGATGTGAGTTTAAATCACACCATAGTTAAGCCCATTGGATTTGGGGCAGGTGCCAGTATTCGTTTACCGTTGTTCAAGGCATTGTTTTTCCAAGTAAGCGGTGATGTCATTGGTGCCAAAGCAGAGGTTAAAGATCTCGCAATTGTAGCAAACGTTGGTGGAAATCCTTATTCTGACCGGTTAAACGAAAAAAGATTTATTGGTGTCGTAAATGTTGGAGCCGGCCTGGGTTTGGCATTTTAACCATTTATCAATAAGTTAAATATTGTTTAAAAAGAAAAACAGGATGTTAGCTTTTATGCTGCATCCTGTTTTTTTGTATTACCAGTCGAAAATTATTATTTAAACTTATTTAGCAAACCAAAGTTTGAGTTTCATATCATTTTTGCCACCTTGTTTTGTAAGAGCAGATGAGAAATTTTCATAGTTCAAAGATTCTTCTGAACCTGGATAAGGAAGGCGGGTTGGAAGAATATTCTGGTTTGTGTTCAGTGTTGGTGTTTTAAGTGCAGGTATTCCTGTACGGCGATATTCTGTCCATGCTTCCAGACCTTGTCCGTAAAGTGCAATCCACTTTTGTTCCATAATCTGCGTGAAACCGTCAGCTCCGGCTTTCAAAGCATTTGCTGCGATATAATCCGTTGGTGCGGCCAATTTGTATTGTGCGAATGACGCCGTAATAGCTGCTGCATAATTTGTGGCAGCATCACCAGCGATGGTTACTCCTTTATAAGCAAATTCAGCTTTAAGGAAAAGTAATTCTGCATAAGTCATGATTACACCTGGTGCAGTTGCAGCTACAAAGTAGCTTCCAACTTTTGATGTTTTAGTAAGTCCAAGTGCATTCGCATCCGAAGAAGACAAGCCATTTGGAACACCTTTGTAAGTTCCTCCATCTGCCGGCAAGTTTGCATAAATTGGCAAACGAGCATCATTTAGAGCAATTAAACGATCCACCAATGTAGCACTTACACGGTGGTCATCACGCGTTTTACGGTTAACATTAACAGGATTCTGGTTGTTTGTTGCATCCAGATAGTTAAGCTGAATATTGTCGGCAACAGAGGCCATTACAGGATATTTAGCAGGATCAGATAGAATTCTGGAAATTTCCGTTTTCACGTTAATCGGAGCATCCGCTTTGTCGATCATCCTGCTCAATAATTTTAAGCTTAATGAATTAGCGAATTTTTTCCATTTCAACATATCTCCGTTAAAAAGAATATCTCCTCCAACTGGCATCGATGTATTAGCCACGTTAATTGATTCGCCAGCGGTTTTCAGCTCAGCTATCAATCCTGCATAAACGTCTTTTTGAGAATCATAAGTCGGAAGAAGTGTTCCTTCCAATCCCTGAAGTGCTGCTTTGTATGGAATGTCCCCATAAATGTCAGTCAGTAAAGAGAATACCCATGAACGTAAAATAACGGCAACAGCCTGGTAATTTGTGTTTCCTGATTCTACACCAAGTTTGTAAATACGGGTATAATCCGCAAGAGATTCGATGTACAATCCTGACCATCCGGCAGTATAAACATCACTGGAAACTGTGTACTGATCAATATCTGTGTATTGAATACGTGCCCAATGCTGAGAAAATCCTTCTCCGATATCCATCCCAAGTGAACCACCTGACTGGATATCAACAGCACTTTGTATACCGTGCGGCATAAAAAGGTCGGCTGTGCCGGATGCTGCGCTGTTTGGGTTTGTGTTAAGTTTATCAAAATCTCCTGTACATGCGGATACGCACAGAAGGGTTGCTGCCAATATTAATTTTGAGCGGAATGAATGTATTATGCCTTTCATAAAAAATCAGTTAAGAATTACTTATAGATTGAAACTGATGTTGAAACCAATTGATCTTGTTGTTGGAATCTGACCGTTTTCTATACCTTGTAAATTACCGTCGTTGTAATAACTTGTTTCCGGATCGATGTGTGGAAGATTGCTGTGCAAAAGAGCAAGGTTTCTGCCTACAACCGAAACTGCGATGTCACGGAAAGGAAGTTTTTTCATCACTTTACCAGAGATCATATACGTGAATTTTACTTCACGAAGTTTTACATAACTCGCATCAAAAATCGTGTTTTCGTTGTTTGTAAGCAGGTAATATTTGTGGTGATATTCTTCTGAGGAAAGATTTTTTGTGTTTGCCACATAAACCGGATTGTCAGTAGTTCCTGTATTTACAACACCTTGTCCAACCACACCATTTTCACGACCCAAGGTAGTTTCTGCTAAAACTCCTGTATAACGACCAACATTGATCGATTGAGAGAAAATATCTCCACCGTGTTTCACGTCAATCAAAGTACTAAGAGAGAAGTTTTTGTATTTGAATGTGTTAGAGAAACCACCGATCCAGTCAGGAGTAAAGTTTCCTAAAACGCGGCTAACAGGATCAAGCATTGGATATCCTTGTGCGTCATATACAACTTGTCCGTCCGGAGCACGCAAAAATCCTTTTCCGAAGAATGTTCCATAAGGCTGACCAACACGGGCTTCAACTGATAATCCACGGAAACTGCTTGTAGAAGTTGCCTGAGTTAGCGGGTTGTAGCTTGTGTTCAACTGGTAAGTAGTAAGACCGTTTGCAAGTGAAACAACTTTGTTTTTGTTACGAGCCCAATTCAAACCAATATCCCATTGGAATGCACCTGCCTTTACCGGAGTAACTGTCAATTGAAGTTCGAAACCTTTGTTCTCAATTTTACCTGCATTCAAAAGTTTTGACAAATAACCTGTTGCATTAGAAACGTTTACGTCAAGAATCTGGTCAGATGAAGTTTTCTTGTAATAAGTAAGATCCAAGCCAACACGATTTTGCCAAAATCTCAGGTCAGCGCCTACTTCGTATGAAGAAGTAATTTCAGGCTTCAATTCAGCATTTAGCAACGCGTTGTTTTCTGATAAACTTGGCGTGCTTCCCCAAGGATTTTCGTATTTGTAAGTACTTGCCAAACGGTAAGGATCAGTGTCATTACCAACTTGTGCAACACCAGCTCTGATTTTAGCAAAAGATAAAACGGATGATTTGATGTCAAACATGTCAGAAATAATCGCGCTCACAGCAGCAGAAGGATAGAAATAAGATCTGTTGTTGCTAGGCAAAGAACTTGACCAGTCATTACGTGCGGTAAGGTCAACGAACAAATAGTTGCGGAAACCTAAGTTGGCCGAAGCGTATAAACTGTTTACTGTTTTTTCAATAAATGAGTTTTCTACAACCGGACGCTGGCGTGAATTACCCATGTTCCAAACTCTTGGTATGGCTAATTCAGTTGCGCCCATATAATTTCTTTGAGCAAAGTTTGAGCGGTGGTTGCCTCCAATGTTGGCAGTAACATCAAACTGACCAAATTTATGCGTAGCATTCAACAAGAAGTCGGAGTTTGATTCACGAACAAAAATCTGCTCTTCGTTGTAAGCATCGTACAATGAAGTAGTTCCCAATTTAGCCTGACGAGCAGCAGTTTTTGTTTTGCGACGATCTTCATAAAAGTCAGTTCCTGAACGTCCTGTCAAAGTCAGCCAGTCTGTCAATTTGTAAGTTGCAACGATATTGCCATACATACGGTCACGCTGATTAGCACGTGTACTATTATTTACCAGATAGTAAGGGTTGGTCCAGTAGTTGTCATTCCAGTTGTTCTGATAGATACTGCCTGGTTTTGTGTAGTTCTTCAAAGAATTCATGTCAACCTGGCGACCGAACCAGATAAAATATAAACCGAAATTGTTACGGTTATCGCTGCCGTCTTTTACGTAATTAACAGTTGCTCTTACGTTTAATTTAGGAGTAAGATTCCAGCCAGCATTTAGAGAAACAGTCTGACGTTTGTAATCTGTATTTGGTAAAATACCATCTTGTTTCAAATTAGTGAATGACAAACGGAAATCCGCTTTTTCATTTCCACCTGTGATACCAACGTTGTTTGTATATGTTTTTCCTGTTTGGTAAAACTGATCAACGTTATCAGGATGAGCAATCCATGGCGTTGCTGTTCTAACACCGTCGGCTCCGATAGGAGAGTCAAATTGAGGTAATAATCTTCCATCAAGTTTTGGTCCCCAGCTTTCATCCACACCGTCATTTACGCCGCCACCTTGTCCGTCTTTATAGGAGAAAAGACCTTTTGCTCCTTGTCCATATTCATTTTGCCAGCTTGGCTGACGAAAAACAGATTCAAAAGAAGTATTGGTATTGAAAGAAACACCGATTCCTTTTGAGCCTTTTCCACTTTTACTTGTAATCAAAACTACACCATTTGCGCCGCGTGATCCGTAAAGAGCCGCAGCACTTGGACCTTTCAAAACACTGATCGATTCAACATCATCCGGGTTGATAGAAGCCGCAGCATTTCCATAATCCACACCTGTTCCAGAACCGAAATTGCTGTTGTCGATAGGAACACCATCCACTACGAAAAGCGGCTGGTTATTACTTCCGATCGAACTAGCTCCACGGATGATCATACGCGAGGATGCTCCCGGAGCTCCGTTAGAATTGGTAACCTGTACACCCGCCAATCTTCCTGAAAGTGAATTGATAAGGTTGGTTTCACGTGCCTGAGTCAGGTTTTTTCCGCTAACTTCCTGTACTGCATAACCCAGCGCTTTTTTCTCACGGGCAATACCAAGTGCTGTTACAACCACCTCATTAAATTGTGTGGCGTCTTCGTCGAGGGTAATATTAAGATTTGTCTGACTACCAACGGGAATTTCAAGAGATTTGAAACCAATGAAAGAGACAACAAGTATAGCATTAGCCTCCGCGGTAATTGTAAATTCTCCGTCAGAATTGGTTGTACTTCCGCGATTAGTTCCTTTAACAAGAACACTCGCTCCGGGTAATGAGCCACCGTCTCCTTTGGACGTCACTTTGCCTTTAATGGCCAGTTCTTGTCCGTACCCAGCCAGGCTCAGCACAAGAAGAAAGGACATGAATCCAGTTGTAAAAAGTTTTCTCATCATAAAATAGTTAAGTTGATAATAGTAATATTTAAATAAGACAGGAGTGAAAGATTAAAATTGATATTAAAATAAAATTAAGATTAAACCGAAAAAGCTGAGAATTACTGAATATTGAGATTCCATTTTCAAATAATTGAACTATAAAATTAGAAACTACATGATTTTTAATTTATGAATTAATAAATTTTAATTCAGAATATTATTCTATAAAAGTAAAAAATTTAAAAATTAAAACTCGTTAAAAATGATAAAAAGAGAATATTAATGATATAATTTCTTAATTATTGGTATATAATTTTAATAATTCTTTAAATAATATAAAATTTAAGGTCATTTCGAATTTAATTGCATTATATAAAGTTTGTAAATTTTGGTTACTATCGAAGGGAGTTTCTGATAAGTACTATGGAGAAGGATATTGCTTGAAGTCAATACCGGAAATTTCAGTTTTATAATTTTCGTCATGGCTAACGACGTTTATCTTTTTTAATAGAAAAAGATAGGAGCAGAGGACTCTGGCTTGCTTTTCATTCTTAAAATCAACCTATAAGGCGTTTGAATTACTATATTTGCAACCTGATGTAAATGGGTGGTCCACACAGCTCATTCAAAATTTTGTTAATTCGTAATAGCTTTAAATGAAGGTTCTCAAATTTGGCGGCACATCGGTCGGTTCGGTCGATAGTATCAAGCAGGTAATTGGTATTCTTGAAAATAATCTGGCAAATGGTGAAAAAATCGCCGTTGTTTTTTCAGCCATGGGTGGTGTCACGAACCGTCTGATTGAAATTGGAAAGATGGCCGCTGCCGGAAACGGTGAATATGTTGAGTTCCTGAAAGTGGTTGAGGAACGTCATTTTGTGATCGTGCGCGGGCTGATCAATGTAAAAAGTCAAAGTAGCACGTTTGCTGCTGTACGTGGACTTTTCAATGAATTGGGAGATATTTTGAAAGGTGTTTCCTGGATTCGTGAACTTTCGACACGCACAATGGACCTGATTATGAGTTTTGGAGAAAGACTTTCCACGCTTGTTATTACTGAAATCCTGAAAAGTAAAGGTATTGCAGCTGAATTTTGTGATGCACGCCAAATCATCCGTACCAATGAAACTTATGGAATGGGTGATGTGAATTTCGCGGTTACCAATCAGCTCATTCTGGAATATTTTGCCAAGGCTTCTGCTTTGCAATGTGTTACCGGTTTTATTGCTTCTACCTCAGAAGGTATTACGACAACATTAGGACGCGGTGGCTCTGACTATACCGCCTCTATTCTTGGCGCTGCGCTTGATGCTGATTCCATAGAAATATGGACGGATGTGGACGGCATGATGACCGCAGATCCACGGAAAGTACATAATGCATTTACGATTCCTTCGATTTCCTATGCCGAAGCTATGGAGCTTTCTCACTTTGGTGCGAAAGTGATTTATCCGCCAAGCTTGCAGCCGGCTTTTGCAAAAAATATAACGCTTAAAGTACTGAATACCTTTAATGTTGATTTTGAAGGTACTTATGTTCAGAAAATTGCGAGTAAAAAAGATTTTCCGATCACCGGAATTTCTTCGATTGATGAAATCGCACTGGTTAATATTCAAGGTAGCGGGATGATCGGAGTAGCCGGGATTTCAGGCCGACTTTTCACTGCGTTATCACATAATGATATTAGCGTAATTCTTATTTCGCAGGCGTCTTCTGAACATTCAATCTGTTTTTCTATCGACCCGCGTGATGCGCAAAAAGCCAGTGAGGTTTTGGAAAAAGAGTTTGCTTCTGAAATCAGCTACGGATATATTGACAGTATAACAATAGAAAAAAATCTATCAGTCATCGCAATTGTCGGTGAAGGAATGAAGAAAAGTACCGGTGTTTCCGGAAAGCTTTTTTCTGTTTTAGGTAAAAACGGTATCAACGTCGTTGCTACGGCGCAGGGTTCTTCGGAGCTTAATATTTCTGTTGTTATTTCAAAAAGTGATCTTTCCAAAGCACTGAATGCTATTCACGGTGTTTTCTTCCATTCTGAAACGCGGTCGCTCAACTTGTTTATTGTTGGTGTTGGTCTGATTGGTAGTACGCTTTTGGAGCAGATCAGAAAACAGAATAAATATCTAAGAGAAGAAAAATTTTTGAACCTGAACATCGCCGGACTTTCCAATACCAAGAAAATGCTTCTTGATCCGGACGGGATCGGTTCAGCACATTGGAAAGAAAGAATTGATGGAGAAGGTGTAAAAACCAGTTTGCCAGCATTCGTCCAGCGCATGATTGAGCTCAATCTTCCAAACAGTGTTTTTGTGGATTGTACGTCTGATAAAGACATCGTTCAGTATTATAATATGTTATTGGATGCAAGTATTTCCGTTGTAACGCCAAATAAAGTGGCCAATTCGGGATCCTACGCTGAATATATTTCCCTGCAACGCACTGCTTTGAAAAGAGGCGTTAAGTTTTTGTATGAAACCAACGTTGGTGCAGGTTTGCCAATCATTAATACCATTCAGGGTTTAATGGCCAGCGGTGATAAATTTCTGAAAATTGAAGCGATTCTGTCAGGAACGTTATCTTATATATTCAATTCTTTTGGTCCGGGAATTAAATTCGTGGATGTTGTAAAAGAAGCAAAAGCAAAAGGATTTACCGAGCCAGATCCTCGTGACGATTTAAGTGGTGCAGATGTTGCCAGAAAAATATTGATTCTTGCCCGGGAAGTAGGTGTTCCGCTGGAATCAGAAGATGTAAAAGTGGCTCAGTTGTTACCTGAAAATTGCCTTGCCGCACCAAATGTGGAAGCATTTTTCAATGAGCTGATTATCTCTGACGATTACTTTGCAAAACTTCAATCCAACGCAGAAGCCAATGGAGAAAAACTCCGGTATATCGCAACGCTTGAAAACGGGAAAGCGGTTGTGGAACTGAGAACTGTAAATCAGCAGCATCCTTTTTATACTTTGTCAGGAAGTGATAATATCGTTTCTTTCACAACGGACCGTTATAAAGATCGGCCTTTGGTGATCAAAGGCCCAGGCGCAGGAGCGGAAGTTACGGCGTCGGGTGTGTTTGCAGATATTATGAGCATTAGTAGTTATTTGGGATAGAACGTTTTAAATTGTTGGAGATTTTTCAAAAAGCCATTTTTAACTATGAGCAATAGAAAAGTTCCGGAATCGGTTGCCAGGCTTACCGAGGAATTCGTGAATCAGATGGGTCAATTATACGGAGATCGTCTTGATAAGGTGATTTTATACGGCTCATATGCCAGAGGTGACCAACATGAGGATTCTGATATAGATTATCTGGTTGTTTTGAATGACGAAGAAATTAAAACATTTAAGGAAATAAGTAATTTGTCTCCTGTCACTTTTGAATTATCTCTTCAGTATTCGATATCAGTTTCTGCAATTCCGGTGACTCAATCCAGCTTTAATCAAAATTGGTCGCCTTTATATCAAAATGTTCATGAGGATGGGATTATGTTATGAAGATTAATTCAGTCGATAATATTATTTCAAAAGCCTCTGATTGCTTTGATGATTCAAAAGAGTTTTTAGCTAAGGAAAGGTATGAAGCTGCACTAAACAGATCCTATTATTCAATGTTTCATTGTATTCAGGCCTTACTTTCTACTGTTAAATTTGTTACTAAATCTCATTCAGGGGCACACAATGCTTTTCATAAAGAGTTTATTTTAACGCAACTATTTTCAAAGGATCTTGGTCTTGCATTGAAACGTACTTTCGAAAAACGGCAATTTGGTGACTATGAGTATGATGAAGTATTTTATGAAGATGCAAAAGAATCTGTTGAAGATGCGCAAAAATTTCTAAACGCCACCACCCAATATTTAAAGGAAAACAATTTTTTAAAGTGAATTATATTAAAGTCTTTGCACCTGCCACCGTCGCTAATGTTTCCTGTGGATTTGATATTTTCGGTTTTGCTATTGAAGAGCCGGGGGATATTGTAGAAATACGCCGTCGCGATGAACCTGGAATTGTTATAAAGGATATTTTTGGTGATGATGGAAGATTGCCACGGAAAGCTGAAAAAAATGCGGTAACAGGTGTAATGCTGCATTTGCTAAAACATCTTGGCATTACAGATTTTGGCTGTGAAGTTACTTTACACAAAAATATGCCCTTAGGAAGTGGTATGGGTTCAAGCGCAGCAAGTGCCGTAGCCGGTGTAGTTGCCATAAATGAATTACTGGATTGTCCACTTTCAAGAGCTGATCTTTTGCCTTTTGCAATGGAAGGGGAACGGATTGCTTCGGGTTCCGCACATGCTGATAATGTGGGTCCTGCACTTTTAGGAGGTTTTGTAATTATCAGAAGTTATGCTCCGCTGGATGTTTTTTCAATTCCGGTTCCGGGAGATCTTTTCTGCACTTTGGTACATCCTGATATAGAAATTAATACAAAGGACGCGAGATATATTCTTCGGGATGAGGTTTCGTTGAAAAATACGATTTCTCAAATGGGAAATGTAGCGGGGTTAGTGGCTGGTTTGATGATGGAAGATTATGACCTGATCGGCCGCTCCATGGTAGATGTGATAATTGAACCTGTGCGTTCTATTTTAATCCCTGATTTTAATCTTGTAAAACAGGCTGCTTTGGATCATGGAGCGTTGGGATGCAGTATCTCAGGATCAGGGCCTTCCATGTTTGCATTAAGCCGTGGCGTTGAAAATGCCAAGAAAGTAGGAGAGGTGATGAAGGCGACATTTGCTAATGCGGGAATTGAAGCAACTTCACATGTTTCCTTAATCAATAAAGGAGGACCTGTGGTTTTGGACAAAAATTAATATTCAGTAAAGTGTCATAAATCTGAGCATTACATTTCAGTTTTTCAATTTCAGATTTTTGTGTTATTCAAAATTGACATTTAACGAACTTTCTACGTAATTTTAAACGTTACATAGTCCAGAGCATTAAAATTTATAAGATCATGGTTACTGTAAGCGATACTGCGAAGAATAAGATCATAGAATTGCGTAAGGCAGATGGTCACGAGGAAGATTATCAGATTCGTGTAGGTGTTTTAGGCGGAGGCTGTTCAGGTTTGACGTATAATCTTGAATTCAATTCGGACACAAATCCTACGGATATGGTCTTTGAAGATAAAGGCGTTAAGATTATTGTTGATAAAAAAAGCATATTGTACCTTGCCGGAACAGTGCTTGATTTTTCAGACGGTCTGAACGGAAAAGGATTTCAATTTGTCAACCCGAATGCGACCCGCACTTGTGGATGTGGCGAAAGTTTTGCTGTATAAATTTTTAGATTTTGTGGATAATAGTAAAAGGCGTTGTGAGCTATCACGGCGCTTTTTTTATGTCGTATCAAATCAAAAAAATGACAGAAGTAGTATATTTTCCTTATTTTATTGTTTTTTTGTGCAAGGGAAAGACGTTACCCGGGGAATTCCTGATATAATTGTGTCAGAAAGACAAAATTCAAATTTTGTTACCTGAATTACCGCTTCGATAGCGTGTGTAACTAACACAAAATTGTAGCGTAACCGTCTTTAACTTTCAAATTTTAACTTTCAATTTTCAACTAAGTAAATGAAACCAACGCTTTTAATTTTGGCTGCCGGCATAGGAAGCCGTTATGGAGGAATAAAACAACTTGACCAGTTTGGTCCCAATGGCGAAACCATTATTGATTATTCCTTATATGATGCCATTCGAAGCGGTTTTGGCAAAGTAGTATTTATCGTTCGTAAAGAAATAAAAGATGAAGCGGAGGCCTTGTTTGCTCCAAAATTAAAAGGGAAAATTGATTACGATTTTGCAATTCAGGGCGTACAATCTTATGTACCTGAGGATTTGGGAACTGTTGAGCGAGTAAAACCCTGGGGAACCGGACATGCAACTTTATGTGCATGGGATAAAACAGATACGCCGTTTGCTGTAATTAATGCAGATGATTTTTACGGTCGCGGTGCTTTTGAAACCATGGCGGAATTCTTGCGGACTGATACCAATGATAATCAGCATGCGATGATTGGTTATGAATTAAAAAGAACACTTTCAGAAAACGGTACAGTTTCGAGAGGAGTTTGTATTGAAAGAGAAGATCACAATTTATCGTCGGTAGTTGAACGTACCAAAATATTTGAAGAAGGCGGAAAAATTTATTTTGAAGAAGAAGATGTCAAAACTGAATTAGCACCGGAAACACCTGTTTCAATGAATTTCTGGGGTTTCAAGCCTTCGATGTTTCCTATTACCAAGGAATTGTTTGAAGAATATGCGCGTGTAAATTTGCATACACCAAAAGCTGAATTCTATATTCCAACGGTAATGAGTTATATCATCAAAAATGGTCTGGGTGACTGCCGTGTTTTCCGCAGTGCTTCTGACTGGTTTGGGGTAACGTATCCGGAGGATAAACCAACTGTTCAGGCTTCTTTGTCAGCTTTGCATGAGGCTGGGGAATATCCTGGGAAGCTTTGGGAATAAGATTAGCGAGATGAGATAGTTTTGAAAATATAATTTAGTTAACAAAAGAGGTCAACTTTTTAAAAGTTGACCTCTTTTGTTTTGTTACTATTTCAATTTGACTGCTTATTTCTTTAACAAAGCCTCCATCATTTTATCCGCCAAAAATTTATTCCCGGTTTCATTCAAATGCACACGATCGGTAGTAAGAATTTCTTTTTCCTTGTTTTCAGGATTGTTTTGAACAAGATAATCCTGGAAGTATTTGCGAAGATCACATAATTGAAGATTATTTCTCGATGCGATGTCACGGATGATTTTGGCATACTGATTCAAATCACCATCCTGCATATTTGAATTGTCATTTTTCTCACCAATCACCGTAGGCGTGCAAAGGATAATACGAATATTCTGAGCTTTCAGTTTTTTAATGATTGCTTCATAAAACTTCACGTATTTATCAGGATCCGTTCCTGTGCCTGACGAACTTTTATGCCAAACGTCGTTGATTCCTATATAAATAAAAACAACATCAGGTTTTTTTGATAAAACATCATCTTCGATCCGGAGATAAAGATCATAGACTTTATTGCCCCCAATTCCTGCGCCCATCAGTTCATACTTGTTGCCTTGGTTGTTTGTTTTAAGCATTTCGGTCATCATCGTAATATAACCTTTTGGACCAACGCCAGCTTGTGTGATTGAATCACCAAAAAATATTACGCGTAATGGTTTATCCTGCTTCATCGCCAAAAGAGGGAATGCGACGAGGGCAATTTGTAAAAGTCGAAATAAAATTCGCATGAGGTTGAATGATTAGTTTTGTAGGAAAAGACACAAAAAGGAAAAAATTACCCTAATCCTTTTAACCATAAGTTGACAAGAGAAAAATCTAGCTGATAAGCTCAATTTGAGGAATATCCATAGAATATCTGAGAACAAAAGATCGTCCGGGCAACATTTCTGAATGCCAGTGCAGAGGCAATTTTATTTTTCTTACAGATTGCTGTATCAATGCGCTGATAATCAAATGATCATCCATAATTGTACAGCTAAGCACCTCACCATAAATTGCGAGTTGATCATTATTTTCATTTTCAGGAAGATAAACCTCGGAAGGAGAGCCCTGTTTTGATATTTTTCCGTTTTCTAAAACGAATACCTGATTAGCCATTCTGAATATTTCTCCAAGATCGTGTGTGACAATCAGCATGGTAAAACCCAGGTATTTTTGAAGTTTTAATAAATATTCCTGCAAGTGCAGACGCATCCTGTGGTCAAGCGAAGAAAGAGGTTCGTCGAGTAATAACAAATCCGGTTTGCGGACAAGTGCTCTTGCCAATGCTACACGTTGTTGCTGTCCACCAGAAAGTTGATGTGGCTTTCTGTCGGCCAATTGTGTAAGTTCAACAGATGTCAAAAGCTCATCCACTATGTCTTCGTTATCACCTTTTTTTAAAGCAAATAGTAAATTTTCTCGTACTGATAAATGCGGGAAAAGTGCATAATCCTGAAAAACGAAACCAATATTGCGGAGCTGTGGTGATTGGAAAATTTTATTGTCAGTATTCTGCCAAATAACATTTCCGAATTTAATATGCCCGAAATCAGGAATAACTAATCCAGCAATTTGTCGGAGCAAGGTTGTTTTTCCTGCACCGGAAGGGCCTGTTATCGCAACAATACTTCCCTTTTCTGCCCGTAGCGAAACCTCCATTGGAAGAATTCCATGAGCTGTTTGCAATGTATGCCGGATGGAAATATCAAGAAGTTTGTCGGACACGCAGGAATCGGTTATTTAGGGAATATACCAGGAGTAAAATAACAAAAGTTATGGCAAAAAGTACCAGCGCATATTGATTGGCTACGTCGTAATTTAAAGCTTCCACCTCATTGTAAATAGCAACAGATGCGACTTTCGTAACACCGGGAATATTTCCGCCAATCATCAAAACAACGCCAAATTCTCCAATTGTATGTGCAAAAGTGAGTACCAGCGAAGTTAATATGGCTGATTTACAATTGGGTAATAATATTTTATAAAATGTCTCCCACCGCCCTTTTCCCAAGGTAAAAGAGGCTTCTCTCAATGAAACAGGAAGTGATTGCAAACCTGCCCGTAAAGGATAAACCATAAATGGTAAACTGTAAATGACAGAACCTATTACCAGACCGGGAAATGAAAAAACCAGTCTTAAACCCAAAATATTTTCAACCCACGCACCAAACCAATGTGACGGACTGAATGCCAATAATAAATAAAAACCCAAAACCGATGGTGGCAGTACAAGCGGCATTCCAATGACTGCTTCTATGATACCTTTTCCCTTAAATTTTGTAAAAGCAAGCCAGTAAGCCAACGGAAGCGCCAGCACAAAAAGTATGCATGAGGTAATGATAGCGAGCCTGAAAGTGAGCCATAGTGGTTGCCAGTCCATTTTAATTTTGAATAAGTGAATGGTAGAATGTATGAATGGTGGCTCGTATCGGTTGGGTTAAATTATTTATAACCGTATTTTTTGAATATGGCTTTGGCTTTTTGGGAAAATAAAAAATCGTAAAATTTTTGACTTGTTTCCTTTTTGGGAGAATTATCGCTGTGACGGAGTAATAATGCTGCCTGGGCAATCGGTTTGTAAGATGTTGAATCTACAATTTGATAATGACCTTTTCCTTTCATTTCAGGAGCCAGAATAACGGACAAGGCTGTAAAACCTGCTTCAACGGATCCCGTTGTGATGTACTGAGCCGCTTGTGCGATACTTTCTCCGTAAACGATTTTACTTTTTAAGGATTCTAGTAAGTTTTCTTTTTGTAACGCCTGTACCGCAGCTTCTCCATATGGAGCCATTTTAGGATTTGGAACAGCTATTTTTTTTACTTTATCAGTATTTAAAACTTTGAGATTTAATTCATTTTCCGGAATTGATAGCGACCATAATGCTAAGGTACCGTATGCGTAAATTTTTGGTTTTTCGTCTGATCCGCCTTTGCTGAATATTTCTTCGGGATATTTTGTGTCGGCAGAAACAAATACATCAAATGGAGCTCCTTCACGTATTTGGGCGGTTAATTTTCCAGACGAGCTAACGACAACTTCTATTTCTTTCCCTGTTTCTTTTTCAAATTCCGTTTTTAATTCTTTCATGACATATTGCACGTTGGCCGCTGTGGCCACAATAATTTTTTCGGATGGTTTGGAACAACCACTCAAAAAAATCAAAACCGGAAAGAAAATACGTTTTATGTTCATTTTGCTAAATTAATGCATTACTATGGATTGATACAAAAAATGTTTAGAACCAATTTTTAGCCCTGAAAGGGCGTCATATCTTAACATAGGGCATCGCCCTATGATACCCGGGATCGCGGGATCCGGGGTTCCGACTCTGAAAATTCGGCAAATTCATGACATGGTCGTGTAAGATAGGGCAACGCCCTATCTTAAAATATAACGCCCTTTCAGGGCTCCGGCCGCAAATCTTTTTGGTTGATGTTTAAACCATTATGCCCATTGCGGTTAAATATCGTAAATTGCGTCCCATTTTGACCGGCTTAGCCGGAAATCATAATTAATGCATTAAACAATGATAATAGAAACTGCCCAGCGCACCCGGCAAACGTCCGAGTATTACTTTTCAGTAAAGCTGGCCGAAGTAAGAAAACTAGTAGCCGAAGGACATGACGTGATCAATCTTGGGATTGGAAATCCGGACATGATGCCTTCTGAGCAAACACTTACAACACTTTCAGAGGCGGCTTTAAAGCCTCAGGCACATGGTTATCAACCGTATGTAGGAACAGTGGCTTTTCGGAATGCAATTGCAGAATATTATCAAAGAACCTATGGAGTAACACTAAATCCGGCTACGGAAATTTTGCCATTAATCGGCTCAAAAGAGGGAATTACACATATTTCTTTAACTTTTCTTGATCCGGAAGATGAAGTTTTGGTGCCGGAATTAGGCTACCCGGCTTACCGTGCTGTGAGTCAAATGGTTGGTGCGAAGGTAAAAGAATATCCTTTGCGCGAAGAGCATGGGTGGCAGCCTGACTGGGAAGTGATGGAAAGTCTGGTTTCGCCGCGTACTAAATTATTGTGGCTGAACTATCCGCATATGCCAACAGGAGCACCTGCAACAAAACAATTATTCGAAGCCGCGGTAGCTTTTGCCAAAAAACATAAAATCCTGCTTTGTCACGATAATCCATATAGTCTGGTTTTGAACAAAAAAGAACCGATCAGTTTATTGTCGATTGAAGGAGCGAAAGACGTTGCGATAGAACTTAATTCTATGAGTAAATCGCATAATATGGCAGGTTGGCGTTTAGGATGGCTTGCCGGAGCGAAACCATATATCGATGCTGTTTTAACAATAAAAAGCAATGTTGATTCAGGAATGTTCTGGGCGTTGCAGGAAGCGGCTGTTGCTGCGCTAGGAAATCCACAGGAATGGCATGATCAGAGAAATGCTGTTTATCAAGGTCGTTTGGAAGCTTCTGAGGCTTTTTTAAATGCTGTTGGCTGTACCTGGGACAAAAAGCAGGAAGGTATGTTCTTATGGGGCAAATTACCGGAATCCGTCGAATCTGCGGAAAAAATGGTTAATAATCTTCTTACAGAAAAACATGTATTCATAGCGCCCGGATTTATTTTCGGACCCAAAGGACAGCGTTATATACGGCTTTCTCTTTGTATGCCAAAAGAAAGAATCTGGGAAGCGGTTGAAAGACTGAAAAAATAATTTTCTTAACACTAAATCTTATTTTGGGTTGGAAGAGATTCTGACCCGAAATTTATTTTATATATGATAATCAGTATTATAGGAGTTGGCCTTCTTGGCGGCTCATTCGCATTATCACTACGGGAAAAATACCCGCATGTCAAATTTGTCGGCGTTGATCAGTCTCTGGTTAATCAAAAAATTGCGCTTGCAAAAGGGATTGTTGATGAAATCATGACATTGGAAGAGGCTTTGCAGGCTGCTGAGCTTAACGTTTTGGCTACTCCTGTGGATGCAATCACAGCCTTACTTCCAAAATTATTGGATCACCTTCCGGAAGGCCGTACCGTCATGGATTTTGGTTCTACCAAAGAATTGATCTGTAAAGTGGCTGATGCGCATCCGAAACGTGCACAGTTTGTTGCCGTTCATCCAATGGCTGGAACTGAAAATTCTGGTCCGGGAGCGGCTTTCAAGGAATTGCTGCCGGGGAAAAACGTAATTATCTGTGACAAAGAAAAAAGTCATCCGGATTCTTTGACTCTCGTAGATACTTTCTTACGTGATGTTGGAATGAAAATTCACTACATGACGCCTGTCGAGCACGACTTACATTTGGCCTATGTTTCACACCTAAGCCACATCAGTTCTTTTGCCTTGGGATTAACTGTTTTGGAAAAAGAACGTGACGAAAAAGCAATTTTTGATATGGCCAGTACCGGATTTTCTTCAACCGTGCGTCTGGCTAAAAGTTCACCGCAAATGTGGGCGCCGATTTTTGACCAGAATAAAACCAATGTCTCAAAAGCACTTGGCGATTATATCGAATTTTTAAAGAAATTCAAGGAAGCGATTGATAGCAAAGATTTAACAACAAGCCTGGATTTTATGTCAAAAGCAAATGACATTGGCAGGATTTTGAGTGGAATTGAGAAAAAGTAATTCGTTTTTTCCACAAGCTTGATATTTAATTTGGTAACAAAAAAGTCCGACAGTTATCTGCCGGACTTTTTTGCTATCTCGTAATAATTGTTTTCTAACGCTTCTTCCTCACCTCAACAAAAACAGCTCCCACAATCAATCCTACCAATAATAGTGAACTGATCAAATCAACCGTTTTCCCTGTCGCAACCGAAACAGGTTCAAATTTAAAAGTTATCGAATGTTTCCCGGCAGGAACGCGAAGTGCACGCAGTACGTAATCCGCACGAAGCAAATCCGCAGGTTTGCCATCAATTGTCACTTTCCACTCATCCCGAACGTTATAATATATTTCTGAGAAAACAGCAAGGCCTTCTGCTTTTGAATTGCTTTCGTAGATCAATTCATTTGGCTTATAAGTGATCAGACTAATCTTATCTGTCGAATCTGCCCGAAGTGTTAATCCCGTCAATTTATCAGCAAAACGCTGGTCAATTACTGCTGTCTGTTTTGGTTTCAAAGAATCCAATGCGGCCATTTCAGCATCAGCATTTGGGACAATTTTATATTCCTGAACAAACCACGCATGTCCGAAGGCATCCGGATTTTGCTGTGCAATTTTATTTCCTTGTTGATCAGCCGTAATAAAATACTTGGTATTCAACATATTAAAAATCCCAAAATTGGGATTTTGTTTGTTCATCTGATGCTCATACAACTCCTGATAACGTCTCAGTTTAGCACCGTGATATCCGCCCAATGATTTGTGGAAATAGGATGCTGCTGCACTTTGGAATGGTGAAGTTGAAAGGTCATACACTCTAAAATCCGGATCAGTATCCGTTAGGATTTTCTCATCAGCTGCACTTGGTGCAAGAGCTGCAAGTGATGCGCTTTTACCAATAAAATCGGCATTGTTCAAATAACGTTTGTCGATACCAAACATGTCAATGATCATTAGCAAGATCAAAACCGGATAAAGCAAAGCTGTTTTGATTTTATCTTTCATCCAAAGCCAGATTAATCCTGCTGTAACCAGAATGAAAAATAGGCTACGGAAAGCATCACTGCGCATCAAACCTGCACGGTCTTGTACAATTGCTGATACTATTTGCTGCCCAAATGCGGGATCCTTGGCCATTTGGGAATAGTCATTTGCAACTGCTGCGTCGCTGAGTCCCTGAAAATTGAAAAAGACAGTAGGCATCAAAGCCAGGATCAGTGAAATTCCACCCGTAATACCCAAACTTATTAAAAATGGCTTTTGCAGATCTTTCCACAAAATTTCTTTTTTAGCAATTGTATTTAGTGCCAGAACGGCTACAAAAACCATCAGAAGCTGTACAAGCGCGAGTACCATCGTGACGGCCCGAAACTTGTTGAACATTGGGAAATAATCGTAGAACAGATAATTAAATGTGGCAAAATTCTTTCCCCAGGCCCAGAAAATATAAAGAACAATAACGCCAGCTGCCCAGTTTTTTAGCGGACTTTTAACAATAAATAAACCTAAAATAAACAGGAAGAGAATAATAGCACCTGCATAAACCGGTCCGCTTACGATAGGCTGATCTCCCCAGTATAAAGGTAATTGCTGAACAACATTATTAGCAGTTGCCGAATCTAAACCTCGGTTAACAAGTATTTTATATGTTTCAGAAGTATTGGAAAGTGCGCCCGGACTTGAACCGCCGTAAGCGTTCGGGATAAGAAAAGTTAACGTTTCACCAATTCCGTAACTATAAGAAAATGCATATTCCTTATCCAGACCGTCTTGTTTGTCATTTGTTTTTGCTCCATTTGAAACACTGAGTTCCGGTTTGCCGCGAATTGTTTCTTTGGTATAATCATATGCATTCCAGAGTCTTGTGGTGTGCGTACCCACAGAAACGGTAGCTGCAAAAGCAAGTCCAACAAGGATGAAAGCGAGTTTTTTAATCTGCCCGTTTTTCAAATATGGCAAACTTTCAATAATAACCAAAACGATAATTCCAATGCCCAGATAGTAGGTAATCTGAACGTGGTTGGCATAAAGTTCGAGAGATAAAAATATGGCTGTAACCGCTGCTCCGGCAAGCCAATTTTTTCTAAAAGCCAAAATCACACCCGCCAGAACGCCCGGAGCGTAATAAATAGCCAGCATTTTGGAAACGTGCCCTGCTTCCAGACTTACCAGATTCCAGGCTGCAAAACCAAAAGCCACGGCTCCAAAAACTGAAAGCCAGACGCTCGCGCCGGCTACCAGAAACAATATATAGGCACTTACGCACCCGATGAGGAAATAATTTGCAGGTGCTGGTAGAATTTTATTAACAATCTGTCCCATCTTTGTCGAAATGCTCGTCGGATAATCACCCGCAATCATATAGGCTGGCATTCCGGCAAACATGCTGTTGGTCCAGTTTGACCATTCCCCGGTTTTTTCATGATAGGTCACCACCTCATGGGCAGCGGCTTTTGCCTGTACATCATCATGCTGATTCAGCTTTTTGCCTTCCAAGACTGGAAATGCATAGATTAATGACAAAAATATAAAACCTATCACCGCGAAAAAATGCGGCCGGATTTGTTGCCAGGATAATAAATTTTTCATTTTGATAATAATAAGCCGACGGGTATTTGAAAATATGATATTATAATGTCAATAATACGTACAAATATGACTTTTCTTTCATGATACTCACAAAGAACATCTATTCTTGCACGTTAAATTTTTGTTAACGAGCGCAAATATAAAAGTATTGATATATGTTTGGGATGTAAAATCTGAATCTTGTTTTAGTATTTTTTTGATAGAAATCAGAAATAGGAAGTAAAATTTAAGAAAATACCCGATAAATTTGCAGAAATTGTGCCTTAAGTTAGAAACACAACTGTATTAAGAATTGATTAGTAGTAACCCGATAGATAAATGAAAAGAATTGGAGTTTTCACCTCAGGAGGAGATGCACCCGGAATGAACGCTTGTATCCGTGCTGTGGTGCGCGGAGCAGTATACCATGGAATAGAAGTTTTTGGAATCAGAAGAGGATATAGCGGAATGATTGCCGGTGATGTTTACAAAATGGAATCTCACTCGGTTAGTAATATTGTTCAAAGAGGTGGTACGATCCTGAAATCAGCGCGGAGTAAAGAATTCATGACGCCGGAAGGAAGGAAAAAAGCTTTTGACTCATTAAACGCACACGGAATTGAAGGAATGGTTGCCATCGGCGGAAATGGTACTTTTACAGGTGCTATGATCTTTGGTAACGAATATGGAATTCCTACCGTAGGAGCTCCCGGAACAATTGATAACGATTTATACGGAACCGATTATACTATTGGTTTTGATACAGCAGTAAATACAGCTTTGGATGCGATTGACCGTATCCGTGATACAGCCAGTTCTCACGACAGGATTTTCTTTATTGAAGTAATGGGCCGTGATTCAGGTTATATCGCCGTACAATCAGGTATTGCCGGTGGCGCAGAATTGGTGATGGTGCCGGAAGTATTGACGCCGCTTTCAGAAGTTGTAGAAACATTGAAACAAGGTTGGAGCCGTTCAAAATCATCTTCGATTATTGTAGTGGCAGAAGGTGACGAAGCAGGAAGTGCCGTTGAAGTAGCAGAAAAAATTAAATCGCAGGTGGATGAAAACGCGGATATCCGTGTAACAACACTTGGACATACCCAGCGCGGAGGTTCTCCGTCAGCTTACGATCGTATCCTTGCCAGCCGTTTGGGCCTTGGCGCTTTGGAAGGATTATTGGGCGGACAAAAAAATGTAATGGCTGGAATTATCAACAATGAACTTGTTTACACACCGTTTGAAGATACAATCCGCTTGCCAAAACCAATCAGCGATGATTTGTTGAGAATGGTTAAAATATTAAGCGTTTAGAGAATATTGGATTGGTTGTCAGGAATAGTCACTTGTTGTCGATTGTTGTAGCAATACTCGCAATGGCAATAAATGACAATTACCTGACTTGCGGCAGTGATCAGCAATATCCCATAATTTTATAAATAATAATTCCGACCCATTCGCGGAACAAAGGTTGCGAATATCCTACCACTTCCGGGTCAGGAATGATCATATCTTTTATTTTCGAACTACCTGCGCCTCCGTAAAAATCCGCTGGAAATACATCGGTAGAAACGCCGACTTTTTTAAAGCAAGCCAAGGCACGTCTTAAATGGAAGGAGGAAGTGATCAGAACATAATTTTTTCCGGGAAACTTTTTCCGCAAAATCTCTTCGGTAAATACAGCATTCTCCCTGGTATTTTTGGCTTTTGGCTCTAACAGAATATCCTCAGGTTTTACACCCCATTGAATTAGCAAGGATGAAACTTGCTGCACTTCACTTTTTCCTGCGTCAACGAGGTCTTTTGGGCTGGCACCTGTAATTAGTATTTTTTTGATCTTGCCGTTTTTATAAAGGAGATAAGCTTGTAAAAATCTGTCTGCATGAGGACCAAAATTCGGATGATCTATCGTCAAATCAGGCGTACTGATCATTCCTCCTGTTAGTAATATTCCAACGTCATAGGTTTTGTTAACTTTGCTGATATTGAAGGGCTTATATTCCCACCAGTTGAAAGCTTTGTTTATTAAAAATGAATTGGAAATTAAATAGAGTATTGCGAAGGAAGAAATCACCGCAATTCTTTTTCTGCGGGCATTTTTTGTCATCAAGGCATAAAGAATAAGTATCAGACTTATACTAAAAGGCATCAACAAAAAGTCAATTGTTTTGGAGAGAAAATAAAACATTTGGGTACGAAGCTGGTAGATGTAAGCGTTTTGAGTTTAATTTTGTATTCTCAGCCACGATTTAGCTTAATAATTAAACAGTTCATAATTATCACATCATTTTCAAATGAAAAAAAGAACGCACACGGCCATTTTGATTTCTTTTTTTGTCCTCAGTTTAGTTACTTATTCTTTCGGCCAGGGTTATCATATTGAAGCAACATTGAAGGGTCTAAAAGACAGTTCCTGTGTTTTGGGCCATTGGAGTTATAGCAACAAACAATTTGTTGCCAAAGACACCGCCAAAGCAGATGGAAACGGAAAAATGGTTTTTGAAGGAAAAACAAATCTTCCGGGCGGACTTTATTTGCTCCTTTTGCCTGGTAATCAACGATGGCTGGAATTTGTGTATTCAGGTAAGGAAACCAATTTTTCAATGGCAACTGATACAGCAGATTTTGTTGGCGCCATGGAAGTGAAGGGCTCAAAGGAAAACCAGCTTTTTTATGCTTATCAAAAAGAATTGAAAAGCCGTGTTAAAGAAATTGAAAATTTAAACAAAACACAATCGGCCGATGTTTCTGTAAAACTGAAACAGGCGCAGGATCAGTTCAAAAATTATCGCGACAAGTTTATAAAAGATAACGGAGATACTTTTACAGCCAAATTATTGAAAATGTCCGGTGATCCGGAAGTGCCCGCTGCTCCGAAACTGGCTAACGGAAAAACGGATTCACTTTGGGTCTTTAATTATTACAAGTCACATTATTGGGACAATGTCGATTTTGCTGACGAACGGATTTTACGCACGCCTTTTCTTGAAACAAAACTGGACCGATACATAAAAAACCTTGTTGTGCAAACGCCGGATTCATTAATAAAAGATACGGATTGGCTGGTGGCGAAAGCTACTGCGAACAAAGAAGTGAAATCGTACGTGGTTTTTTACATTATCAATCAATATGAAAATCCGAAAACGGTTGGAACCGAAGCGCTTTGGGTACATATGGCCAATAAATATTATTTGTCGGGCGAAATGGGCGTTTCAGAAGATACTAAAAAGCGGATTGCTGAAAAGGTCAATACTTTGAAATATTTGCTGGTAAACAAAACTTTCCCAACATTAGCTGTTACAGATCCGGCCGGTAAAAAAGTTGATTTACAAACAGTTAATGCAAATTATACCGTATTGTTTTTCTACGCCGCCACTTGCGGGCATTGTAAGGAAGCTTCACCTGTTTTAAAAAAGTTTTACGATAAAAATAAAGCAGACGGTGTAAAAGTTATCGCAATTGATACTGAGCACAATGCGGAAGAATGGAAATCTTTTGTATCTACCTATCATCTTGATGAAATGATCAATGGTTTTGATCCGTTAAACCAGATTGATTTTAACAGAAAATATGATGTGGTAACAACACCGACGATTTATGTTCTGGATAAAAACAAGAAGATAATTGCAAGAAAAATGCCGGTAGAGCAGCTGGATGATTTTCTTAATTATTACAAAAAGAAACAATTAGCATCAGCTAAGTAGAAGAAATTATATTTCAATTTACAGAATCCACAATATTCGATTATTGTGGATTCTGTGTTTTAAGCTTATAAAAATGCAACGCATATGGGTAGCTTCACCGCAATACTTTCATGTTTAAATGTGAGTTTACCAGTTTTTGGATTGATCTCATAAACCACCAGATTGTCTTTATCCTGATTGGCGACAATCATATATTTTCCGGTTGGATCGATATTGAAATCACGCGGTGTTTTAATCGACTGCGTCACTTCATCAACTTTTTCCAATTCACCATTTGCCTTGATTTGGAAAGCGCTGATACTATTATGTCCGCGGTTGGAAGTATATACAAATTTTCCGTTAGGATGTAAATGAATTGCTGCGCTCGTGCTAGGATCTTTGAAATCAGCAGGAACAGTTTGATAGCTTTTAAGCGCTGTTATCACGCCGTTTTCGCTGATGGAACAAGCTGTTACTGTCAGGTCAAGTTCGTTAAGCAAATACATGTATTTTCCGGATGGGCTAATAACAAAATGTCTTGGGCCTGAGCCTGGTTTGGCGTTAAAAGATGCTTGCGCTGGATTTGGTTTTAATTCACCAGTCTGCGTATTGACTTCATAGTTCATGACGTGATCTGTTCCCAAATCAACTACATAGGCATATTTCCCGTTTGGCGTAGTCGATGTAAAATGCGCATGTGCTTTTTCCTGACGCTTTTCATTTGGGCCGGTTCCTGTAAATTGCTGTGAATAAGTGGCAGGATTTACTTTTCCATCCGCTGCCAAAGTATAAGCCGCAAAACTTCCGCCTGTGTAATTGGAAACAAAAGCCATTTTCCCGTAAGGATCAACGGAAACATGACAAGGATTTAAACCTTCAGAAGGCTGGTTGTTTAGAAAAGTCAGTTTTTGATCAGCTCCGATAGCGTAGGAAGAAATTTTATTATCAGAAGTTACCGCGTACAGATTTTTTTTGTTTGGAGAAATACTGACATAACCAGGTCCCGGACTTGTCTTGAAATTTTCTTTCAAAGTAATTTTTCCCGTCGCCAGATCCAGCTCACACAAAGAAATGGAAGCATTTTCAGTTTTATCCTGACTTCCGATATAAAACAAAACCGTTTTCTCTTTGAAAGAAATTGCTGAAAAGCCCAAAATGAGGATCAGCGTTAGACTTAGTAATTTTCTCATAAGGTTGTAATTTGATAAATGAGCATTAAATCAGGAAAGCAGCTTTTTGTAACTTTTTAATGATGAAATGAATTATATATTGAAACAAACCTCAAAAATAAAATGGACCCGATAACCTGGCAGGATTTTGAAAAAGTGGATCAAAGGGCAGGCACAATAATTCGTGTTGAAGATTTTCCAAAAGCACGAAAACCAGCCTATAAACTCTGGATTGATCTTGGTGAAGAAATTGGAATCAAACAAAGCTCGGCGCAAATTACCAGACTTTATACAAAAGAGGAATTGGTAGGAAAACAGGTTTTGTGCGTCGTTAATTTTCCAATAAAACAAATCGCTGATTTTCGCTCAGAAGTTTTAACGACAGGTTTTATTTTGTCAGACGGAGAAGTTATTCTGGCTTGTCCGGATAAAGTTTTGCCCAATGGAACTCGTCTTGCCTGATCAGGGGAATCTTGCAAGTCTCAGCCTTAATTCTGTAATGTTAACGGTTTCAGGATGAGTTAACTTTGTATCAAAGAATTAGAAACCATGGAAGCTGATCATAAAGTTATCAATACAAAAAAAGTTACAGTCCCGGTTACAGGCATGTCCTGTGCAGCTTGTGCGGTGAGTGTGGAATCGATGTTGAAAAATACTTCCGGTGTGGAAAATGCCGGCGTGAATTATGCTAACCAGTCCGCTTTCGTAGAATTTGATCCAAAGGCAACCAATCTGGAAACGCTAGACAAAGTTTTAGAAAGTATTGGATATGGCTTTATCATTAATGACGACGATGACGAAGCGATTGCCGAGCAGGAGAAAATCCAGCTTGAACATTATAATGACCTGAAAAGAAAAACAATGCTTACCGGAATATTGGCTGTCCCAGTAGTCATAATCGGAATGTTTTTTATGGATTTGCCTTACGGTAATTACGTTATGATGGCCTTAACCATTCCGGTTTTATTTATTTTCGGAAAAGATTTTTTTGTCAATGCCTTCAAACAGGCAAGACATGGAAAGTCGAACATGGATACGCTGGTCGCATTAAGTACAGGGATTGCATTTCTTTTCAGCGCTTTTAATACTTTAAATCCACAATTCTGGCATTCACGCGGCGTTCATCCACATGTATATTTTGAAGCGGCAACGGTCATTATTTTCTTTATTTTGCTAGGAAAACTACTCGAAGAAAAAGCCAAAACAAATACTTCTGATGCACTAAAAAAGTTAATTGGATTACAACCAAAAACGGTAAAAGTAATTCGTGATCAAAAGGAAATTGAAATTTCGGTTAAGGACGTCCAGCTGCATGACGAAATCATTATCCGGTCAGGTGAAAAAATTCCGGTTGACGGAAAAGTGATCAGTGGAAATTCTTTTGTTGATGAAAGTCTGATGACCGGAGAACCGATCCCAGCTGAAAAAATGACAGACTCACAGGTTTTCGCAGGAACAATTAATCAGCAGGGAAGTTTTACTTTTTCGGCTGAAAAAATTGGTAAAAATACGGTTCTGGCTCAAATCATAAAAACCGTTCAGGCAGCGCAGGGAAGTAAAGCTCCTGTGCAACGTTTGGTTGATAAAATAGCAGGGATTTTTGTGCCGGTAGTAATCGGAATTGCAGTGATGACATTTTGCGTCTGGATGTTTTTTGGCGGAGAAAATGCACTGACGCAAGCACTTCTGGCTTCGGTATCTGTTTTGGTTATTGCCTGTCCGTGTGCACTTGGACTCGCAACTCCGACAGCGATTATGGTAGGCGTAGGAAAAGGAGCAGAAAATAATATATTGATCCGTGACGCCGAAAGTCTTGAAAAAGCAAAAGAAGTCAATGTAGTTGTTTTGGATAAAACCGGAACTTTAACACAAGGACATCCGGAAGTTACAAACTGGGAGTGGGCGGGAAATATTCAAAACCAGGAACAGCATGCTGCTGCAATCGGGTTGCTTGAATCTCGTTCAGAACATCCATTAGCACAGGCGGTTGTGAAATTTGTTAATACAAATCATAATGGTAAAATTGAAAAATTTGAATCCGTTACAGGAAATGGAGTAAAAGGAAATGTTAATGGAGAAAATTATATAATTGGAACACTTTCTTTTCTGGAAAAAGAAGGAGCCGTGTTGAATCTTGAATTGCAAAAATTTGCAGAAATTCAACGGAACGCTGCACAAACTGTAATCGGAGTAAGTTTAAACCAAGTTCAAATTGCATTAATTTCAATTGCAGATCAGTTGAAATCCACCTCAGCCGAAGCTGTTCAAAAATTGCAGGAACAAGGCATTGAAGTTTATATGCTGACGGGTGATAATGAACAAACTGCGGCGGCTGTTGCGAAACAGGTTGGCATAAAAAATTACCTGGCAGAAGTAAAACCGGATGACAAAATGCAATTTATACAAAAACTGCAATCAGAAGGAAAAATCGTTGCGATGGTTGGAGACGGCGTTAATGATTCTCAGGCATTGGTGCAGGCGGACGTCAGTATAGCGATGGGAAAAGGATCGGATATAGCCATGGATGTCGCGAAAATGACGCTGATCACTTCTGATCTGATGGTTTTGCCAAAGGCGTTGCAACTTTCCAGAAAAACGGTGGCAACGATCAAACAAAATCTTTTCTGGGCGTTCATTTATAACCTGATTGGAATACCAATTGCGGCTGGAATTTTATATCCGATTAATGGATTTTTGTTAAATCCGATGATTGCAGGAGCGGCTATGGCACTGAGTTCGGTTTCTGTTGTGACGAATAGTTTGAGATTGCGTGGGTTGAAATTGTAATCATCTGGAAATTTGGTCGTCAATGAAAAGTTAAGTGATTATTCAAATATTGATTAAAGCATTTTTTCAATTGCTGCTAACTCGATAATAAGTTAAATTTGGTAATCCACACACTACCAAATTTCATTTATGCAAACAATTACAAAGGTGACGCACGAAGAATATTTTGACTTATTGGTAAAATCTGACGTAAAACTCGAATATCATGGAGGAGAGATTCTTGCTATGGCCGGGGCGCAACCAGCGCATAATATAATAGCAGCGAATTTAATTGGTGAATTAGTTCATTGTCTCAAAAGAAAAGGGTGTATTGTTTTCACAAGTGATCAGTTAATAAAAATTGAAGAATGTGATCGATATACTTTTCCGGATTTAGTGATTGTATGCGACAGACCTGCTTATGAGAAATCTCCACAGGGATTAAACGCGCTTGAAAATCCTGAAATAATCATTGAAGTTTTGTCGGATTCCACGATGGATTATGATCGCTCGGAAAAATTTGATTGTTATAAAACAATTCCTTCTTTCAGAGAATACGTATTGGTATCTTCGAAACAGAAGAAAGTTGAGGTAAATAAAAAGTTAAGTGATGCTGAATGGTTAAGTCATATGTATAAAAACGATGATGAAAAAGTTGTCATTGGGGATTGTGTCATTTTGTTGGAAGACATATATAATAAAGTTGAGCTGACGGGAAATGAGTTTCCTGGTTTCTGAAACACTTGATATATAATCTTCCCAAAAACCAATAACTATACAATACCAACTCCAAATTCTGTAATACTTTTAAATCTTTCATGCCGATCTTTGCAAAGAGAAAAATAAAGGATCTCTGTCAAATAGCATTTCATTCAATGGAAACGATAAAATTTAAAACCAATATAAAATGCGGAGGCTGCATTGCCGCCGTTACTCCTTTTTTAACAACTGAAAACGGAATAGAAAAATGGGCTGTGGATTTGCAAAGCCCGGATCGTATTTTATCCGTTGAAACTGATAAATCAGCGGAAGAAGTTGCTGATGTTGTGAAAAAGGCAGGTTACCTGGCAACGGAAATTGCCTGATTATTAATAACTTTGCCATCGTAAATCTGGCTGATTAGTAAAAGCTAAAAATGAAAAACAAACTTCATAGATCCATAACCATTCTGATGGCCGTTCTGGTGCTGGTAAGCAGCACAGGATTCGGACTGACGGAGCATCAGTGTCTGATGCAGGGGATGACTATGAAATTTGTTAAAGAAAAAAAGGCTGATTCCTGTAAGGAAAAAGTAGTTTCTTCCTGTTGCGCTAAAAGTAAAGCGTTAAAAGAGTCAAAGAAAAATTTCTTCAAAAAGACAGAATGCTGTAAGGATCAGCAGAAATTTGAAAAAGTTGATGTTGTATCATCACTTGCTCAAATGCACGCCAAAGCCCTGAAAATGGTTGCTGACGGCGATCTTTGGTCTGTACAATCTTTCGTATTTCTTATGCAGGAATGGGTTTCTCAACCTGCAAACACTTCACTTCAAGCCATATCATTCTCCTCGCTCTTTCATGGGAGAAGTATGCTCTCTTTTGTACAGTCTTTTTTGATATAAGTCACTGGCTACGAGATTTTTAATGTTTATGTCTCATTTTTTGAGATGAAACATTGGTTTTTCTTACATCGTGATTTAGTCAATAATGAAAAGATATTTAATTGGAGCAATTCTGCTTCTATGTGTGCAATTTTCCTTTGCGCAACGAATAACCGGGAAAGTTTTCGAGCAGTTGACGGGGGAGAAAAAATTAAAACCGCTTACCGGTGCTAATGTTTACTGGGCCGGAACTTCGCAATCTTCTGCAACGGATACAAGCGGAAAATTCTCAATTCCACGTATTACGCAATCCAATAAACTGGTGATCAGTTTTGTCGGTTTTAAAAATGATACAGTCAAAATCGGTGCTGAAAGTGAATTGGAAGTGGTTTTGAAAAGCGACCAGACTTTGAATGAAGTCGTTGTGAAAGCTGGTTCTTCAACCATTGACAGATTATCCCCGCATCAAACCGAAATCATCACAACCCGTGCTTTGGCAAAAGCGGCCTGCTGTAATCTTTCCGAAAGTTTTGAAACAAATGCCTCCGTTTCTGTTTCTTACAGTGACGCGGTGACGGGCGCAAAACAAATTCAGATGTTAGGTTTGAATGGAACCTATATTCAAACCAACATTGAAAATATTCCAACGATTCGTGGTCTGGCTTCCACTTTTGGGATGAATTTTGTTCCCGGAGCGTGGATTCAATCCATCGACGTAGGAAAAGGTGCGGGCTCGGTGGTAAATGGTTACGAATCCATGACCGGACAAATTAATGTGGAGCTGCAAAAACCGGATACACGCGAAAAACTTTATTTTAATACATACGTCAACAATTTTGGACGCGCAGAAATGAACCTGAATGTTGCAACCAAATTATCTGACAAATGGAGCACAGGATTATTGACGCACGCCAGCACATTGAGAAACAGAATTGATAAAAATGGCGACGGATTTCTGGATTTGCCGCTTTATAATCAATATAATGTAATTAACCGCTGGAAATATCAGAGTGAAAGAACGATGGTTCAGTTGGGCTTGAAAGCACTGCATGAAGACAGGTTAGGTGGACAAACCGATTTTCGGGAAGAAATGAAAGGAACAACGCAGGCATATGGTTTTGGTGCAAATGTGAATCGGTATGAATTTTTTTCCAAAATAGCCCGGCTTTATCCAGAAAAACCATACAAAGGTTTAGGCTTAATCGTCAATGCTTCACTTCATGATTCCAAATCCTATTTTGGCCTGACAAATTACAACGGTCGCCAGGAAACTTTGTATGGAAATCTGATTTACCAGTCGATTCTGGGTAGTACGAATCATTCTTATAAAGCAGGCGTTAGTTATATGCTTGATAATTATAACGAAAAATACAAAGACACAACTTTACTGAGAAGGGAATCTGTGCCGGGCGTTTTTGTTGAATACACCTATAATAATCTCGATAAATTTGTGCTGGTTGCCGGCTCACGAGTCGATTTTCATAACCTTTACGGAACACAATTTACGCCTCGTTTGCATATGAAATACAGTCTGACAGGTAACACAACGTTACGGGCATCGGCGGGCAGAGGTTTCCGGGTAGCGAATCCGTTAGCGGAATATTATGGAAATCTTGTTAGTTCGCGCCAGGTTGTTTTTCTTGAAAAACTACGCCCCGAAGTTTCCTGGAATTACGGTGCAAGTCTGACGCAGGAATTCAAAATCGGGGATATGCAGGGAACATTTGTGACAGATTTTTATAGAACCAATTTTCAAAATCAGCTCGTAGCTGATTTTGAAAATCCAAAATATATCCGTTTTTACAATTTGAAAGGAAAAGCATACGCCAACAGTTTTCAGGCTGAGGTTAATCTGACACCAAGAAAACGACTGGATTTTAAGCTGGCTTACCGTTTATTTGATGTAAAACAAACAGTTTATGGATTGAACAATGAAAACATACTGCTTCCAAAAATGCTGGTAAGTCGTGATCGGGTTGTGTTCAACGCCGGTTATGCTTTACCTTATGATAAATGGAAATTTGATGCGACGGTTCAATGGAACGGAAAACGCCGTTTACCAAATATGGATCCGATGTACGGGATGTTAGGCCATGGTGATAATTCATCTTTTATGTCAACTGAGGCACCTTCATATTTCAACGTCAATGCACAGATCACAAGGACTTTTCCAAAATGGGATATATACCTGGGTGGTGAAAATCTAAATAATTTCCGCCAGAAAAACCCGATTTACGCGGCAAACGATCCTTTCGGAAAGCAATTCGACGCAGGAATGGCCTGGGGACCAGTGGTTGGAAGAATGATCTACGCCGGCATCAGATACAAAATCATCCGCTGAAAAATGAAATCTCAAATCACCGGCCAATTAACCCTTAACAATTAATAATTAACAATTAAAAATGAGGTTATTCATCAAAAATATGGTTTGCGATCGCTGTATCAAGGTTGTCAGAGAAGAACTTGACAAACTGGATATCAAGTTAAACCATATTGAATTGGGAGAAATTGAAACAAAATCTGAACTGAGCGCTGAAAAATTAATTCAAGTTAAGAGAACGCTTGAATCAAATGGATTTGAATTATTGGACGATAAGCGTGCTGCTTTGGCAGAAAACATAAAAACGCTGATTATCGAAGAAGTGCAATATTTGAAAGGGCATAAACCGGCAGCCGTTAATTTTTCAGATTATCTTTCTCAAAAAACAGGGTACGAATATTCATATTTGAGCAGTCTGTTTTCCTCTGAAACCGGACAAACCATTGAACAGTATATCATTGCGCAAAAAGTGGAGAAGGTGAAAGAATGGCTTTCTTATAATGAATTAAGTCTTAGCGAAATGGCCTGGCGATTGTCTTACAGCAGTGCTGCGCATTTAAGTAATCAGTTCAAAAAAGTAACCGGGATGACACCCGGAGAATTTAAAAAAGGAAATTCCCTTCCAAGAAAATCACTGGATCGGGTAGGAGTTTCGAAAATTTAAACTATATAGTCCATATAAATCTAAAATATACAATGAGAAAATTTCTTTTTGCTTTACCATTAGCGTTACTTTTCGCGTGTTCAGGAAATCAGGAAAAAGCCAAGGAAACAACAGAACAACCAGCTGTGGCCGAAACAGTTTCAGCGGATAGTACCGCCGCAAAAAAATACGCTTGTCCAATGCAATGTGAGGGAGAAAAAACTTATGCACAGGCTGGAAAATGTCCGATTTGTAAAATGGATTTACAGGAAGTTGCTTTTGTAGAAACAGATTCTACGGCTCACAAACATTAATTTTTCACTTACTATTAATCAAAACAAAATCATGAAAAAGACAGTTTTTTTATTCGTAGCAGCACTTTTTTTAAGTGTAAATTTTGTCAACGCTGATGGCAAAGACAAAGAAGTAAAGTTCAAAACTTCTGCGATTTGTGAAATGTGTAAGGCGCGTATTGAACGTAACCTTGGTTTATCAAAAGGAGTTAAAGAATCAAATCTGGATTTGTCAGATAAGGTGGTAACGGTTAAATATAATCCTGATAAAACGACGGAAGAAGCAATTAAAGCCACCATCAATAACACAGGATATGACGCGGATTTGTCAGTTGCCAATCAAAAAGCACACGATAAATTGCCAAGCTGCTGCCGGAAAACTGCTGCGGCTCATTGATAACTAAACATTGAGCTTATGAAAGTGAAACACTTGATTTTCCTCTTTTCTGGCAGTTTATTTCTTTTGACACAATCCGCTTCTGCACAGCATAATCATATGGATATGCCGATGAAGAAGGATTCTGCAAAACAGGAAATGCATGATCATGAAAAGATGGACATGCACGATATGAAAAATATGAATATGTCAGATTCAACCGGAGGGATGGAAATGCACATGAATCATTCGTTTTCGTTAAGTCTGCCCATGAACCGTAATGGCTCTGGGACAGGCTGGCAACCGGATGCGACGCCAATGTATGCTTATATGAAACATGGCAGCAAGTGGAATTATATGTTGCATGGAAGTTTGTATCTACGGTACATTCGTCAAAATCTTAATCATATAACCCGAAGAGGTTTTGGTGAAAAAGTAAGTTTGCCCAATTATGTCATGGGAATGGCTCAGCGGCAGGTTGGAAAAAATGGTTTATTAACGATCCGTTCCATGGTTTCGCTTGACCGGATTTTTGATGGCGGTTCCGGTTATCCGCTTTTATTTCAATCTGGTGAAACCTGGAAAGGAAAAGCACTGGTGGATCGCCAGCACCCGCATGATCTGGTTTCTGAATTGGCAGTTGCTTATACACAACGTATTAACCGGAAAATGGATGTGACCATTTATGCCGGATATCCGGGAGAACCTGCCCTGGGGCCAACAGCTTTTATGCACCGAATGTCTGCATTTAATAATCCTGATGCCGCACTCGGACATCATTGGCAGGATGCAACACATATTACGTTTGGCGTGGTGACAGCTGGTTTTCGGTATGGGAAATTTAAAGTTGAAGCTTCCACTTTTACCGGACGTGAGCCAAACGAGAACCGATTCAACTTTGATAAACCTCGTTTTGATTCTTACAGCTACCGGCTTTTATTCAATCCATCTGCAAACTGGGCATTCCAGGCTTCTCATGGTTATATCAAAAGTCCTGAGTCAAATCATCCCGAAGAAAATGTTAACCGAACTACTGCTTCTGCCCAGCATAGTATGATTTTGGGTTCAAAAAACCGGTGGATTTCTTCTTCGCTTGTTTATGGATTAAATGATTCAGGAGAAAATCATAAAGAAAGTTCCTTGTTGGCGGAGTCTAATTTACAGCTTAATATCTGGTCAGTTTATGGACGGTATGAATGGATTCAGAAAAGTGCCGAGGAACTTGGTTTTGATGAACTACCAACCAAAAAATTTCCAATTTCATCTTTTACTTTGGGTTTAAATCGTCAGATTTTTTCCTTTTCAAACACACTTGTACAAGCTGGAATTCAAGGAAGCTTGTATACAATTAATAAAAGTTTAGGTGGTATATATGGGAAAAATCCTCTTTCAGGACAAATTTATCTTCGTCTGACGCCCGGACTAATGCGTATGTGATTTAGTTTATACAATACTTTTCAGAATAATTCGAGCTGGCCGTTGTTTCCTTTTGGTTTTTTTGCTTTTCCCATTACGGTCCGGCCTTCGTATTTCCAGGAATTATTTCTTTCTTCCTGAATCAGGTCGTCGAAGCGGTTGTTGGGTTGAAAATCTTTTTCCAATTGAGCGGATACCTTTGATAAGTTTTTAAGTGCTTCGGATTTGTCGTTATCACCTAATCTCGCTTTTTGAACGGCCTTATCCAGAATTTGAATTGATTCGTCATAAATCGTGATCGGTACCGGGAATGGATGCCCGTCTTTTCCGCCGTGTGCGAAAGAGAATCTTGCCGGATCTGAAAATCTTGAAGGCGTGCTGTGGATGATTTCACTTACTAATGTTAATGATTGAATTGTTCTCGGACCAACCCCTTCTAACAAAAGCAATGATTCCATATTCTGAACCGGATTGTCGTGCGCCAGTGCTAAAACAGATCCTAATCTTTTTAGATTCACATCTTCCGCACGTACATCGTGATGTTCGGGCATAATCAACTTACGAACTTCCCGCATGATTTTATCCGGATTTTCAGTTGTTAACTCTAAAATTCCTGAGCGTGTCGGGGCGGCAGCTTTGTCGGTAAGATTTAATATTATTCCCTGATTTTTGCCATAGATTGATGTATGCGGTTCTTCAATAAATGATTTGATGCTGGGAGAATGCCAGTGATAACGCCTCGCCATTTTTTCATCCGTATTCATTCCCTGTTGAACGACTGCCCAATTTCCTTCTTTTGAAACGACAAAAGAATGCAGATAAAGTTGAAATCCATCCTGAATCGCCGTATTATCAACCTTTGCTGAAAGGCGGCTGTTGTGAACTAAAAGATTTCCGTCCAATCCGGTTTTGTCCGCTATTGCCAGTAATTCTGCTGGTGTTTGTCGGGATTGTTTTCCTCTTCCTCCGCAAATATAAATTCCAAGGTCCGCGGATCTTTTATTGACTGAGCGTTTTAAAGCGTTCATGACGGAAGTTGTAATTCCGGATGAATGCCAGTCCATTCCTAAGACGCAGCCCAAAGATTGAAACCAAAATGGATCACTCAATTTTTGAAGTAAAACATCCCGTCCGTACTCAATCACGATGGATTCCACAATGGCTCCTCCTAATAAACTCATTCGCTGAGCCAGCCATTCCGGCACTCTTCCATAGTGCAAAGGCAAATCCGCATGTCCGCTTTTCATAGATGTAAGTTACTCAAAATTTAGTTTTTTTTATTTTAGGAAAGACAAGAGCAAAACAAGGGCGATATTTGCAGATATTTAAATTAAAAGAATCAAACCGAACAAGATGACTAATAACGATATTCTTAAAAAATTACGTGTGGCGCTTCATTTGAGAAATGATGAAATAATTCAAATTCTTGCGCTTGTTGATTTTAAAGTGACTGCAAGTGAGCTGGGTGCACTATTTCGTAAAGAAGGACACGAAAATTACAAGCCTTGCGGTGATCAACTTTTACGCAATTTTCTAAATGGCTTGATCATTCATATGCGCGGACCTGCCGAAGACGGAAAAATCCGTGACGAGGCTTAAAACGCAAAAAATGCGTTTAAATTGACCAGTCATCAAACAAAAACTTTCTGATCCTCTCATTTTTTATATCTTTGAGTTACCAGGTTTTATTATTTTGATAATCCGTTGATATTTTCTGCATTTTAAAACCAAATCACTTAAATAATAAAAAATGTTAATTCAGGTTATTATTACCCTTGTTCTCGTACTTCTGAATGGTTTTTTTGTAGCTGCCGAATTTGCTATCGTTAAAATCCGGGCATCACAATTAGAACAAAAAGCACAGGAAGGTAATAAAATGGCCATTTTGTCTAAACAGATTGTCGGGAATCTTGATGGATATCTGGCTGCCACACAATTTGGTATAACCCTGGCAAGTCTTGGTTTGGGTTGGATCGGCGAGCCTGTTGTTTCAAAAATATTGATTGGTGGAATGGAACTGGTCGGCATATCGCTTGATCCTGTTTTAGCACACCAAATTGCGTTACCTGCGGCGTTTGCTATCATAACAGTTCTCCACATTGTTTTCGGAGAACTCGCGCCAAAATCGATCGCAATTCAGCGTCCGGAAGCAACTACTTTATTTCTGTCATATCCTTTACACGCATTTTTCCTTGTTTTCCGTCCGATTGTCTGGATTTTGAATGGCATTGCCAACTTTATTTTGGGTCTTCTTGGTATTACGCCTACACATGGAAGTGAGGTTCATAGCAGCGATGAATTACGTTATCTGGTTCAGCAGCAAAAAGAAAGCGGAATGATTGAAGCAGCTGATTATGATCTTATCAAAAATGCTTTCAACTTTTCAGAACGTATTGCAAGACAGGTGATGATCCCGCGGACCAAAGTCGTGGGTGTTGATATCAATGATTTCACCGAAGCGGATCTTGAAAAAATAATTGAAGAAGGATATTCCAGAATTCCGGTTTACGAGGATTCCATGGACCAGATTATCGGTGTTTTGCACTTAAAAGATCTGTTGATGAAAATGCGTAAAGGAAGTGAAATTGTGCTTTCCGAACTTGTAAGGCCAATTTCGATGGTGCCGGAATCCAAACCAATCGGAGCTATTTTACGTGACTTTCAATTAAGTCGCCAGCAAATGGCCGTGATTGTGAATGAATATGGTGGCGTTGAAGGAATTGTGACCATGGAAGATATTCTGGAAGAACTCGTTGGTGAAATTCAGGATGAATACGATAATGAAACGCCGATTGTTAAGAATGAAAACGGAAATTATCTGGTATTAGGTTCTGCCTCGATCAGTGATATCAATGAACATTTGCCAAACGATATTTCCAAAGAGGGCGACTACGAAACATTAGCCGGCTTCCTGATTTCCAAATTTAACCGTATTCCTTCCATCGGCGAAAAAGTCCGCACGAAAGATTATGAATTTATGGTCATGAAAAAGCAGCGGAGTACGATTTCATTGGTGCAGATTACTGCTTTGGAAGAATAAGGAATAGAAAATATGCGCAATCAGGAATCTCTTAAGAAGTCAGGTCTTGGAAGTCAGGTCTTGATTTAGGATTTTGGTTTTTCTATAATCAGGACGGCTCTATCGAGCGGTTATTTCAAATCAACTTTTATCGTTAACGGTTTTTGATTTCTTAAAATCTCAACTTCCATATTCCCGGTCCAGTTATATTGCTGACGGATTGCTTCGAGTCTGACTACATTATCAGCAGCTTCTTTGTTGGCCATTCTGATCACATCGCCGGCTTGTAATTTACTTTTTGTCAATATACTTGTCGACGGAATTTCTACAAGTATGACGCCTTTTTCATCCGGCAAGCCAAAAGCTGACCGATCTCCTAGACCTTGTACATTCCGGATCTTTGCGCCAAGCCAGGTTGTTTCCTGTAATTCTTTTTCCAAAGATGCATTAAGCAAAACAGGTAACTGAACCTTCTCCGAAATCGCTTTCAAACTTTGTTTTGTAACGCCAAAATCGTCCATCGGAAAGTTTTTGAAACCAATATTTAGCGCCGGACTGGATGTTTTAACCTGATAATTTCCATTCTTAGCATCGACAAATTCGGCATCACCAAAACGGCTGTTTTTATCGATACCAAAGGCTTGCGCGCTTTTTAGTGCAGTTTGATCAGGAAAAAGATTATGATCCACTTCCTGTCCCCAATCATTCACCAGAATAGGAAAATAAGGACGCATGACGATGTTATGCCTGAAAATATCACCATCATTTTTGAACCAGACATGCGGATGAAAGGAATTATTGATCAGGATATTATTTTCTGCGGTGCGCTTGAATCCTTCGCGGAATTTCAATCCTCCACTCAAACAAACGTTGTTATAAATATGGTAATTACTGCTGCCATCGTCCAGGTCTATATCCCAGCCATGGTCACAGCGGAAACGGTTATTGCGCATGACGATGGTTTTCTGAGCATCCAGTAAAATGAGTTGCGGATGTGCCGCTACCAGACTATCCATCACTTTACGGTTCGGATGCCAGAAACGATCGCGGCCCCAGGAATTGAATGCACCGTGATCTCCCGTTTCCATTACGGTTTCAAAAATGTCATTATTTTCAATCAAATGTCCGCCCCAGCAGCCATCACCAATATTAATTCCGGCCCGTGGAACCCGGTAAATGGTATTATGCCTGACCAGAATTTCTGACGCCATTTCAATTTCTACGCCAGTCGACTGTTTTTCAATCTGACCAATGTTGTGAATGAGATTATTTTCAGCGAAACAATTGGATGGATAACGGTTATTTTTCGGACCTGGCGTTTTATCCATTTTCGCATAAGGAACGAAATTGTCATAACCAAAGGCAGCAGAACGAACCGCAGAGCTATCGCCTACAAAACAAATGGCGCTGGATCCAATGTCGTGAAAATAAGAACTAGTTACACCCGAAGCATGGTTATGACCGCTTATCATGACCGCATTTCCACCAAGATTGGAAAATTCAGAATCTTCAATCACACAGTTTTCTGTATTTTCCATCAACACCGCGCCGCCACGATAAATCATCCAGTCGCTTCGTAAAAGCGGTTCGTAATGATCCATAATCGTTCGCTCCGTATGCTGAAAATGGATTCCTTTTACTGTGACATTGTGAATTGGTTTTTCTGGCGTTCCCTTTATTTCAATGATATGTTTCAAATTTGAAACTTCAATCTCTGCGGTAGTGAGATCAATTCCATTGTGGGGAAAAACAAATAAAGTTTTGTTCGTTTTGTCATAATACCATTCGCCAGGTGCGTCAAGTTCTTCAAACATATTTTCAACAAAACGGTATTTTAGATGTAATGGAGCCGGCCGATTATTCTGCCAGCCGCCTTCCAAAACCGGTTTTCCATCTTTAATTTCTTTGATGCGATAATGAAAACTTCCCCATTCTCCCTGATGCAAAGCATGAAAATATCCGCCTGCGGGATTTTCCCATTTTGCTATTCTTTCAGGAGAAATAGCATCTTCAGCGGTACCGTTAAAAACTCTGGCCGTCGAATCGTAATTTGGATATCGCGCTAGAATTTGAGGTTTTTCGTTGATAAACAGACTTTCAAAATCGGGACCTTCAACTTTTGTTTTCCAGATATTATTCGTGTGTTTTTCCCACTTTGCGGGTATTTTTCGTCCGGCACTCAGGACTACTTTCTCATTTTTAAGAGCCTCGATTGTGACTGATTTTCCATTCAATTCATCAATATTGAGCAATAAAGGCTGATCAAGATTATAAGTGCCTTTGCGTAAATGAATTGTTACATGGGTTTGTTTGATTCTACTAATTTTAGAAATGGCGGCGGCTGGTGTTTTTAACGGAGACAGGATTGTTCCTTTGTTTGCATCATTTCCGGTGGGAGAAACGTACAGGTTATTTTGAGCCAGAAGCGGAAGGAAGATAAACTGAAAACAAACCAAAACTTTGTAGAAATATCTAATCCGCATACTGTCAACGTTGAAGTGAGAATTTAACTTAATATTATCATTTTCAATTTAAGAGTTTTCTCTTGTCAATCTACCTGTTTTTAGATATTTTCATCATCCAAATCTCACTGTCATGAAAGCTTATTCCAAAATTTTGATTACAGTATTAGTTCAGAGTTTCCTTAGTCAGGTTACTTTTGGGCAAACGAAAAAATCTTCGGATTCTGTTTTTGTCAATTCACAGGTTAAACCTAAGTTTTCTGAAATGACCGACTATGGAATGCCGACAAATAAAGAAGGAATACATGAATTTCCGGGTGGAAAAGCACCGGTGTCCAATCAGATCAATTCGGATGGTTCCATAAGAATTAATAAAACAGGCGAGATTAAAGTACCATCAGAAACATTCAAGATTATTGAAAGGGAAAAGAAGACTGATTTGAATATGGGTTCTGAGAATAAAGAAAAAAATAAAAAGAAGAAGAAATAAACTCCACTATTTAAACAAGAAAGTCCGCGAACTATGACGTTTGCGGACTTTCTTGTTTAAATCTCCAACGGAATTACGCATTGTTATATATTTTCAAAATAGGTTCTCTTAATTTTTGTCCGCTTTCGGATAATACGAATGCAATACTTTCTGCAATATCAGCAGCTGAAATCCATTTGGTAAAATCGGCATCCGGCATTGCTGCACGATTTGTGGGTGTATCAATCGTACTTGGGACAATTACCGTCGCCGTAATATTATCTGATTTCCCTTCTGCATTTATAAATTCTGCCATTTTGAATAAAAGCGATTTGGAAAGTGCATATGCAAAATTTCCCATTCCCTGTTCCGCTTCCAGCGCAGGTCTTGCACCAACGAAAATAAATTGTCCGCCGCCATTTGCTTTAAAATGTTCCATCAAGGGTTTTACCAGATGGAAAGTTGTAAAGAAATTGAGACTGAACATTTTTTCAAGCAATGCATCGTCTGTATCATGAAGACTTCCCGGCGCATAGGCACCTACAAGGAAAATTCCTGCCTGAATTGTTTTAGCCTTTTCCAGTGTTGTGTTAATAAAATTTAGAGATTCTTCACTATTTGTCAAATCCACAACCTGGCCTTTCACATTGCTAAATGCGTCAAAGGAATTCGTGTTTTTCTTACCAAACGTAACGTATAAAGCATTTCCGGGATCGGAAAGTTTTTTAACAACATCTTGTCCAAGTCCTCCGGATGCGCCGCTGATGATTATGTTTTTTGACATACGTTTTGTTCAGTTGATTTAAAACTATTTGTTCAAAAGCTCAATCAAAAACTTTCTGAAAGGCTCAGCGAACTCTTTTCTTTTCAGAGCGAATTCTACTGTTGTTTTAAGATAATCAAGCTTGTCGCCGATATCGTGGCGTTTTCCTTCAATATGATGGGCGTAAATATTTTCACGTTTCAAAAGAAGCAATAACGAATCTGTTAGCTGAATTTCATTATTTTTTCCTTTTGGTGTTTGTTCTATGGTATTAAAAATTTCCGGTGTTAAAATGTATCTTCCCGCAATGGCCAGATTGGAAGGTGCAAGTTCGATAGCAGGTTTTTCTACCAAGGTGGTCAATTCCAGAATAGTATCACTCAAAGAATTTCCACCAACAATTCCATAGCGGTTTACCTTATTGGCTGGCACTTGTTCCACCGCAATAACTGATCCGCCATATTGTTCATAAGTATCCATTAATTGCTGCGTAACCGGAATCACAGAATCCATAATGGTATCGCCCAATAAAACTGCAAATGGTTCATTTCCAACATGATGTCTTGCATAATAAATCGCATCCCCCAAACCATTCGCTTCTTTCTGACGAACAAAATGCACATTCGCCATATCCGCCAGACGACGCATTTCATTGAACCAGATCATGTCTTCTTTTTCTTCCAGACGGGATTCCAGTTCAACATTTCTGTCAAAATGATCTTCAATGGCACGTTTCCCTTTGCCGGAAATAATCAGAATATCCTCAATCCCTGAATCAACAGCCTCTTGTACAACATATTGAATAGTAGGAATGTCAATAATTGGCAACATTTCCTTAGGCATCGATTTGGTTGCCGGTAAAAATCGGGTTCCAAGTCCGGCGGCAGGAATTACAGCTTTACGAATCATAAGTTTTGGCTTTCGGCGGTCGGCTATCGGCTTTCAGTTGGTAGCGTTTTGCCAGTTAGTTAAGTTTTTAGATATAGTTATATTACTTCAAGTCTTAGTAAATGTTATCTTGGCCCGCTAGTGACTGCCGAAAGCGGTACGCCGCCCGGCGGCCGGCCGATAGCTAGACTACAAATGGCTTAATCACTCTTGCATTATGTTTTTTTAGTTTGACAAAAAGCTGGTTGAGCATATCGTCGTCTTTATAAATTCCGATGATTGTTCCGCCTGAACCAGCAAATTTTGCTGATGCTCCGCATTCTCTGGCAGCGTTAATCAATCTTTTATTGGATTCCGGAACATTATAAATTTTGCAGCGAAGGTTGAAATTTTCGTTCATTAATTCGTGCAGATCGTCGGGTCTTCCTTCTTGTAAAGCTGTAAATCCTTCTTTTGCTTTCTGGCCGATTTGTCCCAGAACATCAATTACATCCTGTTCGCCTCGGTCAAATCTTGCGCGTACATCACTATGGACTTTTCCTGAAACCTTGCTCAGATTTGTATTGTAAGCAACATAAAGTTTCGGAAGCAGGGCTGGATTTATTCTTTCATAAAGTCCATGTCCCTGTTTTTCAATCAATGTTTTATCAAAATCCATGTAAACGCAGCCTTCATAACATTGAATGACACGATCCTGCAAACCGGCGGCGATCCCCAGTTCTTCCGTTTCAGAAACCATCACAAGCTGCGGCAATATTTCAATTGGAATTTCAACTTTGTAAAACTGCATCAACGCCCGGAAAAGCGCTACCACGATAGCACTTGATCCTGACATACCAACCTGGCGGGGAATGGAAGAACGATATCTAACCGTAAAATTCCGGTTTGGTAACTTAATATTATTTTCTTCGCAGTAATCAGCAAATTTCTTGATACCAGCTTTAATAAGCGGGATACCGCCATTATAACCCAGCATGCTCACAGATTCGCGCAGATGAAATATACTCCGGAAGGTGCTGCCATCCTGTGGCTCGGGCTCTATGTGGAGCTCGGGAGATTCGTATAAAGAAATGGATGCTCCGAAATTCCGGACAGAAATTGATATTGTTTTTCCAAAAAAGCCATCAGAAGGATTTCCCAGCAGCCCGGCCCGGGCGTATGCGCGCGTTTCAATGATCAATGTGAGTATTTTTTTGCTTCAAAAATAGTAACTAATTGACGACTCTTTTCACTTTTGTCCCTTAAATAAATGTAATGGTTAAAGTGCAAAATCGAAATATTGTTACGCGTTTTTTGATCCGAAGAGTTATTAATAAATATCGTTAGAAAATGAAAAAGTGGTCAGACAGAAGTTTATACTTACTTCTGTCTGACCACTTCAAACTTACAATTTTAAAAATTAAGCTTGTTTAATCAACTGGATGTTGATTACCAGTTTAATTTCGTCACCTACAACTACGCCACCTGCTTCTGTTGTTGCGCTCCACGTTAAGCCAAATTCTTTACGGCTGATTTTACCGTTAATTTCAAAGCCAGCTTTGTTTTGACCGTAAAAGTCGGTCATTGCTCCACCATATTCCGCGTCAAGAACAACTGGGTTTGTAATACCTTTAATAGTCAAATTACCTTTCAATTTATAAGTGTCTTCACCCGTTTTTTCCAGACCCGTTGAAGCGAAAGTCAATTTAGGATAGTTTTCAGCATCAAAGAAATCTCCTGAACGAAGGTGTTCGTCACGTTGAGTCTGATTTGTATCGATACTTGCTACGTCAGCAGAAAACTGAATGTTAGCAGTTGTCAAATCGTCACCATCAGTTTCAACTGTTCCTTCGAAAGTTTTGAATGAACCTGTTACTGTTGAAATTACAAGGTGTTTTACTTTAAACTGAATTTCTGAATGCGTTGGGTCAATAACCCATGATGTTTTGGTTGACATGATATATGATCGTTTTAATTAATATGTTTCTACATTTAATGTATATACATGTAAATGCTGCAAAAAGTTTAATGTATAGCAAAAAAAATTCTCAATCTTTTTGGATTGAGAATTAAAGTGTTGATAATAAGATATTTATTGAAAAATATTTTTATTCTTTTGGCATAACAAAAATCGCTTCATCAATTTTAGGATTAACTTCAAGTGTTTTAATTTTCATCGTCATAGAAGCACCTGGCATGGCTGAAGTTTCTACTTCTGATGTAAACGGATAGGTTATTCCGTCGACTTGTCTGAAATCAGATTGTGTATTTTTGGATTCAATTTGTTGTCCCTGAACTGTAACTGAGGCTACAACTTTTAAAATAAAATAAGTATCCTTTGAAATGTAATTGGTTCGTTTTGATCCGTTTTTTAGGTTTTGTGTAACCTTGTAAACTTTCGCTCCGCCAAGATCATCTTCTCCGTCCAAAGTCAACGTCTGTCCTTTTTCTTTGTAATTGTATAAACCTGTAAGATCTGTTTCCGCAGAAAGCGATTTCACTACTTCGTCTGGAAGGGGAGTAGCTTTTGTTTGTCCCGCCATTGGATTTATGGACCAGCCTTTGTCATTATCAATTACCTGCGTGATGGTTGATCCCTGAACTACCGTTTCACTGCGAAAGCCGCGATCCTGAACGATGGTTGTTGTAACAGGAATCTGCATTTTCATCACTTCCATTTCAGCAGTAATTTTCACACTTTTCAGCTTCGACAATTTTTCTTTGCCACCCATTGCAGTCAAATGTAGCGCGACGATTTCTTCAAGTGTTTTTTGTGCAAATGCCGAAGAGAATATTCCTGAAATGATTAGAAGTAACAGCGACTTGAAATAAGTTTTTTTGAGCATGTGGAGTTTGTTTTGATATAGTGTAAAACTAGGGAATATTAATTTAATTGTGAATTTGATTAAGGAGGAGTGGATATAATGGCTGCTGAGTGATTAAGATTGATTACCCGTTGGACGGCAAAAAAGCCGACCGACGGGGTCGCTCATTCCGTCCGACGGCTTTTTCCGCCGTCTGACGGATATTAAAAAGTTGTTCGAGCGAGGTAGTATTATTCAAACTTTGCATAAAAATTTACCCGTCGGACGGATTAAAAATCTATTCAAGCCAGACACTTAATTTTCAAACTCCCCACAAAAAAAGCGAACGAACCAAAAGATGATCCGCTCGCCAAAATATATAAGTTCTTAAAACTAATTATGCGCCTTTTAACGCTTCGGCACCTCCAACGATTTCAAGAATTTCCGTTGTAATAGCTGCCTGACGTGTTCTGTTATAAATCAATTTCAGCTCTTTCAAAAGTTCCTGAGCATTTTCAGTTGCCTTATCCATCGCCGTCATACGAGCACCTTGTTCCGAAGCATTTGATTCAAGAACGGCACGGTATAACATGATTTTCAACGATTTTGGAATTAATTCAGCAAGAATTTCTTCCTCGTTTGGTTCAAATATATAGTTAACCTCCGGTGCTTTTACTTTCTGAGTAGCAGTATCGGCAACGATTGGTAAATATGGATCTGTGTGGATGATTTGCGTAGCAACGTTTTTGAACTCGTTATAAACAAGATCAACAACATCATAACGGCCTTCTGAAAAGTCCTTCATGATTTTTTCTGCTGCTTCCTTTACATTGACAAATTTAAGTCTTGTAAATAAATCGGTATAAGTTGTGTTCACAGTAAAACCTCTGCGGTTGAATGCTTCTGCACCTTTTTTACCAATAGCAAAAATCTCAACATGTCCTTTGGCAGCCTGCACTGAATATTTTTCTTCAATCAGCGCCATAGTAGCCTTAATAATATTCGTATTGAAAGCACCGCACAATCCACGATCGGAAGTAACAACAACGATCAATATTTTTTCAGCAAAACGAACTGTTTTCAATGGGCTGTCCACTGAACTTTCAGAACCTGCTGATACTGTCGAAAGCATTTGTCCCAATTTCTGGGCATAAGGACGCATTTGCAGGATATTATCCTGAGCTCTGCGCAATTTAGCAGCTGCCACCATTTTCATGGCTTTGGTTATCTGCTGGGTTGAATTAACCGAAATAATCCGGTTACGTACTTCTTTTAAGCTTGCCATCTTAGGGAAATTAAATGCGGTCCGCCTGAGGTAATCAAGAAGTCAGAAATCGAAAATTACTTCGATCTCTGACTTAAAGTTTCTCTATTAATATTTAGCTGAAAGTTCTCTCGCTACTTTGTCAATAACATCAGTTACGCTGTTATCAAGCTTGCCTGCACGAAGTGCTGCAAGTGTTTCGCTGTATTGTGCGGAAAGAATAGTAAGGAATTCTTTATCGAATTCTTTTACTTTTTCAACAGGAACTCTGTCTAATAATCCTTTTGTAGATGCATAAACTGTTGCAACTTGTTGTTCAACCGGTACCGGAGCATATTGAGGTTGTTTCAATACTTCCTGATTACGGCGTCCACGGTCAATAGCAAGTTTAGTAGAAGCATCAAGATCCGAACCGAATTTTGCAAAAGCTTCCAATTCACGGAATTGAGCCTGATCAAGTTTTAACGTACCTGATACCTTTTTCATCGACTTGATCTGAGCGTTACCACCCACACGTGATACCGAGATACCTACGTTGATCGCAGGACGGATACCAGAGTTGAACAAGTTAGATTCTAGGAATATCTGTCCGTCGGTAATAGAAATTACGTTCGTCGGGATATAGGCAGAAACGTCACCAGCTTGTGTTTCAATGATCGGAAGTGCAGTCAGTGAGCCACCACCTTTAACCTTGCCTTTAAGGGAAGGAGGAAGATCGTTCATGTTTGCTGCAATGCTATCGTCATTGATGATCTTCGCAGCTCTTTCCAAAAGACGGCTGTGAAGATAGAATACGTCTCCAGGATAAGCTTCACGTCCCGGAGGGCGACGAAGTAGCAGGGAAACTTCACGGTAAGAAACCGCTTGTTTTGAAAGGTCATCATAAACAATAAGTGCAGGACGACCAGTATCACGGAAATATTCACCGATTGCAGCACCTGTAAAAGGAGCATAGAATTGCATTGGTGATGGATCAGATGCTCCGGCTGCTACAATTACTGTATAGTCCATTGCACCATAACGACGAAGTGTTGCTTCGATACCTTTGATTGTTGAAGCCTTCTGGCCGCAAGCAACGTAGATACAGAATACAGGTTCGCCTTTATCGTAATATTCTCTTTGATTGATGATAGTATCAATAGCAACAGCAGTCTTTCCAGTCTGGCGGTCACCGATAATCAACTCACGTTGTCCACGTCCGATAGGAATCATCGCATCGATTGCTTTGATACCAGTTTGAAGTGGCTCGGTTACAGGCTGACGGAAAATTACCCCCGGAGCCTTACGCTCAAGTGGCATTTCGAATGTTTCACCCTGAATTGGGCCCATTCCGTCGATTGGTTCAGCAAGTGTGTTCACAACACGGCCTACAATACCTTCACCAACTTTTACTGAAGCGATCTCTTTCGTACGCTTCACTGTGTCGCCTTCTTTGATTTCACTTGAATCACCAAGCAAAACGGCTCCAACGTTATCTTCCTCGAGGTTCAATGCGAGGGCCTTTAAGCCATTCTCGAAAACTAGCAATTCACCCGCCTGAACCTGTGAAAGGCCATAAATACGGGCAACACCGTCTCCCACCTGAAGGACGGTTCCTACTTCTTCGAGTTCTGCTTCAGATTTAGCGCCTGCAAGTTGTTCGCGCAGGATGGCCGAAACTTCGTCCGGTCTAACAGATACCATAGTATAATTGACTTATTTAGAGTATAGTAGTAAGTTTTTGAAATCAGCCGCAAATGTAGGGTTAATTCTTTAAATAAAGAATACTTCACTTAAAAAACTACGCCATAAAAATTAGATTTTTCCAAGTTTGCCTCACTACGCTATTATAGCGATGCAAAAATATGGAAATTCAGGCATTTAAAAGGTTTTTAAAACTTTTTTAGGTACTAATTGTGTTTTTGTTGTAATTGAGTTCGTTAATAACAATTACATATTAAAAATTTAATTTTCAGACCATCCTTAAGTAGAATGTACAAATTAGAAAAAACCATTTTAGCCTCAGTTTTATGTATCGGTTTAGCTGCTTCTCAGGGATTTGCGCAAGCACCCAAAAAAGTTACCAAACCAGCCGCAACAACAAAAAAGACTTCGGTTACAGCAGCAAAAGCAGCACCATCATCAAATGTACTTAGGAATAAGTTGGATTCACTATCAGCGGCTATCGGTGTAAGTTTTTCTAATTCGTTATCATCTCAGGGAATCAATGATATCAATACTGATATTTTGACAAAAACCATTACTGCTGCGCTTAAAGGAGAGAAAACTTTATTTTCATCAGAAGAAGCAAATAAATTTATCGGTGAATATTTTCAAAAAATGATGGAAGAAAAAGGAGCAGTCGTGAAAATAGAGGGAGAAAAGTTTTTGGAAGAAAACAAGAAAAAGGCGGGCGTAACAACAACAGAGAGCGGTTTGCAGTACTCTGTGATTAAAATGGGCGATGGTCCCAAGCCTTCTGCAACAGATAAAGTAAAAACACATTATCACGGCACTTTAACCAATGGAACAGTTTTTGACAGTTCTGTTGATCGCGGTGAGCCGGTTGAGTTTCCGGTAAATGGCGTAATAAAAGGATGGACAGAGGCATTGCAGCTTATGCCGGTTGGCTCAAAATGGAAATTGTATATTCCATATCAGCTGGCTTATGGCGAACGTGCAGCAGGTCCACAAATCCCAGCTTATTCAGCTTTAGTCTTTGAAGTTGAATTATTAGAAATTGTTAAATAGTTAACAAAAATTCGACGAATGAAAAAATACCTGATCACTCTTATTCCTGTTGTATTACTTGGCTGGCAGCGAGGTCCCGTACAGCAAAATGCAATCGTCACTACGGAAACTTCACTAGCGGAAGATATCAAACCGACGGCAGCTCAGTATAAGGCGGAAGAGCTTTCGACGCGAATACTATCAAATTATCACTATCGTAAAACGAAACTGAATGATTCGTTGTCGTCAGCGATTTTTGATAAATATATTGATGGTATCGACCACGGTCGACTGTACTATCTTGCCTCTGACATGGCGGAATTTGAAAAGTACAGGTACTCTTTCGACGACTTTTTACAAAAAAGAGAGCTGGACGTTCCTTTCAATATGTATAATCTTTTTAGAAAGCGTTATCAGGAAAGAAGCGAATATATCCAGACACTTCTGAAAACGCCAAAACCGTTTGATTATACTGTTGATGAATCGCTAAATACAGACCGCGAAAAAGTGGCCTGGGCGAAATCAAATGAAGAACTGAATGATACCTGGAGAAAGTATCTTAAAAGCGAAGCGCTTGATTTGAAACTTGCCGGAAAAGCGGATTCTTCTGTTGTCAAAACAATGAGCGACCGGTATAAAAACCGTGACCGTGGTTTGAGCCGCATTCGTACAGAGCAGGTTTTCCAAATGTTTATGAATGCTTACGCAGAATCTTTGGATCCGCATACGAGTTACATGGCGCCAACTTCTGCGGATCGTTTCAAACAGGAAATGAGCCAGTCGGTTGAAGGTATCGGTGCGTTACTTCGTGAGGAAGATAATTATATCAAAATTGTTGAAGTAATTCCTGGTGGACCAGCATTTAAAGGTAAGCAGCTTAAAAAAGAAGATAAGATTATCGGCGTTGCCCAAGGTGATGATGGTAAGTTTGTTGACCTGGTAGGTTGGTTTGTTGATGATGCTGTGAAACTGATCAAAGGCCCAAAAGGAACTGTGGTTCGCTTGCAGATTGTTTCAGCTGATGCGCTTTCAAGCACGCCTCCAAAGGAAATTAGACTGGTTCGTGAGAAAATTAAACTTGAAGATTCTCGTGCCAAGAAGGAAATTGTTTCAGTAAATAACGGAGGTAAAGATTATAAAATCGGTGTGATCGATGTTCCGTTGTTCTACCGTGATTTTGAGGGTGCGCAACAAAAGGAAAAAGAATTTTCAAGCACTACCCGTGATGTTCAGAAAATCATCACTGAATTGCAGACTGAAAATGTTGATGGTATCGTAATTGACCTTCGTAACAATGGTGGTGGTTCATTAACCGAAGCAGTTTCTCTTACTGGTTTGTTTATTAACAGAGGCCCGGTTGTTCAGGTTAAAGAAGGACAGGGCGAAGTTGAGGTTCAGTCTGATAATGACCCGACTGTTGCTTATAATGGTCCAATGGCTGTTATGGTGAACCGTTTCAGTGCTTCTGCTTCCGAAATTTTTGCGGCGGCTATTCAGGATTATAAACGTGGAATTATCGTAGGTGAACAAACTTATGGTAAAGGAACAGTTCAGACTCTGATCGATCTTAACCAATGGGTTCCAAAGGAAACTGATCAGTTAGGACAAGTTAAATTGACTGTTGCCAAGTTCTATCGTATCAACGGAAGCAGCACGCAGTTGAAAGGTGTAATGCCTGATCTTGAAATGCCAACCGCTTTCAAAGTAAACGAATATGGTGAAGGTTCTCAGCCAAGTGCATTGCCTTGGGATCAGATTGCGTCTTCGAAATATGAAGCTACAAATGATATCAACGAGAAAATCGTAAGTCAGCTTCGCGACAAACATAATCATCGTTTGAAATCAGATGAAGAGTTGAAAGCATTGGCGAAAACAATGGATGAATTCAAAAAAGCGCGTGAAAACAAAGTTGTTTCTCTGTTGGAATCAAAACGTAAAGTAGAACGTGATGAAGCTGAAAAGAAACGTGCTGCGATGAAACAGCTTGGCGAGGAGTCTGATGATGAAGACGAAGACTCTGCTGACGCAAAACCAAAAACTGCTGAAGCTACGAAAGAGGTTAAGAAGAAAAAGGATATCTATATTACTGAAACAGGTCGTATGCTTGCTGATTTGATCGTTATTTCGAAAGAACCAAGTTTGGCTGGGGCTAAGAAGAAGTAATTTTAAGTTGAATAAAAAATAAGACAGTTTGCAAATGCAGACTGTCTTATTTTTTGTTGGGAAGCATCCTCAGGTAGAAACCCGGGGTTAAGATATTATCGCGCCGTTGGCGCTAAGTTAATAGTGCGTGATACTGACTTATTAATGCCGTAGGCATGACCGACATTGTAGCCCCGGGTTTTAACCCGGGGGATTTGGGACGAATGTATCGCAATAAAATGCCGTAGGCATGACCGATTAAATTGGCAAAAAACTAGTTTTATTCCCACCCACCACCAAGCGACCTATACAAATCCACCAAAGCTAAATGCTGGTCTTTTTGAACTTCTGTTAACGCCAGTTCCGCTTCCAGAACATTTTTCTGCGCTGCAATTATTTCAAGATAAGTAGCATAACCCGTCAGGAATAAATCCCGTGAAGTAACCACTGCAAGTTGCAAAACATCAACTTCCTGCTTCTTAAAATCCGAGATTTTTTTCGTGTTTTCAATTTTTTTCAAACTGGTACTCACCTCCTGAAAACCCGTCAAGATCGCCTTGTTATAAGCATAAAGCGATTCAATACTTGCGGCTTCAAAACGTTTTTGACCGGCTTTAAGGGCTTTTCTATTGAAAATTGGAGCAGCCAATCCACCTAGTGCGGAATACGCTAATGAACCGGAATTAAATAGTAAAGAACCTTTGAAAGCATTAAAACCTAATAAGCCTGTGATGTTTAGCGAAGGCAAAAAAGCCAATCTTACTGCTTGTAAATCCGCATGATTTGCTAATAATTCTAATTCCGCCTGCTGGATATCCGGACGCCTGATCAGCATTTTTGAAGGAATTCCTGCCTGGACGCGCTCAGGTAAATTTTCATTCAATCTTCCGCTTCGGGTAATTTTTTGAGGGAAACGGCCTAGTAAAAGATTCAGGTTATTTTCTGCTTCAACAATGCGTTGATTAATCTGAATTTCCAGACTTTGCGTATTCAGTAACTGAGCCGTAAATTGTCTTACACCCAATTCATTTGCTCTTCCACCTTCTTTCTGGATCTTGATATTTTCAACCGCGGATTGCTGTAATGTGATATTTTTCTGGATAATCGCAAGCTCCGAATCCATCGCTAAAAGTTCATAATACAGTCGCGCTACCTGTGCGATCAGACTTGTTACCACTAGATTCCTACCTTTTTGTGTGGCCAGAAAACGCGTGTAAGCTGCTTTTCGCTGTGTTCTTAATTTTCCCCAGATATCAACTTCCCAGGTACTTCTGAATCCTACGAAATAATCGGGCATAAACGGTGCCGGAAGTCTTCTGTCACTGTCAATATTTTCTGAAAAATTGGTGTCGTAATTTCCAACCCCATCCATCGTATAATCTCCAAACTTGCGTACACCACCAGAAATTTCTGCGTTTACGGCTGGCAACAAAGCTCCTTTTGCAAGCAAAATATTTGTTTTAGCCATCTCAATTCTTTGAATAGCCATTCTTAAATCCGGATTATTCAGTAGAGCAGTATCGATCAACGCAATCAGATTCGCATCTTTGAAAAATGATTTCCATTGCATTGAACCAATACCGGTTGAGTCTGTTTGACTTTCAAAGGCTTCCGGCGTACGTATTGAAGAGGCGTGTTGGATGGGCTGCATCACCTTACACCCGCCAAGGAAAATTAAAGTTACAGCCAGGAGGATTTGATAAGCTTTTTTATATGTTTTCATTAATTAAAATGCAGTTAGTAAAAGGTAGCAGTCATGAGTAATTCATGACTGCCAGATAATCTTTTTTCAAAATCAGTGGAGCAAAACTTCTTCCCGCTCAATTTTTGGTGCAGAAGGTTTTTTAGGAAGTGCAAGCGTAGCGAACAAGACGTAAAGCCCGGGAATAATAATTACCCCGAACAATGTTCCAATTAACATCCCGCCAGCCGCCGCCGTACCAATAGACCTGTTACCCAAAGCACCAGCGCCGGATGCAATACAAAGCGGAATTAAACCTGCTATGAAAGCAAAGGATGTCATTAAAATCGGACGTAATCTTTCTGTGGCTCCTTCCAGCGCAGCTTCAAAAACAGTTCGACCTTCTTTTTGACGAAGAATGGCATATTCAACGATCAGGATCGCGTTTTTTCCTAAAAGTCCGATAAGCATTACCAGCGAAACCTGGGCGTAAATATTGTTTTCCAAACCGAGAAGTTTCAGTGCTAAAAATGCTCCGAAAATTCCCGTTGGCAGGGAAAGAATTACGGGTAACGGAAGAAGAAAACTTTCGTATTGCGCTGCTAATAAGAGATAGACAAACAGCAGACAAATAGCGAAGATATACATTGCCTGGTCGCCCGAAAGGATTTCCTCCCGCGTCATACCTGACCATTCATACGAAAATCCTTTTGGAAGCTTTTCTTTTGCAACGCGTTCAACAGCCTTGATGGCATCTCCACTACTAAATCCAGGAGCGGCATCTCCATTGATCATTGCCGATGTAAACATGTTGTAGCGCGTCAGTAGTTCCGGTCCGTAAACCCGCTCTAATCGTATGAAAGTCGAAAAGGGAACCATTTCGCCACGATTATTTTTGACATATAATTTCAAAATGTCCTCCGGGGTTTTACGGAAACTTGGGTCAGCCTGCACCATTACCTTATACATTTGTCCAAACCGGATGAAGTTGGAAGCATATAAACTCCCGATCAAGGTTTGGAGTGTGCTCATAGCCACATCAACAGAAACTCCTTTTTTGGAAGCAATATCCGCATCCACATGGATCATATACTGTGGGAAGCTGGCATCAAAACTGCTGAATGCACTAGAGATTTCCGGTGTATCCATCAATGCCTTTACAAATTGATTCGTTATTTCGGCTGTTTTTTGCAGGTCGTCACTGCCTGTTCTGTCCTGAACACGAAGTTCAAATCCACTGGAATTACCAAATCCGGGAACAGTTGGAGGAGGGAAAAACTGTATGTTTGCATCGGTAATATGCTTTGTTTTTCGTTCCATTTCCGCGATGATATCTTCTACTGATTCTTTTCGCTGGTCCCAGGCTTTGAGGTTGATCATGGCCATACCATAAGATGAACCGGCAGATTCCGTGATCAAACTATAACCCGAAAGGGAAGATACAGACTCGACAGGTTCCAGTGACTCTGCTACTTTCTGTATTTCATCCAGTACAGCTTCCGTTCTTTCAACGGTAGCGGCAACCGGCGTTGTGACATTTACATTGATCACACCCTGATCTTCTGTTGGGATAAATCCGGTTGGTAATATGGTATTGATTCCGTATGTTCCAATGCAAAAAGCCACTAAAAGACCTATGGTTATCATTCTCCGGCTGGCGATGCGTGATAGTAATTTCCTGTATTTATTAGAAATACCATCATAGCCTTTATTAAATCCTCTGAAAAACCGGTCGAGTGGTGTGTTCTTAGAGGGCTGGCCATGGGTATTTTTAAGCATTAATGCACAAAGTGCAGGAGTGAGTGTCAATGCGTTAATTCCGGATATAACAATGGAAATTGCCAGCGTTATTGAAAATTGCCTGTAAAAAACGCCGACGGGTCCTGACATAAATGCAACCGGAACAAATACGGCCGACATGACCAGCGTGATCGCAATAATTGCTCCGCTCATTTCCTTCATTGATTCAATGGTAGCTTCTTTTGCGTCGAGATGTTTCTCAGCCATTTTTGCATGAACTGCTTCCACGACGACAATGGCATTATCCACCACAATGCCAATGGCAAGTACTAATGCAAAAAGCGTCAGTAGATTAATTGAGAATCCGAATAATTGCATAAAAGCAAAAGTTCCGACCAAAGCAACCGGTACAGCCAATGCGGGAATAAGTGTTGAACGCCAATCCTGCAAAAAGAGAAACACAATAATAATTACCAGAATAAAGGCTTCAATCAGTGTACGGACAACCTCATGAATGGAAGCATCCAGAAACCTCGAAACGTCATAGGAAACAAAGTAGTCCATTCCAGGAGGAAAGCTTGTACCTTTCAATTCAGCTACTTTGCTTTTGATATTTTTGATAACCTCCTGGGCATTGGATCCCGGCCGCTGTTTGATCATGATCGATGCCGAAGGTTTTCCGTTGGATTTGGAAGCCATGTCATATTCCAGTGTTCCAAATTCAATGTCAGCAACGTCCTTTAATTTCAACATGGAACCATCCGGATTGGAGCGCAATACAATATTTTCATATTGAACCGGCTCGAATAATTTGCCGGTGTATTTTAAAACATACTGCAAAACCTGCGTTTCGCGGCCAGAAGCTACGCCTGTTTTTCCCGGTGCAGCAACCACATTTTGATCGCGTATCGCCTGAACAACTTCATCTGCCGAAACATTGTAGGTATTCATCCGATCGGGTTTGAGCCACACACGCATGGAGTAATCCTTACTTCCCATGATTTGCGCGCGACCCACACCGTCGATTCTTTTTAACTCTTTCAGGATGTTGATATCAGCAAAATTGTATACAAAGTCTTCACCCACAGTAGTGTCTGTACTCATGATATCCAGGTACATAAGCATACTGTTCACCTCTTTTTCGGTGGTAACCCCAGCTTTGATTACTTCTTCCGGAAGTTCATCAATAACTGTTTGAACACGGTTTTGTACGTTCACAGCGGCCAAATCGGGATCCACACCTACATTAAATGAAATAGTGATCGTGGTAACACCATCGTTACCTGATACACTGGTCATGTAGGTCATGCCAGGAACCCCATTGATGGCCTTTTCCAGAGGGACTGCAACCGCATCTACACAAACTTCCGAGTTGGCACCCGTGTAGGTGGCAGTTACAACAACAGAAGGAGGGACAATATCAGGGAACTGAGAAACGGGTAGTCCTATAAAAGCCAAAATCCCCAGCAGGATGATGAAAATGGAAATGACTAGCGACAGAACCGGTCGCTCTATAAATTTTTGAAACATGATTTAAAATTCAGGTGAGAATTAAGATTTTATCGTGCTGTAAGCTCGATGTTGCTCTTTTCTGGTTTAACAGAATCCAAAGTGATCATTTTTGGATTAATCGTAACGCCATCTTTCAATCCCTGAAGTCCCTCATATATAATCGTTTCTCCCGGCTCTAACCCTGACTTTACAATGTAATATCCTGAAAGCCTCGATTTGGGAACGAAGCTTCTGGTCTTTATTTTATTGTCTTTTCCTAAAACGTAAACAAAGCTTTTATCCTGAATTTCAAAGGCGGCTTTCTGAGGAATTAAAAGGGCATTTTCAACAGTATTTGTCAATCTGATTGTACCGGTTGAACCATGTTTTAACAGTTTTTCAGGATTTGCAAAACGTGCCCGGAAAGCAATAGAGCCCGTTCCTTCATCGAAAGCTCCTTCCATTGTTTCTATTTTTCCCTTATGTTTGAAAAAAGAGCCGTCCGCAAGTTCGAGCTCTACGATCGCATTTTGGTTAGATGCTGCGTCTTTTGCTTTTGTATATTCCAGATATTCGTTTTCAGAGACATTGAAATATGCAAAAACATTTTTAGTATCCGAAAGGGTAGTCAATAACGTTCCTTCATTGATCAAACTACCGATTTTAAAAGGGAGCCTGTCAATCATGCCGTCAAAAGGAGCTTTAATCTGGGTATGAGCAAGCAGAATGGCCGCATTTGATTTCATCGATTTCGCTTCTTCAATCCTTGCCGTCACGGCTGCATATTTAGCCTTGGCAACGTCAAGTTCTGTTTTTGAAACTACATTTTTTTCTACCAGCATTTTCACGCGGCCCATTTCCAGTTCCGCTCCTTTTGCATCAGCAATAGCACTTTGCAAACTTGCATTGGCTTTGGCCAGTTCTGCTGCATATTCTTCACTGTTTATGCGGAAAAGTATTTGTCCTTTTTTCACTTCCTTGCCTTCATCCACGTAAACTTCTTCAAGATATCCTTTTACACGGGCGTAAATTTCTACGTTTTTTACAGCATGAATATCACCGACATATTCCCGGTGCAATTCTGTATTCTGGGTTTTTAAAACGGTAACGGGTATCGTTAAAATCGAGTCTTTGCTTTCTGCGGTATCTTTGCTTTGGGTAGTACAGCTGGAGGTATAAAAGCTTATACCAAGTAATACAGCCAAATGATAATTTTTCATGATGAGTAGTTAACAGGTTGAAAATTAATATTTTGTATGAGATCAGGAATAGAATATAGCGCACAGTTTTATCGCCTGTAAAAGTTACAGGACGGGAAAAAAGCATAAGCTGAAATGTAAAATACGCGCTGAAATGCTGGCGTTTCTACGTCAGATTATACGTTAATAATGTTGCGGCTAAAATGTACAGGTAAAGGCAGATGCCTTTATGAATGCCTAGAATGGGCAAAGTCGATGAAGAAAGCTGTAATAATCCGGCAAGGTAAGTAACCCCTCCATGGAGCCGATAACTTGTCTGGTGTAATGTTGGAAAACTGACTTTTCTGAAAAATGAAAATATTCTGAAAGGACTGATTCAAGACTAATGAAGCGGTAATTAGAAGTTCGGTGGCGTAAAAGGCTTGAAAGATTTTCTTTCCATTTGAATTCATCAGCACTGATAAATGTCTGATGCAGGCAAATGGAATCATCCACTTCCAGGACTTCATCTTCTTCGAGATAATATTTATTGTTGAAAGGAGATAAGTTAGCGATTCCAAAATTAGTCCTGCACGACGCCTCCGCCTGTCCGAAAAACAGTGCCGAGGCAAGGATTTGCCCGATGCAAAAAAACAATACAAAAGTTCTTTTAAGCATGGTGCTAACTATTATCAAAACATTGAAAAATTCATATTTTTATAATGAATTCAAGAATGATTGGAATTAAATTATTGGAAATGCAATACTGTGTTCCAATAATTCAAATATAATAATTCGGGCTTTTAAAGCAAATTTTCTGAATTGTTAATGCGTGTTAATGAAATTTAATTTTTTTCTAATTCAGGAAAACTGTCCGGTGTATAACTGATAGTATTTCCCCTTTTTCAACATCAGATCATTGTGGCTTCCCCGCTCAATGATACGTCCATATTCCAGCACAATAATTTCATCCGCATTTCTGACTGTCGATAATCGGTGAGCGATTACAAAGGTAGTTTTACCATTCATCAAGGTATCCATTCCTTCCTCGATCAGCTTTTCCGTTCTGGTATCGATCGAACTTGTTGCCTCATCCAGAATTAAAATTGGTGCTTCCGCAACTGTGGCGCGGGCAATGTTCAGTAACTGTCTTTGTCCCTGACTTAAATTACTTCCATCGCCATCCAAAACGGTATTATAACCTTGCGGCATCCTGGATATGAAAGAATGTGCATTGGCAAGTTCAGCCGCATGAATTACTTCCTCATCCGTAGCCGTTAATCTTCCGTAGCGAATATTTTCCATCACGGTTCCGGTAAATAAATGCGTATCCTGTAAAACGATGGCGAGTGATTTTCTTAAACTTTCTCTTGAAATGTCTTTTATATCAATGCCATCAATCGTGATTTTTCCTGATTGGATGTCATAAAATCTTGGAAGTAAATTAATGATCGTTGTTTTTCCTGCTCCTGTAGAACCTACAAAAGCAATTTTATGTCCTGGTTTTACGGACAAGTTTATATCGTGCAAAATCACCTTATCCGGGCTATAACTGAAGGTCACATTTTCAAAACGAACTTCGCCTTGCACTTTTGAAAGTGTTACGGCGTTTTCGGAATCTGCCGGTTCTGGCAGTTGATCCATCATTTCAAAAACACGTTCAGCTCCGGCCAATGCAGCTTGTAAACTGTTTAACTGACTGGATAATTCATTAATCGGTCTTCCAAATTGTCGTGAATATTGAAGAAATGAAGCGAGTCCGCCAATATCCAAACCTCGTGTTACGGCCAGAATTCCACCGATTGTCGCTGTTAAAGCGTAATTGATCGTACTCATGTTGATCATAATCGGCATCATCATACCCGAAAACATTTGTGCTTTTGTTGCTTTATCACGAAGATCGAAATTCAGTTTTTCGAAATCGGCTTCTGCTTTTTCTTCATAACCAAATACTTTCACGACTTTGATTCCGGTAATGATTTCTTCAATATAACCATTCGTTATCCCCACTGCCTTTTGCTGGGCAATGAAATAATTTTTACTTCTTTTGATAACCTGGGAAGCCAGGAAAAGCATAAGCGGAACCATCACCAACGTTACCAAAGTCAGCAGCGGACTAATGTATAACATGAGCAGAAATGTTCCTGTAAGCGTAATGATGCTGGTGAAAATCTGGGTCAAACTGTTATTTAATGATTCGCTGATCAGATCTACATCATTGGTGAAACGGCTCATTAAATCACCATGACTATTTGTGTCAAAAAACTGTAAAGGAAGCGATTGCAGCTTTTTGAACAGATCATTTCTCATTTCGTTAACCGTTTTTTGAGAAATAATAATCATGAAACGACTTTGCAGATAAGCTGCTGTTGCGCCCGCTACATAGATCACCAGCATGATCCCGAGCATGTGAATCAGTCCGTTTACGTCTTTTGGAATAATGTAATCATTGATCAGCGGGCGAAGCAGATAAGATCCGGTTAGAGAAGCGGATGTATTGATCAAAATAAATAAAACCACAGTGAGCAGTCCCAGTTTATTTTTTTGCAAATATCCCCAAAGCCGACGCATCGTCAGGTTAATATTTTTTGGTTTTTCTGCTGAAAACCGTCTTACTGAACCCGATCCCGGCATTCCGCCCGGAGCTGCCGAAGGTTGTGATTTGTTATTTTCGCTCATGAGGCTATGGCTTCATTTTGCTGTTGAGACTGGTAAATTTCCTGATAAACCGCGTTGGTTTTCATCAGTTCATCATGCGTTCCGACGCCGATAATCCGTCCGTCGTCCAGAATAATAATCCTGTCGACAGACTCGATGGAACTGATTCTTTGTGCGATGATAAACGTGGTTGTATTATTATGATTTTCCTGCAAAGCCGTCCGGATTTTTGCCTCCGTAGCTGTATCAACGGCACTTGTACTATCATCCAGAATGAGAATGGTTGGTTTTTTCAAAAGTGCTCGGGCGATACATAATCTCTGCTGCTGACCGCCGGAAAGATTTACACCACCTTGTCCGAGAATCGTTTCGTATTGTAAAGGGAACGACATAATGAAGTCATGCGCCTGGGCATCTTTTGCAGCTGAAATGAGTTCTTCATCACTGGCATCAGGCTTTCCCCATTTCAGATTACTTTTTATTGTTCCTGAAAACAAAACGTTTTTTTGAAGTACCGTTGCCGTCGCTTCCCGCAAATGTTTCAGCGAATAATCCCGGACGTCCACGCCATCAATTAAAACTTGCCCTTCGGTAACATCATACAATCTTGGAATAAGCTGGACCAGACTTGTTTTGGCAGAACCTGTCGCACCGATAATAGCGATCAGTTCACCAGGAACTGCGGTGAAACTGATGTCTTTCAAAACAAAAAGATCACTTTCAGTTTTATATTTGAAACACACGTCCCGGAACTCCACTTTTCCCTTATGAATTTGTAAATTCTGGCCTAATGCGGATGGCGTATCGTTGATATCAATTTTGGTATCAAGCACTTCAATGATTCTTTTTGAGGAAGCACTTGCACGGGAAAACATCATAATTGTCATGGAAAGTAACATCAGCGCGATCAGGATCTGGGTAATGTAACTTATGAAAGACATTAGCTGCCCAACCTGCAAATCGCCTGTCATAACTTTATTTCCGCCAAACCAGACAACCGCGACAATCGAAACATTCATGATCAGCATCATCACCGGCATGATCAAAATGACAATTGTTGACGCCTTGACTGACATTTCCATAAGATCATTATTAGCGACTGAAAATTTTTGTTCTTCAAAATCACTTCTGACGAAAGATTTGACAACGCGTATATTGGTGAGGTTTTCCTGAATTGCGGCATTAACGCGATCCAGTTTTTTCTGCATTTTGGTAAAATAAGGAATGCCTTTTTTCATGATAATGAAAATGGCAAGACTTAAAACCGGAATCGCTACGGCAATAATAAGGGTTAATTGATGGTTAATCTGTAAAGCAAAAATTACAGCGCAAACCAGCATTAACGGAGCACGGATTAACAAACGTAAAGACATCATTACTACCTGTTGTAAGGTATTTATGTCATTTGTTAACCGTGTTACCAACGATGCGCTGCTGTAAGTATCAATATTTGAAAAAGAAAATTCCTGAATCTTTTTGAACAAACCTTGTCGTAATTCACTGGCAAAACCGACGGATGACTTGGAAGAAAAATAAACATTTCCGATACCGCCAACGATTGCTACCAGAGACAAACCAATCATGAGCGCACCCATTTTCAGTATGTAATGCGTGTCCTGATTCTTTATTCCGACATCCACAATGTCTGACATCAGCATTGGCTGGACAATTTCTCCAAAAACATCAATGATGGCCAGGAATGGGCCGAGAATCATTGCCGTCTGGTATTTTTTTATAAACTGAAGATATCTTTTCATCAGAACAAATGCATCAGATTTTGGGTAATTTGAAAAGAGAGTACCGGACGTTGTTGGCTATGCGTGTACAGGTATGCAAAATAGATATTTAATTTTTTACGGATGCTACAAATATCCTGCCCTGGTTTTTTCTAATAATTTGTTAATGTCACTTATCAATAAATAATGGTATATTAATTCATATTTTTAGATAGAAAATGTATATTTCGAAAACGATTTCCGGATAGGTTAATGAATTGAAAATCCGATGGTTAATCGTTAATTTTAGGGACTCCTATTTTTATGAAAGTATTTCAGATTAAAACCCCGACGTTCATTTTAACAAAAATGACGAGCGCTGACAGCGACAAATATTACAGACTGAGTAACAACGATAAGGTAATGAAATTTGTGACCGGTGCTGCGCTAAGCCGTGAGGAATCGGACAAGATGCTGGCGCAGATTCTTCGGGAAAATGGTACCAACGATTATTTTGGAAGATATTTAATTGAAGAAATAAAAACAGGAGCTTTGGTAGGCGCCGCAAAACTGGAACCTTACGGAACCGAAGTGGAGATTGGATATAGGATTATGGAAGAATATTGGGGCAAAGGCGTGGCCACTTCCATAGCGAAATCCTTGATTCGGTTTTCACTTAAAACATTTAATCCGACTGCTGTAATCGCATTTGTGAACATTCACAATGCTGCTTCGATAAGAGTTTTGGAAAAGGCCGGGATGGAAAACGTTGAAAGCATTGAAGACATTGATGAAGAAAAATTCAAATTCAGTTATTCACCTAAAACGAACTCGATCATGAAAAAAGCGCTCTACATTCTACTTGGACTCATCGGGATTTTCCTGATTGCAGCCTTCATTATGCCAAAAGATTATGCAGTTGAACGAGAAATAGTGGTTAATAAACCGAAAGCCGAAGTTTTCGAATATTTGAAATCCTTGAAAAATCAGGATAACTGGAGTGTTTGGATGCGGATGGATCCTAATATAAAAAAGACATATAAAGGCACGGATGGGACAATAGGTTTTACGTCTATGTGGGAGGGAAATGATGATGTTGGGAAAGGGGAGCAGGAAATAAAAAAGATTGACGAAGGAGAGCGCATTGATACTGAATTACGGTTTATTGAACCTTTTGAATCTAAGAATGATGCTTACATGATTACTGAAAATGCCGGCGAAAACCAGACAAAAGTAAAATGGGGATTTTCAGGAAAAATGCCGTATCCGATGAATGCGATGCTGCCGTTTATGGGTATGGAAAAATCTGTAGGCAGTGATTTTTCCAATGGATTGAAGAACTTGAAAGAGATTTTGGAAAAATAGTATTCTGGTTTCTACTAAGAATTTATGAATGTTCACCAACATATTCTTTGCTTTCAAACAAAAAAAAATTCTTACAAAATAGCAATCTGAAATGGGTACCAGACTACCACGAATAGATGAATATATTATTAAATCGGCTGAATTCGCAATTCCGATTTTAGATTATTGGCGTGAACTTGTTCATGCAGCCTGTCCGGATGTCAAAGAAGTCATGAAATGGAGTATGCCATTTTTTGAGTACAAAAATGGCAATTTGTGTAGTATGGCGTCTTTTAAGTATCATTGCGGATTCCATTTCTGGCTTTACTCCAAGATGAAAGATCCGGATAAATTGTTTTCAGTAGATGGAGAAAACAGTGGTATGGGACAGTTTGGTAAGATTACAAAAATTGAGGAACTGCCATCAGAAGAGCAGATTATTGCCCTTATACACGACGCCATGTCTTTAATTGATAATGGTGTGAAAATTACCAAAGACCCCGCAAAGAAAGTTGTGAAGGAGTTGGTGATACCGGATTATATTCTGGAAGCTATTGATGATAACCCTGATGCGCTGGAAAATTTTAAAAAGTTTACGCTATCGCAAAAAAAGGAATATGTCGACTGGATTGTTGAAGCAAAAAGCGAAACGACCAGAGTGAAAAGAATGGAGCGAGCTGTGGAATGGATAGAAGAGGGGAAGACAAGGAACTGGAAATATCAAAGATAGTTATCGGCTGTCAGCGGTCGGCCTTCAGAACTTGCCAGAATTAAATCTGGTCAATTAATTGATAGCCGACTGCCGAAAGCTGATAGCCAAAATTAGAATTTGCCGTTTTCGTCGGCCAGTACATATCTGAAAGTATAGTATTTTGATTCTTCCGTTGGCACATCTTCCGGCGCACCTTTGTAATAACTTATAAATTCGATTTTGGCGAATTTGCCTTCTGCTGTTTTTACAATAATCGTTCTGCCGACAATCGGAAGGATTGCATGGACGCTCATATCATATTTGTACCAGGAATTTCCACTCCCGCTTGCAATGGCGTTTCCGCTTCCGCCATCTACTTTGTAACCATCTTTTGGGGCTTCGGTAATGGTATCAAATGGTTTTTCAACAACAATTGCACCGCCTTGTCCTGATCCGCTGGTTCCGCCGTTTGTCAGGATAGTTGTCCCACTGAAAGCCAGATCCCATTTGGTGGTTTTAGCATCCGCCGCAGCTACTTCGCTTTCGCTGGTGAGGCTGAAATAATTGTATGTATTCGCTTGTGTTACTGCACTGAAATCTTTGATGACATGGATCTCAGCTTTTGAAATTTCGTTACGCATATTGGATTCGAATTTAGTAGGTTGGCTAAAAGATGACCCGTCTGGTACCGAAGTTACTAATGTTGAAATAAATAAAAGAGATGTAAGCATGATTAAGATTCTGTTTAAATCTATAGATCAGAGAAAACGGCGTTGTGGCCGTTCCCTCTGATCTATAAAATAATTAGGGAATGATTAAGCTCCTTTTTTAACCAGTTTGTATTCCAGTTTCGGCTTTCCTCTTTCTCCGCCATCTGTCGATGTGAAGCTTATGAATCTAAGTTTGTAAACATTTCCGCCAGCATCTTTGATGACATAGAAACGGTCCGTTTTTACACCAACAGTACCACCAGATGTTACTCTCCATTTCGAACCGATTACGTCACGGTCAGCACTGAAAGTCGTTGTAGTGATATTGCTTTCTGCGTAAGCATCGTACGTTGCAGTTGTTGTCAAAACTTCTGCCGCTGTTACACCAGCCAAGTGATTGATGAAAACAAGATCCGAGAATCCGTAAGGAATATTTGTTGTTCCTGAGGCAGTATAGTACATGCTATATCCCCATTCAAGATCCCAACGTGCTTTTGCAGGCTGAACCGCAACAGTTGCACCTTTTACAAGTGAAACAAACTGGAAGTTGTAGGTCGCATCTTTCGTAATATCAAGTGTTTTGAAAGTAGTGTCATTCAACAAGGCATATTGCAAAGTGTAACCCGTAGTTCCTTTGCGGATGATACGAATTTTGTAAATCTGGTCGGCAGGCAAAACAGTTGCAGAACCACCTTTACGGTTTAGTATATAAACTTTATTGTCGGCATCGGTTGCTGAAATTTCTTTAATAAGTGTTTCTGAAAGTTTGCCTGAATAACCATCCGATAATGCCAACGTTCCCTGTCCTTGTCCGATTGCCAGTTTTGTAAGGTCAATATCGGCCGCAGTTACAGTTGTAAGATCAGATTTATCAAGTGCAATGGCAGAAGCACCGTTACTCGTATTAATTGTAACTCTGAAATCAGTTCCTGAGTAAAATCCAAGATCCCAGCTATCACGTAAAACAGGTGTTTGCAAGTTCGCGCTAAGGTCAAGAAAAACTGAATTTGCAGCACTTGATCCAGCTTCTGTTCCCGCAATCCCGTTTAGCTGAATGCTCGTTCCGTCTGAAACGATGGCTTTGAAACTAAGTTTCAAGTCAGTATTTGTACCAACCAAAACGGGTGAAGCAACAGATGTTATTTTGAACTGGATACTTTCATCACCATTTAAAAGTACGCCTGCTGTTTTAAGTACTTTAAACGTAACGCTGCTTGCTCCGGCAGGAACAGTAAGTGCCAATGTGTTATTAGTAGCGGCAGGAGTTGTAGTGAATTGTGTGCCGTAAGTTACCAAAGTAGGTGTCAATGAAACCGAAATAGCTGTTGCTGTTTCCGCTGCTCTGCTCAATACAATTTTAACGTCAACAGATTCTCCGTCAAATCCTTGCGCAGTTGATTCAAAAGCGGCAGTATTGTCCGGCAACGCAGGATCGTCATCTGAACAGGCATTGAAAATACCCAACAGGGCAATGATGAGTAGAGGCTTGAATAATTTGTTCATAATTGATTTGATTAATTTAAAAGGGTAATAACTTATTTTTTTGACCAGTGGATATTCATGCCGAGGAAGTAAGAGCGACCGTTAAATCCTGGTCCGGTGGCATCATGACCAGAACCGATAGTTGTATTTTTGATCGATGTTAAATCAAAAAGATTTTTCGCCCCGCCAATCAGGTTGATGTATTTTCCTAATGTTTTGGTGACGGTAAGATCAGCCATATTGTAACCGCTGATTTGTCTCAAACTTGCAGTAACCGGTGTGCCGCTGATGAGTGCATAAGCAGGTTTTTTGCCAGTATATTTATAGAAGAAATTTATGCTTGCTCCAATTTTTGAGAAGTTGTAAAGAAAATTGGCATTGATTTCCGGCGACCATACAAATTCCGGCAAATCCTCTGTTACACCTTCCGACTCATCCAGAATGTCGTTATAAGTTCCGATGTAAGTAGCTCCCAAAGTCGCCTGAATATTTTTCCAGTAAAATTTATTGTCAAGGCTAACACCAGTTGTTTTGAATAAACTGATATTCAGATAGGTAGTTTGTGACGGGTTATTTGGGTCAAATCCGGTATCGATTCTGTTATGGAAAATGTTGTAAAAACCACCCAGCGTGGAAGTAACTTTTAAAGAAGATTGTTGTTTTACCTGCCAAACCAGAAACGTATTGAAGCTATTCGAATATTCAGCTTTCAGGTTTTCATTACCATTAATAGAGTGCGACGCGTCATGAAAATCGAAATATAATTCACGCAAAGCTGGCGAGCGGAAACCGCGCGCATAACCCATACGCAAATCGAGAACATTGTTCAACGTGATTTTAGCATTCAAAGACGGGATCACCGGAGGTGCATCATAAACTGAATTTTTGATAAAACGGACACCTGGACTCAATTTAATAGCTGGCGTTACTTTCAATTCGGATGAAACAAAAAACGCATATTCGTTGATTGTCGGCGAACCTTTTATCCTGGCCCCACTGGCGTTGTTGTTATTTATTTCAATTCCTGGCAGCAGAGATACATTAGGCGAAACTTTGTAAAGAGCAGTTCCTCTGAAAAAAACAGTAGTGAAAATGGATTTATCCTGAGCCGCTGGATCCAGAGAAAGTGTACGTTTTCCGGTATTGAAATCAATGTTGGTACTTAGTGTTTTCCGGCTGTAATCTGTGTAAGAAAGTGCGCCAGTAAAACCCAGTTTATCACTTGCATGATACTCGCCTTGAGCCTGGTGAAACCATCTTTTGGTAATATAATCTTTGTCGCCGGCTGTGTTTGCCACGTTAATATTTCCAAGATATTTAATGGTTTCATCAGTCCCGTTAAATCGGTACCAAACGTTCCATTTTTCTTTTGTATAGCCAATACCAGCGTTGAACAACATTTGTTCTTTTGGCATCCAGGCTTTTACCCGACCTGTGGAATCTCCTTGCCAGCCGCCAAAATTGTTCCGTGTCACGCCGCCATTTAGCTGAAAACCGTTTTTTTGCCAGGTTATGCCAATGTTTTCATTGTGAGTACCTTTTTTGTCAAAAGCGTTATACTCATCACCAACAGTTTCTTCCTGAAGACGTGCGGAAACGGATAAGTTATCGCTTCCATCACCTTTTTTTGTAATAATATTGATAACACCTGCCAAAGCATCCGTACCATAAATCACAGACATTGGGCCTTCGACGATCTCTATACGTTCAATGGTATTTATATCAATTTGTCCAAGACTTTCACGTGTTGCACCACGATCTACTAATGGAATTCCATCGAGCAGTATTTTTACACTTTGTCCCGTCATACCCATCAGCTGGATATCGGTAGTTCCCAAAGTCGGATCGTTGGAAAATCTGATTCCTAATTCGGTGTTCAGGATTGTCTGAATATTTGTTGCTCCTCGCGCCCGGATGCGTTCACTATCAATTGTGCGGACTTGATACACTGAGTTGCGTAGCGATTGTTTGCCAAATTGGCCGGTAACTACTGCATCCTGAAGAGAAATTCCATTTTCCTGAAGTTGTATATTTTCGAGAGTCAGGATTTTTCCAGCGGTTATTTCAACAGGTAATTCTTTCTTCTCATTCCCCAACACGCTAACGATAAGCGTGTAATTTCCTTTGGGAGCTTTTAACTGAAATTTACCGTCAGCATTTGTAATATTACCATATTTGGTGTCTTTCAAAGTAATGTTTACACCTTCAAAAGACTTATTGTCCTGGGTTAAAATCTTTCCTCTGATTTCTCCATTTTGAGCCATTACCGTACTGGCGCCAAGTAAGGAAAGAATCCAAATGAGTGTAAATAGATGTTTCATTCGAAGGGTATATCAATTTAGACCAATTATATTTTGCAAATAAATGGTTAATTAGACTAATTACAAAGTAATTTTTGAAGAAATAATTTATTGCGTCTGTTTCGATTGATTTACGGATGAAATTGTGGGGTTAATTTGGGAAACACATTTCCCCGGGGTTGAAACCCCGCGCTACAATGTCGGTCATGCCTACGGCATTTTAGATCTGGGTTGGGAATGGCTTTTCCCCGGGTTGAAACCCGGGGTTATTAAATTGGTCATGCCGATGGCATTTTAAAATATCTGCGTTGGAAACGCTTTCCCAACAGAAATATATTGGGAATCGAAATCCAACAAAACGAAATTTATAATTTAAGAACCAGTGCCATTGGCACGACCGACATTGTAGCGCCGGGTTTTAACCCGGGGATGCGTGGCACGATCGATAAATATTATTATTACCGGATATTAGTTAATCACCGCCTTAATCGTCACAGTAACAACATCTTTCAATTTCCAGTTACTTTCACCAACCTTATAATCCAGACGGTTAATTTCAAAAGTGCTGGAAACAGCATAACTGCCATCAGCATTTTTCTTTGCATCAAATGGAAGCGTAACGGTTTTGGAAACGTCTCTGATTGTCAACGTTCCTATCGCCTGGTATTGATCACCTTTCTTTTCAACCTTTGACGATTTGAAATGAATATTGGGATATTTAGCAACATCAAAATATTTATCACTTTTCATGTCCTTATCCCTTCCATCGCTATTGGTTTTAAAAGAATTTGCAGCAATTGTTAAATTAAAAGCCGAAGCATTCAGGTTATTCGGATCAAAAATTGCTCCTCCTTTTGGGGCGTCAAACGTACCTTTACAGGTTCCTAGAATAAACTTGACACTAAAATCAGTTGAACCGGAAACCACTTTCGAGGTTTGTGCGTGAGCCTGGTAAAAAGCCAGAACTGCGAAGATTAAAACTGCGAATTTAAATTTCATAAGCGAATCTTTAAAGTTTACGGCAACACGATTTTATAATTCATCAAGAATTGAATCTCCTTTCGATAAATCTCCCGATGTCCATTGCCATTTTTCATACAAACGTATCTTTCCGTCAGATTTTATTTCTGGTGTTGATTTACAAATGCCAGTCGTGATTTCTCCGCGATCATTTATTTGATGATAGCGCATATCCAGACAACCATTCTCGTCAACAAGAGCAATTAAATGTCCCAGCCGGATATTAGCACCTACGTATTCTGATGTCAAAAGGTTGCCCGATTGTTTGTAATGAAACTGCATTCCCAAATCTACTTCACCGTTTTCAGAGTTGGAAAGTGGAATAAAAATTTTGCCGTCGTAATTAATCATTCTTTCTTAATTGTATATTAATCAATTGTTTAAAGGTTGTTTTTTACACACAAACTGTCCACCCGTTCAGTTAGTTTTTTCAACAAATCAAGTTGTTTTGCCTGAACATCAAACAAAGTTTTAATCTGTTCTTCCAGAAGCAGATCCATTTTCTGATGCAAACTACGCACTTCAAGTTCCGCCTTCATATTGATCAGATAATCATTTTCTGCCCGGATTCTGTCTTTTTCTTCCTGCCGATTTTGGCTCATCATAATGATAGGAGCCTGCATAGCAGCCACGCAGGAAAGTACCAGGTTCATCAAAATAAAAGGATATGGATCAAATTGTTCCGCTTTGGGAAGAAATGAATTGTAGACGATCCAGATAAAAAGGATGACGCTGAAAATAATAATGAATGTCCAGCTGCCGCCAAACCGGGCAACCTTATCGGAAACGCGCTGTCCCTGCGTCAGGATTTCTTGTGGAGGATGTGCCAGATTATCAACAATGAGCTCCTCTTCCTGAAACGCTTTGTTGACAATATCATGTAATTTTTTAATCTGCTCGCTTTGGTTGGCAAGAATGTCGTCAACTTCATTAATAACTTCGGCCATCTTTAATTCGGATGTTTTATTTTAAAAGTACGAATTAAAGATGGCTTACAAATTATTTCACCGAAGTAACCCACCAAACATTTCCACTCGGATCTGTCACTCCGCAGCTTCTTCCATAATCCTGGTCTGCCGGTTCCATAATCGTTGTTGCGCCTTCTGAAAGTGCCTTTTGATACGACTCATCCGCATCTTCAACATAAATAAAAAGATTGGCTGTCTCCGTTTTCCATTTCTCAGTACTGTCACAAAACATGATTGTACTTCCATTGATCCGGATTTCGGAATGCATCACAACGTCCGTATCATCCCGCATTTTCTTGAAAGTTACTTCTGCGCTAAAAACTTTGGTGGTAAAGTCAATAAATTTTTCAGCTGATTCCAGCATTAAATAGGGCATTATCGTTTGATGCCCGTTTGGAATTTTTATAGTGCTCATAGCTTTTTGATTTATGTTTAGGCAAATGTAATAAGCTTCAAAAACCTGAAATTGGAAAAACACGACATTATGCATCCCGATATTCAGCACCTTCTGCTTTACCGGAAAAGAAAGATCGCGGATGCTGACCGGAGAATTCTTTGAAGTCGTGAATAAAATGTGACTGATCATAGTATCCGCATTCGTAGGCAATTTTAGTAAGTGATTTCTGAGAATCTCCATACATATTTAATGCGGATTGAAAGCGGACAATTCTGGCATATAACTTGGGACTGAAACCTGAAAACGCTTTAAATTTTCTTTCAAATTGTCGGGTTGATAAAAAACTTTCTTCGGCCATTTGTTGAACATTCGTAGTGCCTCTTGACTGAATGATATTGCAAATCGATGCAAATACGGCAGGTTCATGTCTGTAATTCCGGCTTATCTTTTCTTCAAGAAATGCCGAAATAATAATAACTCTTTCTTCATTGGTTTTTGCCAGCATCATTTTTTCTTCAAGAATTTTGCCCTCATTTCCCATCAAAGTTGGAAGATCCGGCATTTCGTTGCTTAATTCATCTGATGGCATTGAAAACAATAGTGGCAGCGTAAAAGGATAGAGATAAGCGCCAAAAATCCCAAAATTTCGGTGTACGATAAAACGACGAAAATTTTGAGACTGACCATGCAGACCGGAGCTGAAGGATGTTTCAATCTTATCTTTTGAGAAAATTTCATCAAAAGGAGTTTGGTAATGAAAAATCATTTCTGCGCATCCATCCGGCATAACCCGATGAATGTAGGGTTTTTCCGTACTTACTTCGTCTTCCAAAACCCAGAAGCATCTGACAAATCCGGAAAGTTTTGATGATGGAGAAATGGTTAAATATTTCATAAGTCCGTAAGTTGATGTTAACCGAAACCTTCAATATTTGAAATAGAAGATACGTTTATGAATTACGCTGGAAATGATTCCTGTCATTTTTTATAGTTCTTGATAGCTATAATTTTGACGGTAATATATAAAGATAACTATCTGTAAAATAAGACGGATGGAAAAGTATGATTACTTTTGTACTAAAAATCAATAGGTACATTTCCAAATTCCTTTGATACATTTGAATCATAATTCATGGTAATATTTTAAATTGATCAGATAAAACAAATAACAAAAGCTGCGTGTTTGCAGTATTGGAATTTTGAAATGCTGATTTTTTAGAACTATTATCCAAATTAGAATTGTTATTAATAACAACTGGTAACTTTGCCGGAAGAAATTAAAATCAGTTTTCTTTACTCAGTCGATTACTAATTATACTCAGTTTCTGTCATGAAATTAGTGCCAATAGAAAAGCGTACGGGACTTACCCGTGAAGAATTTATTGAAAATTATCTTAAACCAAGTCGCCCGGTTGTTTTCACAGATTTGGCAAAAGATTGGCCGGCGATGCAAAAATGGACATTTGAATGGCTTCGTGAAAACCACGGACAAATTGAAATTCCATTGGTGGATAACCACATGCACGATGCCGATAAGTATTTCCAGATCGCCAAAACGATGAAATTTGGGGAATACCTTTCATTAATCGAAAAGGGCCCGACAGATTTAAGACTTTTCCTTTTTGATATTTTCAAAAAAGCACCTTCTCTGACAGAAGATATCCGTTTTCCAACGATTATGGACGGATTTTTGAAATATTATAAATTTGTATTTTTTGGTGGTGAAGGTTCCATTACAAACCTGCACTATGATATGGATTGCTCAAATGTATTTTTGACGCAGTTCCATACACGCAAACAGGTTATTTTATTCTCACCAGAAGAAAGCACAAGACTTTATCAGCATCCATTTACGGTAATGAGCAAAGTGGATCCGATTAATCCGGATTACGAGCGCTTCCCGGCAATGAAAGGTGCGGTGGGTTATGAAACGACTTTACTTCACGGCGAAACGATATTTATTCCTTCACTCTGGTGGCACTATATCCGATATATTGATGGAGGATTCAGTCTTGCTTTGAGAGCTAATAATTCTGTTTTTACTGCCGTTCGAGGTGGTATGAATCTTGTTCGTCACACGGTGGTGGATAAGGGAATGGCTTCTCTTTTAGGAATTGAATGGCAGCATTGGAAAGAGAAAAAAGCGGTTGAAAAAGCACAGCAACTTATCGCTCAGGAAGCATAGAGGAATCTGACGCATTCCAAAGAAACTATTTTATCTTTGGAATGCGTTATGACTTGTATTCCTTTTATGTTTTGATATGAATTTTGAACTCACTTCCGAATACCAGCCTACGGGAGATCAGCCCGAGGCAATCAGACAACTTTTAGAGGGAATTGCAGCCGGAGAACCCGCTCAGACGCTATTGGGTGTAACGGGTTCGGGAAAGACTTTTACCGTAGCGAATGTCGTGGCGGAAATAAATCGTCCCACGTTGGTACTAAGCCATAATAAAACTTTGGCCGCCCAGCTTTATGGCGAGTTTAAGCAGTTTTTTCCAAATAACGCGGTTGAATATTTTATTAGTTACTACGACTATTATCAGCCGGAAGCTTTTATTTCAAGCACAAATACGTACATCGAAAAGGACCTGATGATCAATCAGGAAATTGATAAATTACGACTGCATACCGTTTCTTCGCTCATGAGCGGACGCCGGGATGTTTTGGTAGTTGCCTCTGTATCATGTATTTATGGTGCCGGAAACCCGAATGAATATAAAAAGAGTATTGTAAAAGCAAAGCTTGGTGATATCGTAAGTCGCAACCAGTTTTTATTCAGACTGGTAGAAATTCTTTACAGTCGTACCGAAGTAGAATTCGGTCGCGGGACTTTCAGGGTTAAGGGAGATACGGTTGATGTTTATCCAGGTTATGCAGATTTCGCATATCGGTTCATCTTTTTTGGAGATGAGATTGAAGAAATTCAGCGTATTGAACCGGATTCCGGAAAGAAAATTTCAAGTGAAAAAGCGGTTTCAATTTTTCCTGCTAATCTCTTCGTGACAGGACGCGATGTTCTTTCTCAATCCATTAAAGAAATTCAGGATGATCTGGTCAAACAGATCAATTATTTCACCAGCAATGGAAGAGTATCAGAAGCAGAGCGTGTGAAAGAACGTACGGAATTTGATATGGAAATGATGCGTGAACTTGGTTATTGTTCTGGTATTGAGAACTATTCGAGATACTTTGATCGCCGAATTCCGGGTCAGCGCCCTTTTTGTTTGCTGGATTATTTCCCGGAAGATTTCCTGATGGTTGTTGATGAAAGTCATGCCACTATGCCGCAGCTTAAAGCGATGTGGGGCGGCGACCGTTCCAGAAAAGAAGCGTTGGTAGAATATGGTTTCCGTTTGCCATCAGCTTTGGATAATCGCCCACTGACTTTCCAGGAATTTGAAGATTTAACGCCACAGACGATTTTTGTAAGCGCAACGCCGGCAGAATATGAATTACGTCGTTCGGATGGTGTTGTGGTTGAACAGATTATTCGTCCGACGGGCTTGCTCGATCCTGAAATTGAAGTGCGTCCAAGTTTGAATCAGATCGATGATTTGTTGGAGGAAATTACAATCCGTATCAAACAAGGCGACCGCGTTCTGATCACTACTTTGACCAAAAGAATGGCAGAGGAACTGAGTAAATATCTGGATCGTGTCGGGATAAAATGTCGTTACATCCATTCAGAAGTTAAAGCATTGGATCGTGTTGAAATTCTTCGTGAATTACGTCTTGGTGTCTTCGATGTTCTGGTTGGAGTTAACCTTTTGCGTGAAGGTCTGGATTTACCGGAAGTTTCTCTGGTAGCAATTATGGATGCGGATAAAGAAGGTTTTTTAAGAGATATTCGTTCGTTGATTCAAACAATCGGTCGTGCGGCACGGAATGAAAACGGGAAGGTTTTGATGTACGCTGATGTAATGACCGGTTCGATGGAACAGGCAATTAGTGAAACAAACCGCCGCCGTGCAATTCAACTTGCTTATAACCAAGAACATGGAATAACTCCGAAAACGATTCTGAAATCGAAAGAAGCAATTATGGAACAAACATCCGTCGCCGATTCGAAACCAAGAAAAATATATGTTGAACCATCCGAAATCCGGGTAGCTGCTGATCCTGTTGTTCAATACATGGGTAAAAACGATCTGCAAAAATTGATTGTAGAAACGCAGAAGAAAATGGAAAGTGCTGCGAAGGATATGGACTTTTTGGAAGCAGCGCGGTTGCGTGATGAGTTGCTGCAGTTGAAGGAGCGGGCTAAGGAGAAGGTTTAAATATTGTAATTTAGTCTTTACAAAAAAAAGCTCTGCATCTTCTGTTTAGATGCAGAGCTTTTTTTTCATTAGCAATTTCAAAATACTATACTGTTGCCAAATTCTTTTTCAACAATTCCACAGCCTCAATCCAGTTATTAACCCTCGTGTGTTTGGTCACATTGATATTATGTCCGGCCGTAAAAAGTATAGGCATTCCTTTGTGGAAATCAAGATTTTTTAAGTGATCGTCAATCAAAAAGTCGGTGCCAATAACGCTCTTATCTCCGCAGAAAATAATATTTTTCCAGGAAATAAACGGAAAGTGTTCAGCCAGCCAGTCATGTTTTTCAAGCAAAGAATTTGGGAATTCCATGGCCGCCGAAACGATATAAATTTCAAAATCTTCCTGCAATTCTTTCAGTGCTTCAACAGCACCTTCTATAAGCGGCGCGTTTCGGAAAAATCCCGGTTTGTATATAAGACTTCTTGCCTTATCAGGTTCCGGAAAAGCAAAATCTTCCGGTTTCCCCAACAGATCTTTTTTATCAACGCGAACTCCAAATTCTTGTTCGTATAATTTTATCCAGTTTGTTTCAATATCTGCTATGACATTATCCATGTCTATGGCTACTGTTTTCTTCATTTTATGTTAAAGGTTTTGTTTTGTGCGATTTTATGCAACAAATGTAAATATTATTTGCAATAAGTTGCAATGTTGTATTTAAATTAATTATTATATTTGCAAAAAGTTGAATATGTTATGCTTAAAGAAGAACGTTTTCAGGTAATTCTAACCCAGCTTGGACAAGATCAAAAGGTTCATTTAACCGATCTGAGCCATATATTAAAAGTGTCGGAGGACACAGTTCGTCGAGATATTAAGGAGCTTGCCGATCAGGGACTTCTGAAATCTGTAAGGGGAGGAGCCGTGCCGCATTCACCAGGTCCGCATCATTTCAAGGATCGGATTGAATACGGAAATGAGCAAAAACGAATTATTGCAAACAAGGCTTTACGTTTTCTAAAAGACGGGCAGGTTGCCATTTTTGATGGCGGAACATCGGCTATGTTAATTGCTCAGGCATTACCAAAAGATATTCATTTGACGGTCGTAACAAACAGCTTTCCAATTGCCAGTATTTTAGAAGAACATGAAAAAGTGGAGGTCTTATTTGCGGGTGGAAGGCTGATAAAAAATTCTTTCGTTACTATCGGAAATGAAACCATTCAATATTTCAGAAAATTCAGAGTAGATATATGCTTTTCGGGAATTTGCAGTATTCATCCTGAACTTGGCGTAACAGGTCCGGATTATGAAGAAAGTGAAGTCAAACGAGCTATGGTGGAGTCTTCCAAAGAAATCATTGCGCTTTCAACGTTAGAGAAATTAGGAACCGCCGAAGCATATTATGTTTGTCCGACCAATCAGTTAACGACAATTATAACCGATCAGCCGGACAATCTGGATGCTTTCGAAATCTATAAATCGATGGGAATTAAAATGGTTTAGTTTTCATCTTCAGAAGTTTGTTCGATCTTGTGAAAAGTATTGTCTATCGTTTTTGTCTCCTGATTTAAAACATTGGCAAAACCCAACATATAGGCAATAGTGAAGTACCTGAGCCATTTAATGGCAGCAAGTATTATTTTATTGATTTTCATGATTTCTGAATTGAAGTATAAAACAAGCCGAAGACTTTCTTCCTGAATAGGAAATAAAGAGTACCAGAACAATAATCGCTTTGCTTTTCGACAAAAAGAATGTTATAAATCCCGCAGAAGGAACCTGCTAGGAAATGAAATCAGGGAAATCGTCAGAGGAATTGTAAGCAAGGTTGAAGCCTCGGAACCGAAGAATTGTATTTTGAAGGAGTTTTTGAAAAAGACAAGTTTGTCTGTTTATTGTAATTTGAACAAAATTCTCCAATCTTTCTGAAAGCAGTTTTATTAGAGGATATTGTGAATTGAGGTTCTGATATAAATTACTTCTTTTAGTTATTACGGAAAACGCAGCAACTTTTCTCTGGTTATTTAAATTAAACTGATCAACTCGTTCAATCAGAACAGGTTTTCCAAATTGAAGATTGTTCTGATAATAAGAAATTCCGGATGACAGAAACAGGAAAAATAGCCAACTGAAAATTGGGATTTTGAGGTTGATATTTTGTCTCTGTTTCATATCTTGATTATTTTGCTCCCATCCTTATCGCACCATCCAATCGTATTACTTCGCCGTTTAACATCGGATTTTCCACGATTGATTTTGCCAGCAAAGCATATTCAGATGGTTTTCCCAAACGTGATGGAAATGGCACTTGTTGTCCAAGAGAAATTCTGGCTTCCTCCGGCAAATCCATTAATAGCGGTGTTTCAAACAATCCTGGTGCAATGGTCATTACCCGAATACCTGCTTTTGCAAATTCGCGTGCTATTGGTAAAGTCATACTTACAATACCACCTTTGCTGGCAGCATAAGCCGCTTGGCCTATTTGACCGTCATATGCTGCAACAGATGCTGTATTTATAATAACGCCGCGCTCACCTTCGATATTCGGTTCATTTTTTTCCAAAGCAAAACCTGCCAAACGAATCACATTAAATGTCCCAAACAGGTTGATCCGAATCGTTTTTTCAAAGGCTTCTAACGAATGTGGTCCATAAATTCCATCGACTTTTCCAATGGTTTTCCGGGCAATTGCAATACCTGCGCAATTCACAACAATCTGAATCGAACCAAATATTTCCAAAGCAGAATTAATAGCCAATTTGACATCAACTTCATCTGCTACGTCTGTTTTTACAAATTTTAATTTGCCAGGAAATTCCTGTTCAAGTGATTTTCCCGAAGTCTCGTTGAGGTCAAGTATAACAGCATTGGCTCCTTGTGAAAGAAATAATCTCGCTGTGGCTTCGCCAAGCCCGGAAGCTCCGCCGGTAATAAGTGCTGTGGAGTTTTGTAGTTGCATGAAGTGTGCAGGCTAATTACTGTTAATTACTTATCACTTCTATGTCGATTCAATATATGGTCCGGGATAGGGTGTTTTTCTAAGAATGCGCGGGCTTCATCGTTTTTCCTCTGCGCCGCCGGAGATATCGGTACATCATTTAAAGATTTATCAATAAAAATTCCACCATACATTGGCTTTTTATCAACAACTTTTGATTCTAACGATTTCATATTTAGGTAGTTTAATCTGAATTATTGACATTTTTAACAATCAAAAAACTATCAAATGACAAGTTTGGTTCAAACGGAACCCATTCATTATTTATTGATCCGTATATAATTAAATCCTTCCGAAGATCAAGATAAACTTTATTTATAGAAATCTGGTATAATCGTGTTCGGGATTTTGAACTACCTTTGAAATAAACTGTCCTATCAGGGAATTCAATAGTAAAAAGAATAATCGCATTCATGACGGTAGCTAAAATTTCTGGCATATCACCATTGTTTGTAATAGACAAATCATTTTCCTCGCCAGTGAATGGATTATAGTCTAATAAAGCTAGGTTGTATAATTCAGGAGATAACTGCATAAATTGTATTACTTTTTCAAAAACACCTCGCTTCCCAACACTTTGGAACTGAAAACGTGTGTTATTATCACTTATGTTTAATGTGTATGGTTTGTAATTCATTACATACTGATAAACTTTTTTAGGTTACACGGAATATCACAGGGCAAAAAAGAACGTAAGCCGCACGAATCTCAGAGGTAAAGATTTCCATCAGAGTGACACCTCCCAATCTTTTGCATTATTAATACGTAATCCATCAACATAAGTTACAGAACCAAAAGAAAAAGGAGTTTCACAAAGAAAAAAATCTCTGTGAAACTCCTTATTTTAAACTCCTCTAACTCTGCGTTTCCTAAACAGATTAAGAAACAACCTCAATCTTCACTTTCAACAAAAATTCATCCATTTCAATCTCACTAGCCGAGCCATTTAGGTCGCCGACCAGGCTAAGATCCAGAGCCTGAACTTCCTGACAAATATATTCACGGTTCGCAGTCACTGCGCTTGCCAGTAATTCATCATTGTTTTGAAGCGTGATTTTGATTTTATCCGTTACCTCAAATCCGCTATCTTTACGAAGATTTTGAACACGGTTTACGAAGTCACGCGCAATACCTTCCAGACGAAGTTCGTCGGTAACGGTAATATCAAGTGCGACCGTCAAGCCATTTTCGCTTGCAACCAACCAGCCTGGAACATCTTCGGTATAGATTTCAACTTCGTCAATCAAAATCGCAGCAACCGGATGAAGATCAGTGATTAAATACTGACCGTCTTTTTCCAGTTGCTTGATTTCAGTATTGTCCCAAAGTTTGATTTTCTCTGCAACAGCCTGCATATCTTTTCCGAATTTTTTACCTAAAACCTTAAAATTCGGTTTTGCTCTTTTATGAAAAAATCCGTCGTTGTCGTTGATTGCATCAACGTCTTTCACGTTAACTTCTGACAAAATAATCGAAGCAACCTGATGGATCTGGCGACTGGTTTTTTCTGTCAATGCCGGAATCAAAACTTTTGAAAGTGGCTGGCGTACTTTTAATTTATGTTTTTTACGGATCGAGTGAACCAGCGAACTAATCGACTGAGCCATTTCCATCGCTTCTTCCAGATCAAGGTCGATTTCATTGTATTCAACATGCGGCCAATGGGACAAATGCACCGAGTCGTATTTCAAATGAGAATCCGCTTTGATCGATTCTTCTCTGATTCCGTCCGTCAAACTTTTGTACAACCATTCCGCAAAAAACGGAGCGATAGGTGACATTAGCTGAGAAACCGTAACAAGGCAATGCTGCAAAGTTTCATAAGCTGCTTTTTTGTCTTCTGTCAAACCAGCGTTTTCGCTTGATGGGTTCCAGAAACGGCGACGGTTTAAACGGATGTACCAGTTTGAAAGCTGATCCGTTACGAAATCCTGAACCAGACGTCCCGCTTTTGTCGGGTTATAATCGTCAAACTGCTCGCCAACTTCTTTGATCAGCGTATTCAGTTTTGACAAAATCCAGCGATCCAGTTCCGTTCTGCTTTCGACAGGAACAGACGTGGCTTCATGGAAGTTATAACCGTCCAGATTTGCATACAAAGCGAAGAAATTGTAAGTATTAAGCAGCGTTCCGAAAAACTTGCGCTGTACTTCCTGAATTCCGTCGATGTTAAATTTAAGGTTATCCCATGGTTCCGCATTGGTGATCATGTACCAGCGCGTTGCATCAGGACCATATTTTCCAAGTGTTTCGAATGGATCAACGGCGTTTCCAAGACGTTTGGACATCTTGTTACCATTTTTATCCAAAACCAAACCTGTTGAAACAACGTTTTTGAACGCTACCGAATCAAACAACATGCCGGCAATCGCATGCAAAGTGAAGAACCACCCACGTGTCTGGTCAACGCCTTCCGAGATAAAATCTGCCGGATAACTTTCGTTGAAAGTTTCATTGTTTTCAAACGGATAATGCCATTGTGCATAAGGCATCGCACCTGAATCAAACCAAACGTCGATCAGATCCGGCTCTCGGAACATGATATTTCCCTGAGCAGAAACGAAATAAATATTATCAACGTAAGGACGGTGAAGATCAAAATCTCCTTCACCCAATTTTGCCAGATAAGACGAATTGCTTTCAGTTTGTTCTGCTGATAATTTACCAGAAGCATTTGCACTTTCAAGCAATTCTTTCAATTCACTGATCGCACCAACACAAACTTCTTCTCCAACTTCACTGCGCCAGATCGGAAGCGGCGTTCCCCAGTAACGTGAACGCGATAAATTCCAGTCAACCAGGTTTTCCAGCCAGTTTCCAAAACGGCCCGTTCCGGTACTTTCCGGTTTCCAGTTTATTGTTTTGTTCAATTCAACCAGCTTATCTTTCATCGCCGTCGTTTTGATAAACCAGCTATCCAATGGATAATATAAAACCGGTTTGTCCGTGCGCCAGCAATGCGGATAGGTATGTTCGTATTTTTCAACCTTGAACGCTTTTCCTTCTTCTTTCAGTTTGATCGCAATCAAAACGTCCGTTGCACGGAATTCAGGATCAGCCTGTTCTTCTGCTGAATAATATTCAGGCTTCACAAAACGGCCCGCATAATCTGTAATTTCCTTCACAAAACGTCCGCGCCGATCTACGATCGGCACCTCTTTTCCGGTTTCATCTTTTACCATAATGGCAGGAATACCATTCGCATGAGAAACCCGAAAGTCGTCCGCGCCAAAAGTTGGAGAAGTATGCACCACGCCGGTACCATCTTCTGTCGTAACGAAATCGCCGATGATCACACGGAAAGCAGGTTTGTCTGGCTGGATATATGGCATCAACTGCTCATATTCAACACCTTCCAGATCTTTTCCTTTAAATTCTTTCAAGACAGTCCATGGGAGCAATTTTTTATCGCTCGCAGCATAACCTTCAAAATCTCCGTCTTTTCCTTTTTCAGTAAAATATTTACCAATTAAATCCTTAGCCAAAACCACTTCAACGGGTTCATGAGTGTAAGGATTGAAAGTTTTTACCAATACATAATTAATATTGGCTCCAACCGTCAAAGCTGAGTTTGCAGGCAAAGTCCACGGTGTTGTTGTCCATGCCAAAATGCGCAGATCAACCAAACCTTCAACATCCGCAAAAACAGAATAGCTTTCTACCGCTTTTACCTTGAACATCGCCACAATCGTTGTGTCCTTCACATCTTTGTATGTGCCGGGCATGTTCAATTCATGTGAGGAAAGTCCGGTTCCAGCTGCCGGGGAATACGGTTGAATTGTGTAACCTTTATAAAGTAAGCCTTTGTCGTATAGCTTTTTAAGCAAGCTCCAAAGACTTTCGATGTATTCGTTTTCGTAGGTTACGTATGGATTTTCCAGGTCCACCCAATAACCCATTTTTTCCGTAAGATCATTCCATTGGTCAGTGAATTTCATGACCGTCTGGCGACATCTTTCGTTATATTCTTCTACTGAAATTGTTTTGCCAATATCATCTTTGGTAATTCCAAGTTCTTTTTCAACCTGCAATTCAACCGGAAGTCCGTGCGTATCCCAGCCCCCTTTACGCTTTACCTGAAAGCCCTGAAGGGTTTTGTAACGACAGAAAATATCCTTAATCGAACGCGCCATTACGTGGTGAATACCCGGCGTTCCGTTTGCTGAAGGTGGTCCTTCATAAAAAGTAAAGGAAGGCGAACCCTCACGCGTGTCGATCGACGCTTCAAAAATTTTATTGTCTTTCCAAAATTTCAGTATATCATCACCAATCTGTGGATAACTGAGGTTTTTATACTCTTTGTAGTTCATATTGGCAGTTAGCTGTCAGCCTTATCGCTTTAAGCTTCGTTATTTGGCACTTTCCTAAATTTCAGACCGCAAATTTACGGATTTTTTGGGTGAAAGGGAAGGACGTGTAATAATGATTGCTGGCTGGATTTAATAACATTTTAAAATTAGGTAACAGAAATAGGAGATAAATAGATCATTGAGGAAAATCTTGTGATCAGCCAGGCGAAATCTAACCAATAAAAAATGGATATTTTGGGTAATTTTTCCTGGGAAGAGAAGTAATATCGGTCTTGATAACAGAATCAAAATACCCCTTTCAATACTAGAAACCTAGATTTCTAGTATATTGCCATGCGAAATACCAACCTTTAATATCAAATGGAATTATATCACCGACTTCTGGAAGCGAATAAAGACTGGGCAGTTAAAAAACTGGAACTGGATGAAAATTATTTTGACAGACTTTCCGCAGATCAAAAACCTGATTTTCTTTGGATAGGATGTTCTGATAGTCGTGTGCCTGCTGAGGAACTGACAGGTTCACGCCCTGGCGATATGTTTGTTCATAGAAATGTCGCAAATCTTGTTGTAAGTACGGACATGAATATGTTGAGCGTACTTCAATACGCTGTTGAAGTGTTAAAAGTGAGACATATTCTCGTTGTGGGCCATTACGGCTGTGGTGGTATAAAAGCTGCCATGACGCATCAGGATCTTGGTTTGATCAATAAATGGCTACGTAATATTAAAGATGTTTACCAGAAATATGCGCCCGAACTGAATGCGATTGAAGATGAAACTGATCGTACCAATCGATTGGTTGAATTAAATGTTGTAGAGCAGGTCAACAATCTTTTGAAAACAACCATTGTTCAGAAAGCATGGAATCGTGGACAGAATCTGCATTTGCATGGCTGGGTATTCGGGCTTAATAATGGAATTATCAAGCCAATCATTGACCTGCCGGCAGGCTCCGAAATTGCCGATATTTACAGATATGATTTTGAATAAAAAAATTGCGCAGTATGTGAATGCTGCGCAATTTTTATGTCAAGTCTGAAATTTTTTATTTTTGATAAACCCGAACGTAATCAATTTCATAACGCGCAGGGAATTCTGTTTTGGATAGCTCTCCTCCATTATCACCTCCAATGGCCATTCCTATTAATATATAGTGCGGCTGGCGAAATCCATTGGATTTTGGATCAATTATATTGAAGGTTTTATCCAAATCCTGCGTATTCATCAGCATGTTGTCAACATATAATTTGATGCTTTTTTCATCCCAATCCATTCGCCAGATGTGAAATTTTGAAGACCACTCCGGATCCTTGAATGCTGATATAGGCTTTTTTACAGAATTCCAGGTTGCTTTCCATTTTTCTTTGGAACCCCAGGCAACATTAGCAAGAAGCATATTACGATAGAATTCCATAATGTCAATTTCACCATTATCCGGCCATTCGCCTTCATTTCCCAGGGTCCAGAAAGCGGGCCATAAGCCGGAACGGATATCAATTTTCGCACGCATTTCAAAACGGCCATATTTGAAACTATGCATACCTTGCGTTATTAAACTGGCGGAAGTATAATGAGCAGAAGCCCTTTCTTCCTTCCAGTTTTTGCTCCCGGCTACATAGTTGGGATTTTTTACTTCTTCTTTTCTACCTTCAATAATTAAAAACCCATCTTTACAAAAAGCATTATCTTCCTGATACCACTGATCTTCATGATTTCTTACAAATCCTTTTTCAGCTTTCCAGTTTTTGGGATCCGGCTTGCCGTCAACATTGAATTCGTCGGACCAGACCAGTTTTTCCTGTGCTTTTAAGGTATGTATAGAAATGAAAAAAAGTAATAACAATTTGATCGACCGGCTGATTTTCATGATTTCAATTAATTAAACAGATTCCAGTGAAAAAGTCTGTCAAGGCCCATAATTACCCGAAGTGGTAATGGTTCAAGCCAAATTATCCTGTTGTAACCCATGGTAAAAACAAGCGGGTGTAAAACACAGATAAATGCCATGAAAAAGAAGATGATCCGGATTGATTTCAATGAGGCGTTTTTAAAAAGTACAAAAACGGACATTAATAAAAAGGGGAAACCATAAGACAAAGCTCTGTCGATATCATGCACATAAATTCCCGTTGATGTCAAGACAACGAAACCGACGGAAAGGACAAAAAGTAAGGCGTATTTTTTTGTTAAAAACAAGGCTAGAAAAGCCGCGCCGAGCAGCAGCCACATACCTTCAAAAACACTCCAGAGACTACTGCCCAAACCATAACGATTACCGTCCTGCAACAGGATAGGAGCCCAATTGTAAGTATACCGATGATCCGGAAAATAGGTTTTTCCAATATATATGCGAATGGTAAAATAGATAATCCAGCTCAGCCAGACCACCCAACCTCGTCCGGCAAAAGCATTTTTGATCAAAGACCATAATTTGAAATCACCGGTCTCATAAGCCTTGTTGAGCATCCACCACAGCAAAACATAGCCTCCGGCAATCACTGCACGTTCATCCGTAAAAAAAGCCGCCAGCATTAGAAAGAAAACGGCGGCGTGTTTACGCGTCAACAAAGCATTCAACAGGAAAAAATATGCAAATGTGTCACCATAACCATGAATATCTGCATAGGGCCAGACACCGATAAAAATGTTGGAAAGAGATAAGATGAACAGGCAGGTTGTTACTTTATCATTTGAAACCGAGAATACATATTTTGCAATCTGGTTAATAAAAGCAATACCAATAAGACCCTGGAAAAGTAAAATTAAAACAACATTATGACGGGTTACATAAGAAAGAAAAGGAAGTGTCCATCTGTAAATCATAGCATCCCGTCGCACATATACGCCGTAGCCAATGTCGGTTGGATGTAACAGATTGTCGGCCTGATTTGCTATAAAAGTCCAGGCATCCAGATTGCCGGTATGATTCAAATGATTCCATAAAACGGTGTATGGAGGGAATGCCAGAAAAATTGAGAGGGCGACGCAGAATAAGGTCAGCATTAAAATCCATTGTCTGGATCGCAATTTTAACTCAATCCACCCAATAAGCGAATGGTAAAAATTTTCAAAAAGCATGGCTAAATATTTATAGGTACTAACGGAAAGTAGTACGCTAAGATAAAATAGTTACAAGTTCATTTCCAAAAAGATTGGACATGATCAGTCCATAATTTGCTTTAATGTTGTTCTTTAGACTTTTAATTTATTTAACGGCCAAATCTTGTTATCTGTAATAAGATTTTGTTAATATATATTGTTTAAACCATAATGAAGAAGATTATTGATATTGCGGGGAAGGCCGGGCTGGATGGTTTTTTACTTGCACTGATAAGCATGATTGGGCTGGCGTATATTTATCCTTATCCTGGCATGAAAAGCAGTCCGGTGCCTTTGGGAGAAATCGCGACTTATGGCGTTTCTGTTATTTTCTTCTTTTATGGTTTAAGATTAAGCCCTGAAAAACTTAAAGCAGGTTTGACAAACTGGCGTCTGCATACGATGATCCACTTTTCAACATTTGTACTTTTTCCACTTCTCGCACTTGTAGTTCGTCCGCTTTTCAAAGGCTCAGAAAATGAAATGTTGTGGTTGTCTATATTTTTTCTGACCACTTTGCCATCTACTGTGTCATCATCCGTCGTTATGGTTTCTATTGCAAACGGAAATATTCCTGCTGCGATTTTCAATGCCAGTATTTCAAGTTTGATGGGCGTTTTTATAACACCGCTCTGGATGGGACTTGTGCTGGACAATGCATCCGGGGAATATGATTTGCTGGGAGTAGTCGGAAAGTTGTCTTTGCAAGTAATACTACCTGTTGGATTGGGTATATTGATGAACAAATCATGGGGCGCTTTTGCGGAAAAGTACAAAAGTAAAATCCGTTATTTCGACCAGTTTACAATATTACTGATCGTTTACACATCTTTTTGCGAATCCTTTGGTGAGCATTTATTTAGTGGATTTGAAATTCGTGATATCGTATTGCTGGGAGCGGGAATGATTGCTTTATTTTTTGCCATCTATCTGCTGTTGAGCTTTTTTAGTCGATTATTACATTTTAGTAGGGAAGATGAAATAACAGCAGTATTTTGTGGTTCAAAAAAATCCCTGATTCAGGGAGCAGTTATGTCAAAAGTTCTGTTTTCGGGAGCATCTTATGCGGGTGTAATGTTGTTGCCAATTATGTTATATCATGCTTTGCAACTCATTGCTGCCAGTGTTTTGGCGCAGAGAATGGCAAGAAAGAATTTGGAAATCGCGGATTCGGAATAGCCGGAATTTTTCTGACAAATTGATACTTTTAACAAAAACAGATTACTATGCGATTGATTCCGTTCATCTTACGTCTGATTTTATTTATACTTATTCTGGTAGGATTAAAGTCGATGTGGGATAATTTCAGTTCAGGGAACTGGATTCCGGATTGGGTTTCAGGAAAAAATAAAACAGAAACAGTTCATACTTTGGTGTTGCAGGAAATGAGCGCGATGGGAAAACTTGAACTGGTAAAATACAATTTTAAAGATGTGGTGGAACAGGAAGTTGTCAAAACCTGGCTTCCCAATGCAAAAGCAGTGCTGATTGTGCAGGGAGAGGCAATTGGCTGTGTCGATTTAACCAAAATCCAGATAGCAGATATTACCTCGGAGCAAGAAACGCTGGTTGTCCATATGCCAGAACCGGAGTTATGTGTTTTCAAAATTGACCATGAACATTCCAAAGTTTATAACACAGAATACGCTTTTATGGAGGAGGGGAAACTGGTAAATGAAGCATATTTACAGGCCGAAAAACAAATTCAAAAATCGGCTTTGGATATGGGAATTTTGGAACAAACAAAAGAAAATGCGACCAAAATATTAACGCCAATGCTTGAAAAAGCATCAGGTAAAAAGGTAATGCTGAAATTCCCGATGAATGCGAAAATAGATAAATTACGTTAATCATATCATTCCTATGCCCGTTAAAGGATTTCTGACCCAGGAAGATTTTCAAAATAAAGTTAAGCTTGAAGAAATTGAAACCGTAATCGTAGCCTTCACTGATCATTACGGAAGGTTAATGGGAAAACGGGTGGATGCCGATTATTTCATAGATAGTGTTCTTGATTCTGGCACGCATGGCTGTGATTATTTGCTGACAACCGATATGGAAATGGAACCTGTTCCGGGTTATACTTATGCAAACTGGGAGTTGGGTTATGGTGATTTTCATATGGTTCCTGATTTGTCAACGCTAAGAATGGCGGATTGGCTTGAAAAAACGGCACTAGTTATTTGTGATATTTTTGATGAAAAAACGCACGCACCTGTGCCTGTTGCCCCACGTTCGATCTTAAACAAGCAGCTTGAAAATGCCGCCGATTTTGGTGGATTGAAATGTTTTGCTGCATCGGAACTTGAATATTATCTTTTAGAAAATACTTATAAAGACGCGTTTCAAAAACATTATCAGGATCTGACACCAGCCGGATATTATTTGGAAGATTATCACATTCTGCAAGGAACGCGTAATGAAAAATATACATCCACAGTCCGCCGACATTTGAAAAATTCCGGTGTTCCAATTGAAACCTCAAAAGGGGAATGGGGACTTGGGCAGCATGAATTAAATGTACGTTATGCTGAGGCGTTGCCTATGGCTGACAATCATGTTATTTACAAACAATGCATGAAAGAAGTGGCCGATGCAATGGGTTTTTCTGTTACTTTCATGGCGAAATTTGCAACCGGACAAGCCGGTTCGAGCAGCCACATTCACATGAGTTTGTGGAAGGATGGTAAAAACGCTTTTGCCGGAGATCAGCAGTTTGGTCCGGTAAAAGGGTCAGATATTTTCCGCTGGTTTCTGGGTGGATGGATCAAACATGTGCCGGATGTAATGCCTTTTTATGCGCCGACTGTCAATTCTTACAAAAGATTTGTAGATGGTTCCTGGGCACCAACCCGACTTGCATGGAGCTATGACAACCGTACAGCCGGATTTCGGGTAGTAGGCCATGGAGCAAGTATGCGCATAGAATGCAGAATTCCGGGTGCAGATTGTAATCCATATCTCGCTTTTGCTGCTTCATTAGCATCAGGTTTGGCAGGAATAAAAAATAAAATTGAACCGCCGGAATGTTTCGTGGGGGACATTTATGCCGCAGCACATTTACCTCGTGTACCATACACGTTGGCAGAAGCTACCACTCTTTTTGAGCATAGTGAATTTGCGAAGGAAAATTTTGGAGAAGATGTCGTTCAGCATTATTCGCATTTTTACAAAACCGAACAACGGGCGTATGATATGTCAGTGACGGATTGGGAGAGGAAGCGGTATTTTGAACGGATTTGAGGGGGATTTTGGACTGGGGCAGGAGGCTCCTAAGGAGCCTGGATTTTGCCAGAGGAAAATCGATTGCTATAAACAGGATGCTCCGATGGAGCGGGGTTTTGGAAAATAGAATTTCTGGAATTAGAATTAATTTCTTAGATCAGGAATTATCCAGCCGCAGGGCGGCTTCCTGTTTATAGAAACAAATCATCACCGAGAAAAGATTCGGCTCCTTCGGAGCCTCCTGTGATTAACCATTATTATAAAAAACCAACTATACAAAAACTCAATTACTATAAAATTTAATCCCTTAATACATAACCCAATGCGTTTAGAAAATAAAGTAGCCCTTATCACCGGAGGAAGTGGTGGAATTGGCCGTGAAACTGCTCTTTTGTTTGCCAAAGAAGGAGCTAAACTGGTAATTACAGATGTAAATGATGTTGCCGGACAAGAAACGGCAGATATGATAACAGCCGAAGGCGGCGAAGCATTTTATCTTCATGCTGATGTTTCCAAGGCTGCTGATTGTGAAGCAATGGTAGCATTTACCGAAGAAAAATTCGGGAAATTGAATATCATGTTCAACAACGCCGGTATTATGCATAGCGATGATGATAACGCGATGACGACCGAAGAATCCATCTGGGATTTAACAATGAACATCAATGCTAAGGGTGTTTTTCTAGGTTGTAAATATGGAATTCCTGCACTTCAGCGTGCTGGCGGGGGTTCTATTATCAATACGGCTTCATTTGTAGCCATTTTGGGAGCTGCGACTCCGCAAGTTGCATATACAGCCAGTAAAGGTGCAGTTTTAGCTTTAACGAGAGAATTGGCAATCATTCATGCACGGGAAAATATTCGTGTCAATGCACTTTGTCCGGGACCTCTGCGTACAGAATTGTTGATGAAGTTTTTGAATACAGAAGAGAAAAAACAACGTCGTCTGGTACATATTCCAATGGGACGTTTTGGTGAAGCGAAGGAAATGGCGTCGGCTGTTTTATTCCTTGCGTCTGACGAATCGTCGTTTGTTACAGGTACTGATTTTCTGGTTGATGGTGGAATTACATCTGCTTACGTAACACCGTTATAAGGTTAAAAGAAGATCAAACTTTTTTGAATTATGCAAAAAACAATTAGCCCGATTGACGGATCAGTATATCTGGAACGGCCATTGGCGACGGATGAAATGATTGAAAGTGCTTTGGCGAAAGCAACCGAAGCACAAAAAGAGTGGAAAAAGACGACGGTTCAGGAACGTGCAGCTTTCTGCTTGAAAGCGGTAGAATATTTTGTCAATAATGCTGACGAAATTGGTTTGGAGCTGACCTGGCAGATGGGTCGCCCCGTTCGCTATACCGCCAATGAAATAAAAAAAGGATTTCAGGAACGCGCTAAATACATGATTTCTGTTGCGGAACAGGCTTTGGCTGATGTTGAAGTCGAGGAAATCGCAGGTTTTAAAAGATTTATCCGCCGTGATCCTGTTGGGGTAGTTTTCGTGGTTGCGCCATGGAATTATCCTTATTTGACGTCAGTGAATTCGGTTATTCCGGCAATTATGGCTGGAAATACGGTCATTTTAAAACATGCCCAGCAAACGCCGCTTTGCGCTGAGCGTTATGCCGAAGCATTTGCATATGCAGGTTTGCCGGAAGGTGTTTTTCAATATTTACATTTAAGTCATGAGCAGGTAGCCACGGTTATTGCTGACACCAGAACTTCCTATGTAGCCTTTACAGGTTCGGTGGAAGGTGGTCATGCGGTTCAGAAATCAATCAATGAGCGTTTTATTGTTGGTGGTTTAGAACTGGGCGGGAAAGATCCTGCCTATGTTCGTGCGGATGCAAATCTGGCTGATGCAGTTCAAAATCTGGTGGATGGTTCGTTCTTTAATTCCGGACAATCTTGCTGTGGAATTGAAAGAATTTATGTTCATGAAGATGTATATGACAAGTTTGTTGAAGGATTTGTTGAATTGACAAAGACGTATACGCTGGGAGATCCGCTTGATGCACACACAACCTTGGGTCCAATGGTAAGAACTTCTGCCGCAGCTTTTGCTCAAAAACAAATTGAAGAAGCAGTAGAACAAGGTGCAAAAGCATTGATTGATACCTCACTTTTTCCGGCACACAAAGAAGGAACGCCGTATATGGCACCACAGGTTTTGGTCAATGTAGATCATACCATGCAAGTGATGACGGAAGAAAGTTTCGCCCCAATTGTTGGAATTATGTCTGTGAAAAGTGATGAAGAAGCGATTCAGTTGATGAATGACAGTCAATATGGTTTGACGGCTTCTATCTGGACAAGCAATATTGACGCGGCTTTGGAAATCGGAGCGCAGGTGGAAACCGGAACCTGGTTTATGAACCGCTGCGATTATCTTGATCCGGCTTTGGCCTGGACGGGTGTCAAAAATTCGGGCAGGGGAGTGACGCTTTCAAAAGTGGGTTACGAAGCTTTAACCAAAGCCAAATCTTTCCACTTGAAAATTGGGTAGTTGTTAGGTTACGCAGAGAACCACAGAGTAAAGAAGAGGTACACAGAGTTGTTTATTAACTAAACTCTATGTACCTCTTCTTTTTCTCTGTGGTTCTCTGTGAAATCTCTGTGTTACTCTGTGAAACCTACCTGCGTGCGCAGCAAATCTTCCAAAGTTTCTCTTCTTCTAACTAATTTTGCGGCGCCGTTATCAACTAAAACTTCGGCTGGGCGGAAGCGGGCGTTGTAGTTAGAGCTCATTGTAAAGCCGTAAGCACCTGCGTTTAAAAATGCCAAAACATCTCCCTGACGAACTTCTGGTAATGGACGATCAGTTGCGAATGTGTCTGTTTCGCAGATATAACCAACAATTGTATAATCTTTTTCTTCTCCTGACGGATTTGAAACATTTAAAATATGATGATAAGAACCATACATCATTGGACGGATCAAGTGATTTAATCCTGAATCGATATGAACGAAAGTACGGGCCGGATCTTCTTTTACGACGGTTGTATTAACCAGTAAATAACCACATTCACTTACCAGGAATTTCCCTGGCTCAAACCATAGTTGCAGCTCACGACCGTATTTCGCGCAGAAGTTTTTAAAACGTTCTGAAATTTTATTTCCCAAAAGCTCCATATCCGTAATCGGATCATTTGGTTTGTAAGAAACTTTAAATCCGCCACCCAAATCAATAATTTCAAGATCAGGAAATTGTAGCGCAGCTTCAAAAACGATATCAGCAACCTGCAAAAATGGCTCGGCGTCTTTAATATCCGATCCTGTATGTTGGTGTAAACCAATTACTTTAATATCATATTTTTTAACAACTTCAAGAATCTGATCCAAAAGCAAAACAGAAATTCCAAATTTGGAATCTGCGTGGGCCGTCATGATTTTGATATTTCCACCGGCAGCAACATTTGGTTTCAGGCGGATCAGACATGGTTTTGTATTTCCATAAGTTTGTCCGAACCATTCAAGCAATGGAATACTGTCTACATTAACAATAGCCTCTGCTTCAACCGCTGTTTTTACTTCGTGAAATGGAACACCGCTTGGCGTGAATGTGATTTGTTTGGTATCATAGCCAGCCAGTTTTCCCATTTCCAGCTCGCCGGTTGAAACAACATCCAGTTCAACACCAATCTCTCGCATCAAACGTAAAATCGCAAGGTTGGTATTGGACTTGCAGGCAAATTTGATTTTCATGTTAATGCCTGAAAAAGCATTTTGTAATTCCTGCACTTTGCGACGAATTGTCCCGCCGTCATAAACATAAAGTGGACTTCCGTATTCTTCAATGAGCTGAACCGGATCAATATTTTGTATTGTATATGTATTTTGTTCTGAAAGTTGCATTGGAAAATTAAATAATAATCGTTTATGATTTAAATGAATAATCCTGATTTAGTTACAATACTTTTCAAGATAAACCGCCATTTCTTTTTGTAATATCTGCGCTTCTTCTTTTGCTTTTTCTGCAAAATCCAAACCATCGCCTGCGTAAATAATACTTCTGGATGCATTCACAAGCAGTCCGCAGGATTTATTCATTCCATAACGGGAAACTTCTTCCAGATTTCCGCCTTGTGCACCAACACCCGGAACAAGTAAAAAATGGTCGGGAACAATAGTCCGGATATTGGCCAGATCTTTTGCTTGTGTCGCACCCACAACATACATCATCCGATCCGCACCTGCCCAGGTTTGTGAAGTTTTCAAAACCTGTTCGTACAAAAATCCATCTTTCGTTTCAAGTCTCTGGAAATCTGCACCGCCGGAATTTGACGTTAAAGCAAGTAGTATCACCCATTTTCCTTCAAAATCCAGAAAAGGTGTTACAGAATCACTGCCCATATAAGGCGCAACAGTTACCGAGTCAAAATTCAATCCGGATGATGACGGATCAAAAAAAGTACGGGCGTAAAGTCCTGAGGTATTTCCAATATCACCTCTTTTCGCATCAGCAATTGTAAAATGACTTTTTGGAATATACTCAATCGTCTTTTGTAAACTTTCCCATCCTTTCGCTCCCAAAGCTTCGTAAAAAGCAATATTCGGTTTATAAGAAACGCAATAATCGGCTGTTGCGTCAATAATCTGTTTATTGAATTCAAAAACCGGATCGCTCTCTTTTAATAAATGAGCGGGAATTTTACGTATATCTGTATCCAGGCCTATGCAGAGATAGGATTTCTTTTGGGAAATGTGTTCAAAAAGCGCTTCGTATGTCATGTTATTTCGAAATAATGTGCCGAAATTACAACCTCTGCAAATAGATTCATAAATTTGCACACACATTAAATGATAACAATCTTTAAAAAAGATAATTTATAACATAACTATGCAGATCCGCGAAACCTCCATTGCCGGTTTAGTAGAAATTTTCCCGCGCGTTTTTCAGGACGACAGAGGATTCTTTTTTGAATCATACAATGAAGAATTATTTAAGAAATTAGGCTTGCCGACAAACTTTGTTCAGGACAATCAGTCTTTCTCCATCAAAGGTGTGGTAAGAGGTTTACATTTTCAAAACGCGCCATTTGCTCAGGGAAAACTGGTTCGTGTAATTTCCGGTCGCGTACTGGATGTAGCCGTAGATATCCGTCCGGAATCGCCAACTTTTGGAAAACATGAAGTTTTTGAATTACGCAGCGATACCAATAATATGGCTTATGTTCCCGAAGGTTTTGCCCACGGATTTGTAGCGCTTGAAGATTCTGTTTTCAGTTATAAATGTACCAATGTTTACAACAAAGCAGCAGAATCCGGATTGTTATGGAATGATCCTGATTTAGGAATTGACTGGGGCGTAGAAAATCCGATCGTTTCTGAAAAGGATATTATATTGCCAACTTTTAAAACGTTATTTGAAAAATACGTTTAAGATATTTGAAGAAGATCGCTTGAATTATTAAGCGGTCTTTTTTTATTTTTCAAAAAGCTCTTCCAAAGCTTTGGAAGCGACTTTCCCGGCAGAATTTGGATTTTGTCCGGTGATCAGTCTTTCGTCCATTTCGATAAATTCTATAAAAGGAATCATCGATTTGGTGTAATGCGCGCCGCGTTCCCGAAGTTTATCTTCCAAGTGAAACGGAATCTCACTTACAAAACTCATGATGGTATCTTCCACGTGAGAAAATCCGGTAACATATTTATCATCAATCAGATAAGAGCCATCCGAAAGTTTCACATTCAAAAGTCCGCTTACACCGTGACAGACGGCGGTTACCATGCCATGGTTTTCATAAATAATCCTGGTGATTTCCTGTAATTCTGTGTTATCTGGGAAGTCCCACATACCTCCATCTCCGCCCGTGAAAAAAATCAAACGATAATCTTTGGCGATCACTTCGGAAGGACTTAATGATTTTTCAAACTTGGCAAGAAATGCAGCGTCGTTAAAACACTTCTGGTTTATTTCATCTTTAAGATCAAAACTTCTTTCATCGATTGGAATAACGCCTCCTTTCGGACTTACAATATCAACCAATACTCTTCGTCTTGTCATTGTATCGTAAAAATGCGTTAACTCGCTCATCCACAATCCTGTTTTTCCCGCTTTGGAAGGATAAGAATCATGGTTGGTACAAACAATTAGTACTTTCATTTGATCAATGATTGAATGAGAGAAGTTTGAATGATAGAATGATGACTAATTTCGTCATTCATGAATGAGTTAGAAAGATAAATAAAATTGAAGAATGATTTCACGCAAAGCGAAAAAGATAAAAGCAAAGCACGCGAAGCAGTTTGCGTTCTTAACTTTTATCTTTTAAAACTTTGCGTGAAATTTATTTCTACAAAAGTTGATTTTTATAAGCGAAAGCAACGGCAGCCGCAGTCGTTTTGGTGCCGGTTTTTTCAAGAACACGCAAACGGTGACCTTCTACAGTGCGCACGCTGATAAATAGTTTTTCACTTATTTCCACAGTCGACAAACCGTCACATATTAATTGAAGCACTTCTTTTTCCCGTGCAGAAAGCGCTACGTTGCAGGAATTTGGGAAAAATGGATGTTTGTTTGGCTGGCGATTTACCATTTTCCGGTGCATCGCTTTTGAAACAAAATCGTTATAATAGAAGCCTTCTTCGGCTACACGACGAATTGCTTTTTCAACTTCGTCGGGACTTGTATCTTTCAATAAATAACCCTGAACACCTTTTTCCAGCATGTGAATCACAAAACGATCCTCATTATACATGGAAACAACAATGATTTTGATATCGGGAAAACGTTCGAATGCAAGCTCCGTTGCCTGAATTCCGTCCATGACCGGCATTTGTAAATCCATGAAAACAATGTCAGGCATATTTTCAGGAAGCTTGTCCAAAAGTTCCTGTCCGTTTGCCGCTTCCAGGACAAAGTCAAAATCCGGAACATTACTCAGCATGGAAATAAATCCCTTTCTGAACAATTCATGGTCGTCGGCTATGCCCAGTTTCATTAGTTTTTGTTGTTAAATTGTCACGCGTTGACGGCGGAATGGATGTAATGGTTCAGGTTTTGCCTGAGATGCGGGTACAACCGGTACTTGTGCAAATGCTTTTGAACCTCCCGATTTTGGTTTTTCGTAGTGAATTGTACCGTCGACAATCGCCAGCCGGCTTTCAATTCCAAGTAATCCCAGGCCTGTCAGGTGGTTGTCTTTCACAGTATCAGGATCAAAACCGATTCCATTATCGGTTACCTGAAGTTCAATGATTTTGCTATTTACATGCAAGTTAATTTCAATCCGCGAACATTGCGAATGCTTGATTGAATTATTCACCAATTCCTGCATAATTCTGTAAATAGTGAGCTCAATTTTCTGACTTTGGCGCGGAGATTCTTCCGTATTTGATACAAATGAAATCTTCAAATCTTTACCATTTTCGAGTTTATTGATAAACTCCTCAATGGCCGCAGCCAACCCGAAACGTTCCAGGGTTGTCGGGACAAGATCGCGGGTAATTCTTCTCACATGTAAAATTGTTTCCTCAACCAGCGTCTGGGATTTTCGCATGATCTGGTCCTCTTTGATCCCCGACTCCGCGACCAGTTTGCTTAGTTGATTGAGGCTTAACTTGGTAAGCGATAGCATTGTACCAATATCGTCATGAAGATCCTGCGCAATTCTTCTGCGTTCAGTTTCTTCCGAATTTAAAGCTGTATCAAGCAAAAGACGCTGATAATCTTTTTCAATTTCGTGCAGTTTTTTCTCCTGATGCAATTGCCTCTTTTGATAAAACATTACAAAAAGTATTACAAAAAATGCCATCATCAACATTGCAAGTGTAGCGATTAGTATTGCCCAGGTTAATCCGTCACTGTTTTGCATAATAACGCGTTGAAAATATCCAAACTCCGATGCTGAAAAATAACAGGCAAAGTGTTTCAAAAATGTAAGGAACTAAATCCAGAAATCCAATAGACAGAGGATTCTCCCATTTATCCGAATAGTGTAAAATTGGTGCTATAAAAATGAAGCTTGAATAGTAAAGTAATAATCCTGAGCAAACCCAAAAAAACGGAAACGTCAGCAAATTCGGGATTTTGAGCATACGGATTATCTCATAGAAATATACAAGTATCCAGAATAACATCAATAAACATTCCACTGTTGTGGCATAGGCAACCATACTGTGATTATGCAGATCTTTTATATCGGGATTAACATGAAATACATCCCAGATTGAAAAAATCAAAAATCCGATAATAGAATAAATAATACCTCTTTTATATACAACAGACTCAATTTTATAATAAAACATACCACTTAATAAAGCATAACGCAATGGAACGCTCAGATTGTAATATATCAGATTATTTGTTCGCTGCGTGGCATAGTGAAACATGATTAGGTCAATTATCAACTTCGATATCAGGTAAATCAAAAGAAGATTAAATGAGGGATCAATGTTTGCTTTTCTGTAAAAAATCAGGAATAAAGGAATTACTGTCACAAAAACTGCAAGGCACACAATTAAATGGTTGTGAATGAAAGTAAGGTAAGATTCAATCAGCAACATAATTCAATGCGGTTAATTACAATGAGATGGGCAGGTAGGTCCACCAGCCATTGCAACGTCACTTGCCGGCATATCTTTAAGGCCAATTCCCCTGGAAATGTCTTTTCCATTGGAATCAACAGGTACAATAATGAGTCTTGATGTATGTTTTCCTATTCCAATTACAACTTCTTTGCCGTCGTGATCTTCATGTTGTGCACCATAATATACACGAAAGCCAACGCAGTCTTTGCCAAGTGGGTCGATGAGTTTTTTAAAAGTATTTAAGCCGAAAAATTCTGCCTGAATAAAATTTTCACCACGTGCCTTGATCTCTTTTTCCAGGGTATGGTGAGGACTTGTTAACTGCGCTACTTCCCTAGAAGAAATTAGCCTGCCTTCGTTACCGGTGAACTTTGCCATGTTCGTATTTTTTAAGAAGAGAGTTAAAATAGTTGTTGTAAAATTACTTCTTACTATCACGATTGCCAAGATGCCAGAATTTGCCAGATAATTTTGTTTTTATAAGTTGTTGTAATTGAGTAAATTAATAAATGCTCGAAAAGTAAAACACGTAATATTACCTGCCAGATCAGGGGTAATTACGATTTGTTAAAATGCCACATACCTTTTAAAGAATCGCGTGGATTCAGGCTAAAATGCAACGCACGCCCTGTTTACCTTTGTTGCACGTCATCAACTTACCCCGGCACATTTAGATTATGGTTAACAGGTCAGGAGCAGTTACATGGCCCTTACAGATTGTGTAACGGATTTTATTTTGAAGTTTGATGTTCAATTTCCTGATGTCGAATATTACTTACAAATTCACGCTATTTTCTCTTGTGCCATCAATAAATTCTGTAAGAATTCCTCTCTTTCGAAGATTCGGTTAATTTTGAAGAATAGCATCAATTTATTATTTCAAACAAGATATGAAACCAACGATCATAATAGAATATTGTCCAAAATGCGGCTGGCTTTTACGTGCAGCATGGATGGCTCAGGAGCTTCTGACAACTTTTTCTGACGACCTATATGCGGTAACATTAGTACCATCCGAAGTGGCCGGCAGGTATACCATTAAGCTGGATGAAAATCTCTTGTGGGATAGAAAAAGGGAAGGACATTTTCCTGAACCTAAGGAAATGAAGCAGCGTGTTCGTGATCAGATTGCACCTGAACGTAATTTAGGACACAATGATCGATGATAAGTGTATTGTCGTATATCAGTTATAAAATTTGGCTGATTGATTTCTGGATTGTCTAAAGGTGAATAATATTTGGAGATTTTTACAAATAGCATTTTAATGACAGAATGGCGCTTCCAGAAAATTGTACTGTTAAAATGGCACTTCGGCTAATTTTAATTAATACATCCAAATATTTACTTATTTAGATAAGTAGTTTAATGTACTGATTATAAATTCTTTATCCCGATTAAACCTTTTGATAAAAACACTATCTAAACAATAAAGGAATTACTGGTACATTATTTTTTGTTTAATGAATATCTGTGAACACAAAACGCAAAATACCATGGAAAGCAAGATAAAAATACCACGGGAAATGTTGATGCATATTGATTTTACCAATACCATTAACGGAGGAATAAGCGAACCGATCGTTCATCTTGAAAAAGGAACGGATGGTTACGAAGTTACAGTGAAGGCACCCGGTATAGAATCAGAAGACCTTCAATTGGAAATTGTAAAAGACAAAATGAGATTATATCATCTCTTGCCAATATTTCGTCAGGAAAGAGAAAGTGAGGAACAGTGGAAAACAATGCGTTTTATCAGCACAATAGCAATTCCGGATGGAGTGGATGCTGATAATATTACCGCAAGATATGATAGTGTAAAACGTCATTTGGTATTGTTTCTTCCATTTAATCACCAACAAGATGACTTCCGCAGAAAAGTTGATATCGAGCGTTGGTAGATTTAGGAAATGCCAGACTAACCAAACTTAAAAACCTCACAATTGGAAATTGTGGGGTTTTTGTTTTTAGAATGGTATTCATCTAATAGTTAATGTTAAGATATAGTAAACCTGTATTATTTGATGAAAAATTAAAGTGCGATCTGTGTATATTTGTTTACTTAGAACCTCCCTTACTCAACACATGATATGAAAAAGTCTAATATTTTTGCCTTTATTGAATTTTCAAAGCTGGCAGAAGGCCTTCGTACGGCCGCGGAAGCAGGAAAACTAAAAGAGCAGCTAAAATCACAGGCCGCTTACTTCAACATTATTGAACCAAAATATTTTTCTGAGGATTTAGTAGAAGAATGGGAAAATATTCTTGGTTCTACGCGCAAGTCCGGAGCTAAAATAAATGAAGAAGGAAGAATTGTATCCAATGCGGTAACCAACACCATTGAGCAGATGAGCGAGGTAGAATGTAAGGTTTTGGTGGATCGCGTGAATGCTTTGTATGATAAACTGAAAAAAGAATTTGAATGATTTTCACTCCTTAAACTTGAAAATCTAATAACTCCTATACTATAAAGCCTGCCGCAGAATATCGCGGCAGGCTTTTCTCTTTCAATTTTATCAACGGAATTAATTAACAGTTCCGCCATTCCAGATTTCTTTACCTGGCTGAACAAATGCCAGACTTCCGTCCTTATCCTCAGCCATCAGGATCATACCGTGACTTTCCATACCCATCATTTTACGTGGAGCAAGATTGGCAAGATAAAGTACTTTTTTTCCAATGACTTCTTCGGCTTTGAAATGCTCGGAAATTCCGCTGAGCACTGTCCGCTGTTCACTTCCGATATCAACCTTTAATTTTAGTAGTTTTTTGCTTTTTGGAACATTTTCAGCTTCCAGAATCGTAGCAACGCGAATATCCATTTTGGCAAAATCGTCAAATTGGATTTCAGGTTTTACTTCTGCTACTACTTTTCCTTCAAGTTCGTTGGCGCGTTTTGCGTCATGCAGTTTCTGGATTTGTTTTTCAATGACATGATCTTCAATTTTCTCAAAAAGAAGACTTGCTTCATTGATTTCCTGGCCAGCTTTTAATAAATCAGATTTTCCTGCGTCTGCCCAGTTTTTATTTTCAACGCCTAATTGTTTACGAATTTTTTCTGCTGTAAACGGAAGGACAGGTTCTGCAACAATTGATAATGAAGCAGAAATCTGCAAGGCAATATTCATGATGGTATTGACACGCTCAGGATCCGTTTTGATCGCATGCCATGGCTGCGTATCTGCAAGATATTTATTTCCCAGACGTGCCAGATCCATAATAAATGTAAGCGCTTCGCGGAAACGATAGTTTTCCATCGCTTCACCGATTTTGGCAGGGAAAGCTGCAAGTTCGGCTAAAACAGTTTCATCAATTTCTGTTAATTCACCTAATGAAGGTACCTTACTATCACAGAACTTCTGTGTAAGTACTACCGCGCGATTGATGAAATTTCCAAAAATTCCAACCAGTTCGCTGTTGTTGCGGGTTTGGAAATCTTTCCATGTAAATTCAGAATCTTTTGTTTCTGGAGCGCTTGCCGTTAGAACATAACGTAAAACATCCTGTTTGTCTGGCAATTCTTCCAGATATTCGTGAAGCCAAACAGCCCAGTTTCTTGAAGTGGAAATTTTATCACCTTCAAGATTCATGAATTCATTAGCCGGAACATTATCAGCCAAAATCAGATTTCCTTCTGCAATAACCGTTGCCGGGAAAATGATACAGTGGAAAACGATATTATCCTTTCCAATAAAGTGGACCAGTTTTGTATCTTCAACACCATCTTCATTTTTTTGCCACCATTTTTTCCAGCCTTCGTCTGTACCATTTTTCTGAATCAGCCAGTCTTTGGTGGCAGAAATATATCCGATAGGTGCTTCAAACCAAACGTAAAGAACTTTTCCATCCGTATCAGGAAGTGGAACCGGAATTCCCCAGTCAAGATCACGCGTCATGGCGCGAGGCTTCAAACCCTCTTTAAGCCATGATTGGCATTGGCCCAAAACGTTGGTTTTCCATTCCGGATGACTGTTTACATATGCTTCAACCTGAGGCTGTAACTTATCCAATGGCAAAAACCAGTTGGTTGTAGGACGCATAACAGGTTTTGCTCCTGAAAGCATGGAATGCGGCTCAATTAATTCTGTCGGGCTAAGTGCAGAACCACAACGCTCGCACTGATCACCATATGCATTTGGATTTGCACAAACCGGGCAAGTACCAACGATATAACGATCTGCTAAAAATTGCTGAGCCGTTTCATCATAATATTGTTCGGTTGTTTCTTCAATAAAAACACCTTTATCGTACAAATCCTTGAAAATTTCCTGGGAAGTTTCGTAATGGATTTTCTTGCTTGTGCGTGAATAAACGTCAAAAGAAATGCCAAGCTGCTTAAATGAATCGTCGATTTGTGTGTAATACTTATCTACAACCTGTTGCGGTGTAAGTCCTTCTTTTTTTGCGCGGATGGTAATGGGTACGCCGTGTTCATCCGTACCGCTGATAAATGCAACATCTTTTTCGTTTGAACGAAGGTAACGTACGTAAATATCAGCAGGAACATAACATCCGGCAAGGTGGCCAATATGAATAGGTCCGTTGGCATAAATCAATGCCGCGGTGACGGTATAGCGTTTAGGGTCAATAATTGCCATTAATTTTTAACTCTTATTTAGTTTATGATGCAAAGTTAGTGAAATCGGTTTCAGTGAGGGCATGTTTTAAAACAACAAAAATTGGAAGTTAGTGTCGTTGACAAATTGTATTGAAAGGGCCTGATAAAAACCAACTTATGAAAGGCTCTTTCTGACATGATTCAATGTATAGTTTATTGGATAAAATGTAAACTATATTTTACATTAATTCAAATATAGTTTACATTTATGACGTTACACCGATGTACTTTCAAAACCTCCGTATTTATGAAAACAAAATATCTTCTACCACATCATTACCAGATTTTTGGCTGGATTGCCACAGCTTTGGGATTGTCTGTTATTCTTTGGGGATTACTCATTGGTGAAGCAAGTTCCTTTTAAGCTTGAAATAAGTTTTCCCTGGCCTTTTTCCAGTGGTAAAGGCTTTTTAGATCCACAGGTTTATGGAGGCAATATTACATTAGATATTGCAGATGAATTGTTGTGTATTCTGATGATTACAGGATTGTTTATTGTGGCATTTTCAAGGCAAAAAGTGGAAGATGAAAGGATCGCGCAAATACGTCTTGAAGCCTTGCAATGGGGTGTTTATGCCAATTATCTAACACTCATTTTGTGTATTCTGCTAATTTACGGCGGATCATTTTTACTGGTTTTATCATACAACATGTTTACTCCACTCATTATTTTTATAGCCCGGTTTTACTGGTTATTGTATATTGAGCCGGCCATTGAAGCAAAAAAAGAAAGGAGTTTGTCATGAAAAACAGAATAAGAATTGAACGTGCCATTTTGAATATTACCCAGGCCGATCTCGCCGAACTTGTTCAAGTATCACGACAAACAATTAATGCCATCGAAGCCGGAAAATATTCCCCAACGCTGGCACTGGGAATGAAGATTGCCCAACAATTTGAAAAGACTGTAAATGAAGTTTTTGAGTTAGAGGAAGGGGATTGATACAATCTTTAATTGTATAAAAATGACTTTTTATACCCTTCATAGAGAACATTTTCCAAAATTTAACTTCTCCGGGATTGCGATACTTGCAAATTCTATTCATTTCTATATATTTGCACAATTGCAAGTAATACTTTTACTATTGTAACCTTGGGTCGCATTTTATCCATATTGCTTTTTGGGCTTTTGCTTTACAACATGATGGGCTATTCCGTAGTTTATTTGTTGGAAGACAAGTATGCCGTTAGCACAGGAGATGAAAGTTTTATTGAAAGACACGAGTTCTCAAAAGACATTGTAATTAAAGTCCCGGTTGCAATTCCTTACCAGACATCATGGGATAATCCTGAGCCAGCCGAAGGTAAAATTCAGCATGAAGGTGAATATTACCAGATGAAATCAAGACAGCTGATTAATGACACGATGTATGTTCATTGTGAATTTGATCAGAACGCACGTGATCGTTTTATGAGCCTTGTTTCTCATATCAACGATGAAGTTTCGGGCAATACTTCCGATACGCATAAAAAATCTCCTTCAACAATACTTAAAAGTTTCCTTAAAGAATATATGACTTCCAGCAGGAAGCATGTTTTCTATGTAATGGAATGGTCTGAAAAGTCGATTTACACTTCAACGTACCAAAACTTAACTCCGCTTAAAGCGCTCCTGAGCATTCCTTCGCCACCTCCGGATTTAGTTTAAGTCTTCTTTCTTTTTGCACATTTAAGTTACACATGGCTTATTTGAATGATTTTAAAATCATTCTTTATGCTGTCGTTTATGCGGTTTATATCGCCTCGTTTGTCTGTGCAAATAGTTTTATGAATTCTTATAACTATTTCAAAACTAGTTAATTGACAGAATTTCAGATTTGTCAATGAACGATCAGCTGTCATATAGCTGATTAAATGGAGCATTTTCTAATGGCACATATACAGTTACCGAACGAAGAACTTCCCGGAATCGTCGGACTTTTTAATTTCAAACCTGAAACTGCAAAACCGCTTGGAGCTTTGGCAGATGTCTTGTTAAGAGGGCCGTCTCCATTGACCAGTGGTGAACGTGAGCTCATTGCTTCCTACGTTTCAAATCTCAACAATTGCCATTTTTGCCATACCTCACACGGTGCGGCGGCAATGGCTCACTTATCCTGCGATGTGAATTTGCTGGATGATATCAAGCAGGATTTCATCACAATCCCGGTTTCTGAAAAGCTGCGCGCTTTACTTGATATCGCTGCGAAAGTACAAAAAGGCGGGAAACATGTTTTGGAAGAAGATATTGCCGCCGCACGGGAAGCGGGTGCAGTAGATCAGGAAATTCATGATACCGTTTTAATTGCTGCTGCTTTCTGCATGTTCAACCGTTATGTGGACGGATTAGGTACCTGGGCACCTAAGGAAAATAAAGCTTACCGCGAAATGGGTGAGCGTATGGCTTTTGTCGGTTACAACCGCTACTAAATCTGAATTTTCTTTTCCCAGCATCTAAACCGTTAACAAAATGCCATATATAGAACTGCCGGCACATTTGCCTGGTATTACAGGACTGCTTGAATACAGCCAGCATACAGCCGGACCAATTCGTGAACTTACCCAGATTTTATTGCGGGGAGAGTCAACACTTACGAAGGGAGAAAGGGAGTTGATCGCCACTGTGGTCTCGTATAATAATGAATGTGTTTTTTGCACAACGGCGCATACAGCCGCGGCCGATTTGCTTTTAGGAGAATCTGAAACCTGTGAAATGGTTAAAAAAGATATTGATTCTGCGCCTGTAAGTGAAAAAATGAAATCACTTTTAAAAATTGCCAAACTGGTACAGATCAGTGGAAAAGCGGTTACGCCGGAAGCAGTTGCTGCTGCAAAAGAAAACGGAGCATCCGATGAAGAGATCCATGATACGGTTCTTATAGCCGGACTTTTCTGTTTGTACAACCGCTATGTTGACGGACTTGCCAGTGTTACGCCCGCTAATCCCGAATTCTATGAATATCTGGGAGAAAGAATTGTAAACCACGGCTACAACAGGCTTCCACAAGGTTATGATCATTTAAAAAAATAAAAAACGACTCTCCTTATCAAATTATATGAAAAGAAACTTTTACCAATTTATAGTAATACTAAGTCTGTTGTTTTCACAAATAACAAATGCCCAGACCGTCAAAATTGCAGGGACAATCCTTGATGCGGAAACCAAACAGCCTTTGGCCGGTGCATCCGTTGTTGTGAAGGGAAATCTTTCAGGGACCATTTCCAATGCGACCGGAAATTTTGAAATAAACATTAACACGCCAGCCTCCCTGGTCATTTCTCTTGTAGGTTATGAACGTCAGGAAGTAAAAATTAATAACAATTCATCTATTACAGTTTCTTTGAAAATTGCTTCGGAACAATTGGATCAGGTTGTAATCTCAGCTTCTCGTGTGGAAGAAAATATTCTTCGTTCGCCGGTAAGTATTGAAAAAATGGATATCAGAGGTGTTCAGCAAACACCGTCAGCAAATTATTACGATGGTTTGGTCAATATGAAATCGGTGGATATGGTAACGAGCAGTTTGACATATAAACAAATAAATACCCGTGGTTTCAACAGCACAGGAAACAGCCGTTTCTTACAGCTTGTTGACGGTGTGGATAACCAGCCTTCCGGTTTGGGATTTGCGATGGGAAATTTATTTGGTCCGCATGATATTGATGTGGAAAGTGTTGAGCTGATTCCTGGTGCGGCTTCTGCACTTTACGGACCGGTGGCTTTCAACGGAATGCTTTACACACGCACAAAAAATCCGTTTGATTATCAGGGATTAAGCGTGCAGACAAAATTTGGAGTCAATCACATCAACGACGGTACCGGTCTTGGTGCCAAGCCGATGTATGATATGGCAGTTCGTTATGCGAAATCTTTTAATAACAAACTGGCGTTTAAACTGAATGCATCATACCTGACAGGAACGGATTGGTATGCAAATAATTACACAGATATTGACCCTAATACACCGGCAGCCAACAGAGGCCCGAATAATCCGGGGAGAAATGCGGTGAATATTTATGGAGATGAAGTGGCGCAAACTTTACCAAATATTGGCCGTGTATCACGTACGGGCTATGAGGAAAAAGATCTGGCGACGTATGGCGTATACAGTCTGAAATTAAACGGTGCTATACATTACCGGATTACGGATAAAATTGAAGCCATTTATCAGGGAAATTTCAATCAGGGAACAGCACAATATACGGGCAGTAACCGGTTCGTGATCAATGATTTCAAATTTATTCAACATCGTTTTGAAGTAAAAGGAAGCAATTTCTACGTTCGCGCGTATTCTAATCAGGAGCTTTCTACGAATTCTTACAACTCACGTGCACTTGGACAGCTCATCAATCGTCTGTGGGTCAAAGATTTGAATGGAAATACGGTGGCACCAAATGTTGCTGATGCCACCTGGTTTCAGCGTTATGCTGCCGCTTATAACGGATCAATTTCGGGAGTTACTTTAAATGATCCAACCGCTGCGCGTGCTTTTGCAGATCAGGGAAGGATCCTTCCGGGAACTGCGGAATTCGATGCGGATAAAGAGCAGTTAATTAAAACAAGAGGATTGGCCGGTGCCGGGATTTTGAGCAAATGCAGTCTGCGTCATGTAGAAGCGATGTACGATTTAAGCTCGCTTTTGCATGTTTTCAGTTTGCAGGTTGGTGGAAATTATAGAAAATACAATCTGGATACAGGCGGTACTTTGCTGGATGATTTAAACAAAAAACTGACAAATGATGAATTTGGCATGTTCGCTCAGGCATCCAAATCATTGTTCAAAGATATGTTGAAACTGACAGTTTCAGGTCGTTATGACAAAAACCAGAATTTCGACGGACGTTTCACTCCGCGCGCTTCCGCTGTTTTTTCTCCGGGCGAAAATCATCATTTCAGAGCTTCATACCAAACAGGATTTCGGAACCCAACCATCAGCGATCAGTATATAAAACTGAACGTTGGACCGATCATTATTTTAGGTGGCGTTCCTGTGAATTCTGCTGGATTAAACGCTTATGAAAACTCATTCACTTCTTCTTCGGTAAGTGCTTTTGCAAGTGGATTTGCGGCACAGGTGGCGCAAGGAACACCTTTTCCTCAGGCTGTGGCAAATAACAAAGACAAATTGGTGAAGTCAAACGTGCCTTACATCAAGTCGGAAAAAGTGAAAAGTTATGAAGTTGGATATAAAGGTATCGTTGGTAAAAAGTTGCTGATCGATGTAAATTATTATTTCAGTGAGTATACTGATTTTATCATCAACACGGTGGTAATACGCCCGACAGCAAATGTTTTACTTCCTGACGGAAAGATTAACCCGGATGCGGCTACTGAAATTTTGAATGGAAAAACACAGGCATTTCAATTATATACCAACGCCGCAGATAAAGTTTCGATTCAGGGCGTAAGTACAGGATTAACCTATTCGCTGCCAAAAAATTATCGCATCAGTGCAAATGCGACCTGGATTGAATTCAATTTGCGCAACGCGAATCCTAATAATATTCCTGCGTTTAATACGCCAACCTGGAAAACAAATCTTACGCTTAGCAATGCGAGTCTGACCGATAAACTTGGTTTCAGCGTGGCCTGGCACTGGCAAAATGCATTTGACTGGTATGGAACATTTACAGAATTGCGTCCCGGAAGAATTTCAGCATATAGCTTGCTGGATGCACAGGTAAGTTATAAGGTTCCATCCTTGAAAACTACGGTGAAATTGGGTGCTTCAAACCTGACTAATCATTACGTGGTACAAGCATTCGGATCTCCGTCGGTAGGTGGATTATATTATGTGAGCTTAAATTTTGATCAGTTATTCAGATAGGTTATATAAAATTCAGATATGGAGATTCTGGAATTAAATGAAACAAAAAGTCCTGTACTAACCAGAAACTGGATAGCATTTAGTCTTTGTATGCTGGCTTACATTCTCAGCGGAACAGTATCGACATTAATGTCGGTTTATCTGCCTGTTGCAATTCCGGATCTGATGCACCGTGAAATTTCGGAAGCGGAAATGGGGGAGATCGGCGCATTCATAAATGCTACTTTTCTTTATGGCTGGATGTTTGGCGGATTACTTTTTGGCCTGGTAAGCGACCGGGTTGGCAGAGTGAAAACGTTGGCATTTTGCACCGGACTCTACGGTATTGGTACTTGCCTGGTTGTTATCGTGCCAAACTGGTATTCATTAATGGGCTTACGTTTTATTACCGGAATGGGTGTTGGCGGAGTACTTCTGGTTTCAACAGTTTATATTTCTGAAATCTGGGAAAAGAAAACGCGTCCTGTGATGCTGGGAATCCTGGCAGTTTCTTTTCCGATCGGGATTGTAGCTACGGGAAGTTTGAACATTATCTTTTCGGAATGGAGGCCAGCTTTCGGGCTTGGAATACTTCCGGTTGTTATTGCATTGTTAATTTTGTTTCTGGCTCCTGAATCACATTCATGGCAAACGATAAAATCTTCTTCCAGGAATTCTGATCGTGTTTTTGATGGAACCAACCGTTCAAACTTAATCAAAGGATCTGTCATTTTCGGCGCAGTATTAATCGGGCTTTGGGGGATATTTTCCTGGCTTCCTACTTGGGTTCAGTCATTACTTGCCGTTGGCCAGGACGGACAAAAAGAACGTGGACTAACGATGGTTCTTTTAGGAATGGGTGGAATTATTGGAGGGATTTTATCCGGTTTTTTAGTTAAAAAATTGGGAAGCAGAAAAACATTGTTGATCACCTTTGCAGGTTGTATTACTGTTTGTTGTCTGTTGTTCATTACCAATCATACCTTTTCCAAAATCGTTTATCTCGAAACGGCTTTATTAGCGCTGTTTTTCGGGATAAGCCAGGGCTCATTATCCAGTTACATTCCGGAATTATTTCCAGTAATTATCCGAGCGACTGCAACTGGATTTTGTTTCAATATCGGCCGGTTTTTTACTGCTACTGCTGTCTTTTTTATCGGAGCTCTGGTAACCGTTTTAGGAGGTTTTGGCAACGCATTACTGGTTTTTTCAATACCATTTCTGATCGCATTCATTACTGCCTGGCTCAGCAGAGACCCGGAAAGCAATATAAAGAATTTATCATAGGTTAATTAATTCAAGCAAACGGACTTGTCATTTGACGAGTCCGTTTCTCTAAACTACATCAACTTAATGATTTCAAAATAAATCAAATGAAAAAATTATTTTACGTTGGAATTATCGGTCTTATTTTATTTGAAATAGCCAAAGTCTACTTCATTATGCCCATGCCTGGAAGTCAGCGTATGAATAGCATTGACCTTGCTTATTTCCTGTATACCTGGCGCTGGCCATTCCGGATTTTCTTCACACTGCTGATCATCATTGGAGCGGCAGGTGTTTTTAAGGCAAAAAGAAAATGGATTCCTGCCCTGTTTCTTCTTTTAACGATTGGTATAAGTTATGCGGCCAATTATGAAATGGCAGCGGATACCATGTTTTATCAACCTAAAACATTGTCGTTGAAAAATGTTTCTGAAAATAAAGTTGATAAGGATAGATTAATTATTGGCGTTACGGAAAATGGAGAAGCAAAAGCCTATCCAATTCAGTTTATAGGTTATCATCATCAGATTCAGGATAAGCTGAACGGAAAACCTATTATCGTCACTTATTGTACGGTTTGCCGCACCGGAAGAGTTTTTGAACCGCTTGTTGATAATAAACCGGAACTTTTCCGCCTTGTTGGTATGGATCATTTCAATGCGATGTTTGAAGACGAAACAACCCACAGCTGGTGGCGACAAGCGAATGGTGAAGCCATTACGGGTTCGTCAAAAGGGAAAACATTACCTGAAATTCACAGTACGCAAACTTCCTTATCCGAGTGGATTGCCCTGCATCCGAATACGCTGATCATGCAGCCAGATCCTGAGTTTCAGGAAAAATATGAGGGAATGACCAAATATGAAAGTGGAAAAGGAAAATCAGCACTTACCAAAACCGACTCACTTTCCTGGAAAGATAAATCCTGGGTTGTCGGTATTAAAAATGGAGAAGCAAGCAAAGCCTTTGACTGGAACCGTTTGAGAAGAGAAAGGATAATCAATAGCATGGTAGGAAATCAGCCCACGACACTTGTGCTGGCCTCAGACGATAAAAGTTTTTTCGCCTTTGCAAGGCCGTCAGAATCGGAGGGAGTCATTCTTAAAAATGATACACTTTATCTCGGCTCCAAATCTTATAATCTATTGGGAAAAAACATCAGTCCCGAAAAAAATCCCGATCTGCAAGCCATCAATGCCTACCAGGAATTCTGGCACAGCTGGCAAACTTTTCATCCTGAAACAGAAAAATACTAATTAGAAAGATATGTGTTTTATTAGCCATGCAACCAACTTTTAACCGGACCATTTTCAACTTTCAACTTTTAACTTTCAACTTTTAACTTTCTACTTTTAACTAAAAATGGCCTACATAACAATTCCGGAAGAAGAGCAGCTTCCAGGCATTCGCGGACTTATGGCTTTCAGGCCGGAAACTGCACGTCCGCTTAATTTACTGGCCGAGGCTTTGTTGAGAGAAACGGATAATGATCTGACACGTGGTGACCGGGAGTTGATAGCCACTTATGTTTCCTTTTTGAACGACTGTTTATTTTGCCAAAGTGTACATGGAGCGGCCGCACAATGTTATCTGGAAGATGATGGAACATTAATCAATCAGGTAAAACAAAAATACCAGGATGCACCTGTTTCGGATAAAATGAAAGCTTTGCTATCAATAGCAGCCAGTGTTCAGAAAGGCGGAAAGCATGTAATGCCGCATCAAATTGAAAATGCTAAAAATGAAGGTGCCACCGATTCTGAAATCCACGACACGGTTCTGATCGCCGCCGCTTTTTGCATGTTCAATCGTTATGTTGATGGTTTAGGAACCTGGGCATCAACAGATCAACAAAGTTATATTCCACGCGGAATCAGGATTGCAGCAGAGGGTTATGCCGGGTTTGATGCTTTGAAGAGTATTGGAAAGTAAGAAGCAAATCTTAAAACCTAGATTTTATGTATCTTTCGAAGTTTTGAAAATAATGTAAGAAACTTCTTCATGAATAATTTAATCAGCCGTCTGGAAATAAAAAACTTCAAATCAATCAAGGAACTTGAACTTGATTGTAAACGGGTGAATGTTTTTATTGGTAAACCAAATGTGGGAAAGTCAAATATTTTGGAAGGAATTGGACTTTTGAATCCCAAACTTTTAAATGCAGTTTCCAGTAAAAAAAGGGCAGTCAGATTTGAGGGAATAAATGAACTTCACTTTGACAATGATCAAAATAATAATGTATATGTTGGAATTGAAATAAATGAAGGATTATTATATAAACTTGATCTTTTTAAAATAGGGAAAAACAGTCAAGAAGTTGTACCAGGAATTTATATCGTTTATCAGGATATAAGTTCTATCCGTGCAAAGAAACAAGGGAAAAAGTCTAGTGTGCTAATTCCTATGTACAAATTACCAGGACTTCAAGATATAACAAGAGGAACGCTACGATTTAAAGTTGTTGAAAATGATTTTGATTTAATAACAAATGATTTTTTTAAAAGTGATGATGGAGAAAAGTTAATGAATGATTTATTTTCCATTATTAAATATGAATTTAAGAGTGATTTTTTATTTGAAAATGAAAAGATAGATAATGATTCCCTTACCTGGGATGCCAGTAATCTTTTTGACATAATCACGGGTATCGATAGCCTCAAACAAAAAATCGTCGAACTCTTCAAAAATGACTATGGCTTGCAATTTGTTTTTTCCAAAATAGATAAGAAGTTTTTTGTTCAAAAATTGGTAGACGGTTATATTTATCAATATCCTTATTCATCCGTAGCAGATACTTTCCAACGCTTCATATTTTACCTCGCAGCGATAGAATCGAATACAAATTCCGTATTGATTTTCGAAGAGCCGGAAGTTCATTCTTTTCCTCCCTATGTTAAAGAACTTGCGGAGAGAATTGTTTCAAAAAAGGATAATCAATACTTTATAAGTACACACAGTCCCTACATGCTACAGACGCTTGTGGAAGAATTGGACGATTCGGAATTGAATGTAATTCTAACTTATTACAAAGATTTTCAAACTCATGTCAAAGTATTGACTGCTGCCGAGCTACGGGAAGTTCAGGATTACAGCATTGATATTTTCTTCAACCTAAATAAATTCGAACCCAATGCCTGACCTTCGATTTCTTCCGGAATGTCATGCAGATACAACGCTGGTTTTATTCCTTACAAATAATGATCCTCGTGTTATTCATGCGCCAGGTTATCCGGAAGTGGGCGTTACAATGCGTAAGGCAAATAATAACATCACACTAATAGGATTTGTGGATGACGATAAAAGAGTTCCTCCATATTTTGATGATTTTGAAATTATTGATTCCGGAGATAAAGTCATTTTGAAGAAAAAATTGGAAAAAGATCAATATCTGATCATTATTCAAAAAGCGATTGAATCCTTTCTTCTTTGGAACGCAGATCAGGTTGGAATTGATTTAACGAATTTCGGGTTTCCTAGAGATGTCAAGTTGTTAGGAAACAGGCTGAAAAGTTTACAGATTGAAAAAGATGAGAATTTTCAGATTTTACTTGCTGCTTTGGACAACCAAAATGCCCCAGGTTTTGTTAAAATAAGAAGCATATTAAACGAGCTTGTCGGGTAAAATAAAATTACTTTAATGAAAATCCTTATTACCGGTGCCACAGGTTTAGTTGGAAGTGCTGTTGCACGGCTATTTCTTAAAGAAAATCATACAGTTCTTGCGCTTTTTCGTACGGGTTCCGACAGAAGTCTTCTGGCGGATGTGGAGAATAAAGTTGAATGGGTGGAAGGTGATGTACTCGATATCGGTTCACTGGAAAAAGCAATTGAAGATGTCGACTTCGTAATTCATACCGCAGCAGTGGTTTCTTTTGTGCCCCGCGACCGTAAGATGATGTATAAAGTCAACATGGAGGGCACTGCCAATGTTGTAAATGTTTGCCTTCAAAATAAAGTAAAAAAGCTTTGTCACGTCAGTAGCATTGCAGCTTTGGGCCGACCTGATTCGCGAAAAATTACTTCTGGTGAAGACTTTATTATTGATGAGGAACAGCGCTGGGAAGATTCTCCTGAAAATTCGGAATATGCAAAATCCAAACATTTGGCCGAGCTGGAAGTTTGGCGCGGTATTGCCGAGGGACTGAATGCCGTAATTGTAAATCCTACATTAATATTGGGTGAGGGCGACTGGGCTAAAAGCAGCACACAGATTTTCCGTTATGTACATAATGAAAAACCTTTTTATACAGAAGGAATAGCAAATTATGTAGACGTTTTGGATGTTGCGCAGGTCGTTTATAAACTCATTTTTTCAGATATTTCCGGGGAACGGTTTTTGTTGAATGCGGGAAGTATTTCTTATAAATCTCTGTTTTTCAATATCGCTGATTCTATGGGAAAGAAAAGACCATCCTTTAAAGTAGGTTCTGGTCTGGCCGCCGTCATATGGCGTGTAGAAGCAGTACGTACCTGGCTGATGGGAACCAAGCCGTTGATCACCAAAGAAACTGCACAATCGAGTGCTCGTCGCTTTCGTTACAACAGTGATAAAATTCAAAAGGCAATCGGGTTTGAATTTCAGCCAATTGAGAAAACGATCGCGCGTGTCTGCGAAAGTTTAACCGGCAGGATTTGAATAAACCGGATTTATTTTTAACTTTCTTTTATTATTGTGTGGTGTAAAATACCCTCAACTCTAACCTACTAATCCGTATGATGGAGAAAAACTTCGGGGAAAGAAAAGATTACATGAAAGAAACATTGCTCCGGTTTGAGCGAATGCTTAAAACCAATGAGTCGGAGTTTTTTGATTTGGATGCATACGAGAAGGTGACGGAGTATTTTCTGGAAAAGGGTGACTGGGACAAGGCTTTTCAGGCCTGTGAGCTTGGGTTGACCGATTTTCCATATTCACTTGATCTTCTGCTTAATAAAGTACAAATTCATGCCAATCGCGGAGAACACGATCTGGCAATGGAAATATTGGAGCGTGCCTCTCTGTTTCATCCGGGAGATGTTGAAATTTCTTTCATGCAGGTCGGAATTTCCAATATGATGGGCGAATATGAGGAAGCAATTTCCGTTCTGGAAAGCCTGTTAAACCGTTTGGAAGACAAAGATGAAGTCTATTTCCAGATTGGACAGACTTATCAGAACTGGGGAAAATATGATGAGGCAATTCAGCATTACAAGCTTTCTCTTCGCAATAATCTTAATAATGAAAGCGCTTTGTATGAACTGGCGCACTGTCTTGACCTGATCGGTGAACTGGAAAGTCATCTGGCTTATTATCACGAGCTGGTCGACAATAATCCGTTTTCGCATCATGCCTGGTACAATCTGGGCATCGCTTTCAGCAAACTTGAACGCTATGAAGATGCAGTAAATGCATATGAATATGCTACGCTGGTTAAGGACGATTTTGCGTCTGCTTTTTTCCAGTTGGGAAATTCTTACATGAGCCTGGAACAATATGAACAGGCGAAAATACAATATCTCAGAGCCATCGAACTGGAAGGCAAACAGACAGAAACCTGCTGCTGTCTGGGGACTTGTTATGAGAAATTAGGTGAATACGAAACGGCGATCAAATATTACCGTGAAGCGGTGAAAATGGATAGTCAGTGGGATGATGGCTGGTATGGTCTGGGAATTTGTTTTAGTGAATTGGGTCGCTGGTATGAAGCTGTTGGTTTTTTAAGAAAAGCAATACAGATCACAGAATTAAATCCTGATTACTGGCTGGCACTGGCAGAAACGGAATTCCGGGTTGGTAACGTAGTTTCGGCTTTTGAAGCTTTTGAAAAAGCAGCAGAAATTGAACCGTCAAATCCTGATATCTGGCTTAAATGGTCGTTTGTTCTTTTTGAACAGGGAAATTATGCCAGAGCTTGTGATTTGTTAACTGCGGCGATTGAAGAAATGCCGGAAGAGGCTGATCTTTATTATCGTATGGCCGTTTACCAAATTCATTCCGGTGATTATCGTGAAGCGCTGATTAATCTGGAAGTTGCTTTGACGCTCGATTATGATGGGCATTTGCAGTTATTCGACTTTTTTCCTGAATTGGAGAAACAAAAGGCATTGTTCAGAATTATTGAGCAGTACCGAGAAAAGTAGATTTTTATTGAATTGAATATAAACAGTTTCTTGAATCTGCTAAGGCAGTAATTCAAGAAACTGTTCTGTTTTAATATCAACCGCACATTTGAAATGGCCTTCCGGACAAGCCTTGTGACCATGAAGTCCGCAGGGACGACAATTCAGTTTCTCCAAAACTTCAACAATATGTGAATCGTCTGATAACGGGCCAAAGCCAAATTCAGGAACTGTGGAACAATAAACAGCCGTAACCGAAGCATTCACAGCAGAACTGATATGCATGGGCGCGGAATCATTGACAAAATTCATAACAGAACTTTTGATTAGCGCAGCAGATTGCAGAAACGAAAGTTTGCCACAAAGATTCTGAATCTTGTCTTTTGAAATAATCTGGTTATGAATATTTTCAGCTAATGTATTATCTCCCGGTCCGCCCAACAGAAAGATTTGATACTGATCATCAATTTTATTAATCAACCGAACCCAGCCTTCTTTTGTATATTGTTTTGTAAACCATACAGAAGCCGGAGCGATGCAGATATAGGGTTTGGATTGATAAGGTTTTACAAAATCAAAATCAGCGTTGGAAGGATAAAGCTTTGGTTTGGAAATGGCCCCGGAAACTTCATTTTTAATTAAAGCATTATTACGTGTCACTTCATGTACGCCGTTTTCAATTTGATGCGGAAATTTGTCAGTGAAGAGAAATGAAAAGGGATTTTTATCGAATCCTGTACGTTTTGCAGCTTTTGAAAAACCGGTTAATAATCCGGTACTGCCAAATCTTTGCAGGTTAATAACCCAGTCGTATTCCGTTTTTCTGATTTGTTTTAATAACTGAAAAAGGCTTTTGAATTTTCCTTCTTTCTTTTTCCAGATTAAAACGTTGGACAAATATGGATGGTTTTCAAACAAACCTTCATTTCCTTTTCTTACTAAAAAATCGATTTGAGCATCAGGAAAGCCCTGATGTAAGTTTTCCAATAACGAAGTTGCCAGAATTACGTCGCCTATAAAAGCAGTTTGAATAACAAGAATTCGCTTCGGAATCATTTTATTGCAGTTAGAAAATAAATATCAATTCAATTTTATATAAAGAATTGATATACAATTTGTTGTAATGTAAATTGCCGATTGCCGACAGCCGAAAGTCCTTAAAAAACTTTCTTTCAAACAAAAGTCTGTAATTTTGCAGACAGTACCGAAAATTATTGACAGGTAATTTGTGTTCATAAGGAATGAAGAGAAATAATATGCATAAACGTGCGAATGCCGAAACTCCCTCACTAGCGTTAACAGAAGAATATAAGTTACACACCTTAGCTAACGGAATACGCATAGCGCATAAACAAGTTCCTTACACGCAGATTGCGCATGTCGGGATTATGCTCGATATCGGTAGTCGCGATGAACAGCCTCACCAACAGGGACTGGCGCATTTTTGGGAACATATGGCCTTCAAAGGCACAGAAAAACGCAGTTCATACCATATCATCAACCGTCTTGAAAACGTAGGCGGGGAATTAAACGCGTATACAACAAAGGAAAAAATCTGTTTCCACGCTTCCGTTCTGGATGATCATTTTGATAAAGCCGTTGATCTTTTAGCAGATATCGCATTCCATTCCGTTTTTCCGGATAAGCAGATTGAACGCGAAAGAAATGTAATCATCGAGGAAATGTCGATGTATAACGATTCGCCGGAAGATGCGATTCAGGATGATTTTGACCAGCTGGTTTTTGCAGATCATGCTTTGGGAAATAATATTCTGGGAACGCCGGATACCGTTAATTCCTTTGGAAGAGAAGAACTTTTTCAGTTTATCAATGAAAATCTCGATACCGAAAAAATTGTAATTTCTTCGGTTAGCCGGTTGCCTTTTTCAAAAGTGATAAAGGTGGCTGAGAAATATTTAGGAAACGTTCCGTTTAAAAAAACGACACGTATTCGTCAGGCGCCTGGAAATTATTCGCCGATAATTCAGGAAAAAGAACGCTCGATCACACAGGCGCAATGTGCGATGGGACAACCAGCGTATGCACTTGGAGACGACAGACGTTTGCCGTTTTTCATGCTCGTAAATTTACTGGGCGGACCAGGAATGAACTCCCGTTTCAACTTATCGCTTCGTGAAAAATATGGTTTTGTCTATTCCATTGAAGCAAATTATACACCATATCTGGATACTGGTTTTTTAGGGATTTTCTTTGGAACTGAGCAGAAACAACTGGCCAGAAGTATTTCGTTAATCAACAAGGAGCTTAAAAAAGTGCGTGAAATTCCTTTGTCAACTCTGCAATTGCATCAGACAAAAGTGCAGCTGATGGGACAATTGGCGATGTCAGAAGAAAGCAATATGAGTTTTATGCTGATGATGGCGAAGAGTTTGCTGGATACCGGACGGGTTGATACTTTGCCGGAAATTTTCTCGGAAATTCAGGAAATTACATCTGAGCAATTGCAGACGATTGCTCAGGATATGTTCAATCCGGAAAACTTCAGTTATCTGACTTTTATTCCTGAATAATCAGGTTTAAATATTGTTATTGAAAACAGTTATCGGCGAAAGCTGGTAACTGTTTTTTTATGCCGAATTGTCTTTTATCAATATCTCAAAGAAATCCTGATAGCCTGATTCCTTTTTTGAGGCGTAATAATAGTGTCAGATTTCATGTAACCGGGCGATACAGATTATCGTTTCGCCTGGTTTATTATTTCAATTTAATTGCCTTTCCAATGCTGTTTTCAAACTTTCATAATTACTTTTCCAAACCTTTCCTGATTTTATTTCTTGCCATATCTTTTTTGACAGCAAAAGCTCAACAGGCTTCTAATCCATATATTCCTGCTGAATTACCTGATAGAATTATTTTAAATACAACGCAAGATCCTTCGACGTCCATGGCCGTTAACTGGCGGACGCAGGAATCGGTTACTGAAAGTTTCGCCGAGATCGCTGTTGCGAGCGCAGATCCTCGTTTTGTTGATAAAGTAAAGCGAATAAAAGCGAAATCAGAAAAAGTGGTTTTTAACGAAACACCCACAGCGATGTATCATTCTGTTGTTTTTGACAATTTAAAACCAAATACAAAATACGCTTACCGGGTTGGGCAAGGCGAAAATTGGAGCGAGTGGATTCATTTCAATACAGCCGGGAAAGTGGGAGAGAAGTTTTCATTTCTTTATTATGGTGATGTTCAGGTTAATATCCGGTCCATGTGGTCGCGTGTGGCGCGTGAAGCTTTTGGAAAAGCGCCTGATGCGAAACTGGCGATTTATGCAGGAGATTTAATCAATAAAGCCAATCGCGATGTGGAATGGGGCGACTGGTTCCAAGCTGGCGGATTTATTCACAGCATGATTCCGGGTTTTCCAACACCTGGAAATCATGATCATTATGAAGGACCAAACGGAAAACCGCTGACTTCTGTCTTCTGGCGACCGCAATTTACACTACCAGAAAATGGACCGGTTGATTTAGAAGAGACCTGTTATTACGCCGATATTCAGGGAACCAGATTCATTTCTCTGAACTCGGATAGAGCCGAGGAATCTGATGAGTACCTGGAAAAACAGCGTGTTTGGATAGAAAAAGTTTTAAGCAACAATCCAAATAAATGGACGGTCGTAACTTTCCATCACCCGATCTTTTCTCCAAAATCAACCCGTGATAATAAACGCATGCGGGAAACTTTCAAACCGATTTTTGATAAATATAAAGTTGATCTGGTTTTACAAGGTCATGATCATACCTATGCAAGAGGAATGGCGAAAATTCCAATGGCACAGAAAGGTGCAACTTCAGGAACTATGTATGTGGTATCAGTAAGCGGTCCGAAAATGACAGATTCAAATGTAGAAAAACGTGACTGGATGGATCGGTCTGCGCTTTATACACAATTTTACCATGTAGTCACAGTTGATCATGACAAACTGAGTTTTGAAACATTAACGGCTACGGGAGAATTGTACGATGCTTTTGATTTGATCAAACAAAAAGGTAAAATTAACAAGCTGATTGACGGCATACCTCAGAATGTTCAGGAAAGAAGATAATCCAGTTTGAAAATTCAAAAAACTGTAAAAATGAAAAGATATATTTTTTTGCTTTGGGCAGGTTTCGCCTTGGTGAGCTGGAATGTGCGGGATGAAAATGAGGATAAGAAGAAAAAAGAGGAAAAAGAATTTCCTTCTGAAATTATAGATTTTAAAGCTTATGAGGGCAATCCGGTTTTTAAAGCAACCGGCGATACCGCAACCTGGGACGAGCAAATCCGGGAAAGAGGTTTTATTTTGAAAGAAGATAAAACGTATTACATGTGGTACTGCGGCTATACCAAAAAGACGGGCAAAGAAATAAAATACCTGGGACTGGCAACCTCGCCGGATGGCTTAAAATGGACGCGATACGCTAACAATCCGATTCATAAAAAAAACTGGGTGGAAGATATGTTTGTACTGAAATCTGCCGGGACATATTACATGTTCGCCGAAAGTAAAGATGATATTGCAAGACTGCTCACCTCAAAAGACAAAATTAACTGGGACGACAAAGGTGCATTGGATATTCGTCTGAAAAATGGAAATCCGATTTCAAAAGGACCTTTCGGAACGCCTGCTGTTTGGAAAGAAGGGGATATCTGGTATTTATTTTATGAAAGAAATGACTCGGATGTTTGGCTTGCTACTTCAAAAGACCTGAAAGTCTGGACCAATGTGCAGGATGAGCCGGTATTAAATTCCGGACCGGAAACGTATGACAAATTTGCTGTTGCCTTCAATCAGGTTATCAAATACAAAGGATTGTATTACGCTTATTACCACGCATCAGCTTTCAAAGACTGGCATGAATGGACGACAAATGTTGCCGTTTCAAAGGATTTGATCCACTGGAAAAAGTATGACAAAAATCCGATTTTGAAGGGAAATAAATCCAGCGGATTTACGGTGAATGACGGGAAGGAATTCAGATTTTATACCATGCACCCGGAGGTGAATGTTTACTTTCACTAATTGATTTTTATCTGGTTGCTACAAATATTGCGGTACGCTGTACCTTGGCATGTGTCGTAGTTTTCGTCTCTTTCTACAATTATTTCGGCGCTCCGCGCCTTTTCTAGCAAAGCGTAGTCCGCCGAAATAGTTGTAGAAAGCAAGATTAACCGTGATTTGTCCAGGTGCAGAGCACCGGAATATTTGTAGCAAGGAAAAATAATCTCTTTATCATACTAAGGTGCAGAGCACCGGAATATTTGTAGCAAGGAAAATTGTCTCTTTATCACACTAAGGTGCAGAGCACCGCAATACTTGTAGCAAAGAAAATGGTCTCTTTATCATACCAAGGTGCAGAGCACCGTAATATCGAGAAATAACGTATTACTTTTTCCTCATTATCGCAGCCACCTGAGCAAAATCTTTTGCTAAAAACAACTCATATAAACTTTCAATCTCTGTCCAGCTGTCAAACTGCGCTTCGATTTCTTCTTCCTCACTGTCGTTGAAGATGCCCAGAACCGTCATGTTTTTACGACTTTCCAAAACGACCTCATTATCACCAACAAATATTCCGACCCAGAAACGACCATTTTCTTCGTCCATTTCAAGTGTTTCTTCAATGACATCACGGATATCTTCCATGTCTACATCATCGATTGAATCGCCCCAGGCTGTTTGTAAATAAATTTCAGGTATTGACATTGTGTTTTATAGTAAAATGAAAAGAGATTGGGTTAAGATATTCGTCTTTTCCCAATCTCTTTTGTTGTGAAATATATTATTAACTACACGCTTTCTTCTGCACGGTAGTAAAGCGTTGAGCTGTTTTCCGGTCTCAAAATGTTTTTGGCAGCTTCATGCAGATCCTCCGATTTCATATTTCTGATAATCTCGGCATCTTCATTCGCCCAATCCACATTGCCGGCATTTGCCGCAAAAGCAAGGTTCATCGCACGGTTCAAAAGTTCCACTTCTGAAAACGCTAACGTGGCTTCGGTTTGATTTTTAACTTTCGTTACCTCTTCGTCTGTTGCTCCGGAAGTCACTATCTCCTTCAACAAGTCTTTAACAGCTTCATCCGCTTCTTCCAAAGTAACGCCCGGATTCAGGTTTCCTTTGATCAAAAGTAATCCCGGATCAAGCGAAGAAGTAGTACTTGCGCTGATGCTATTGAAAAGATTTTTGTCTTTTAAAAGCGCACTGTACAAACGCGAAGATTTTCCTCTTCCCAAAATATCACTCAACAAATCCGACGCATAAAAATTTTCATCATACCGTCCCGGCATATGGAAAACTTTAATTAAAGAATTCAGCGGAACAGCCGCCGAAGTTTCCAGGTGGCGCGCTTCATTTTGTTTAGGTTCCTTTTCCAGATTTCTTACATAAGGAGCACCGGCAGGAATTCCCTCAAACCATTTTTTAGAAAGTTGTTTAATTTGCTCCAATTTTACAGCACCAGCCACAACCATCACCGCATTATTCGGACGATAAAAACGCCAGAAAAATGCCTCAACATCTTCCATCGTCGCACGTTCGATATGTTCAATATCTTTTCCGATCGTTGCCCAGCGGTATGGATGTTTCTGGTAAGCAAGCGGACGCAATTTTAGCCACATATCTCCATAAGGCTGATTCAGATAACGCTGCTTGAATTCCTCAATAACCACTTTGCGCTGTACTTCCAGCACATTTGGATCAAAAGATAGACTCATCATCCGGTCAGATTCCAGCCAGAAAGCAGTTTCTACATTATCGGCAGGCAATGTGATATAGTAATTGGTTATGTCCGGCGAAGTAAAAGCGTTGTTTTCACCTCCAACCGTTTGTACCGGAATATCATAATTTGGGATGTTTTTAGAACCTCCAAACATCAGATGCTCAAAAAGATGCGCAAATCCTGTACGCTCTTCATCCTCGTCGCGCGACCCAACATTGTACAAAATATTAACCGCCGCCATCGGGGTCGAAAAGTCTTCATGAACATATATTTTCAGACCATTGTCCAGCGTAAAGTGCTCGTATCGAATCATAAATCAGGTCAATTAGTAGTAACGGCACGGTTCTTTCCAAAATAATCAAAATATGGAGAAACCCGTACGCAGGTTTTGTGGTTATGAACAAAGCTAATGCTCAGGTGGGATTCCACCAAACCATTTATACCGATATACCTGATAGTCATGAAATTTACTTTGCAGTTTTGTTTTTTGTGTTTACTTTTTCTGTTCTCCCCCAAACTTTCCCAGGCACAATTGCTCAATGATCCGGTCACTTTGAAACTGGTTCAAAAAGGCCTTGATCACATTTATAACTACGAATACGCCGAAGCGGATGCCATATTAAATCAGGTTGAAAAGAAATATCCGAATCATCCCGTTTCATATATTCTGGATTCGTTTGTGATGTACTGGAAATATCTGCCGATAAAAGATAATCCTGCTAAATCGAAAGAATATGTCAGCAAATTAAATCAGTGTCTGGATGCGATTACCAAAAAATATGGTAAGGATAGCAAGGATCCGGAAGCTGTTTTCTATACCATTGTGGCGAGAGGTTATATCGCAATGATGTACAATTATAACGGAGAATTGATGAGTGCTGCTGGTGAAGCTAAAAAAGCTTATAACGCATTGATCACAGGATTGAAACTTACCGAAAGAAATCCTGAGTTTTATTTTACTTCCGGGATGTATAATTATTATGTTGAATATTATCCGGAAGATCACGGGATTGTTAAACCTTTAATGATTTTCTTTAAAAACGGAGATAAAGCGTTGGGTTTAAAACAAATCGATATAGCCACCAGACAAGGCGTAATTACCAGAGCTGAGGCTTGTTTTTATTTGTCTCATATCTATCTGGAACACGAATCCAACTTTCCCAAAGCACTGACTTACACGCAAAAACTGGCTGCCTGGTATCCTGAAAATCATATTTTCAACATGGTAAACACGGAAACTTTGCTTTTAACCGGACATTATGATGAAGCCGGAAAGGGAATGGAAAAATTGAAAGCGAATAACAAAGGATTCTATCCAATTGCCTACAACACTTTCCAGGGAATCATTTTTGAAAAAGATGCTAAAAACGATACCGCCGCCCAAAAATCATATTTAACCGCACTTCGTACGCCACACGACGATCAGTACACCCGTGAGTATTATGCGATGGCATACGCAGGTTTGGCGCGTATCGCGAACAGGGCAGGTGATAAGGGAAAGGCGAAAGAATATTATAAAAAGGCGCTGGAAAAAGCGGAGTATAAATCGATTATTAAGGAGGCGAAAGCGTTTAAATAGTTGTTAATTATTAATGGTCAATTGTTAATGGAAAACGGGTTGCAAGGAATATTCCTGCAACCCGTTTTCCATTATTTTATTTTGGGAATTGTGATTTGTCAAGGCCTGGGATGATGTTCAGTGCATTTTTATAGTAAAGTTTCTTCAGAACCTCATCTGAAAGTCCCATGCCGTACATACGCCAGAAGGCGTGGTATTTTTTGTGGTAGGGGAAATATTCGTCTTCGGTTTCAAGTACTCTGAAATAAGTAGCATATTCGGAGGGAACCCAGCTGTCTTTTCCAAATAATACTCTGTCCTGCCATTTGTCGAAGAATTTTTTTGCTGCTCTTGGCTGGCGTCCGAGTTCTGCAATTACGGCTCCGATTTCAACATACATATTTGGAAAAACAATCATCAGACTATCCAGCTTTTTCAAATTGTTCGGATACCAGCCCATGTGAGCGTTGACGAAAGTCGTTTTTGGATTATCTCTGAAAATCTTGTGTTGTTCAGAAATTAATGAATCAAATGGTACCGGATCATTCGGTCCGCGGCGACGGCCTGGATGTGTTTTTAATTCCAGCCATCGTTCGTTATAACGATCCATGGGATCCCAAAAAGAGGGAACGTCGGCGGTGTGAATTAAAACGGGGATTTTCAATTCTCCGCATTTTTTCCAAACCGGATCCAGACGAGGATCGCTTACCGCTACGCGGTTTCCTTTATCATCCTTAATACCGCTGAAACCTAAACTTTTATAAATTTTCAAACCTTTGGCGCCCATTTTTACATCGGCTTCCAGTTGTTTTACCGCTTTTTCTGTCCAGTCTTTATCACCAAATCCTTTAAATTGTAGATTGGTGAAAATGGCGATACGCTTCGGTTCGTTTTTGGCAACATTTTCAAGTGAACCTTTTAACGTTGCTGTTCCTTCTTCCCAATTATCACTCCATCCGCGTCCACTCAAATTGACCATAATACCCATATTCAGACTATCCATCTGAGAAACCAGGAATTTCAGATCCTGAGTCGGCATTTGGTACTGATGATTATGCACATCAATGAAAGGGAATTTGGCACGTCTGAGTTTGTGCTCTTCGACCTTTAAAGTTGAAACCGGATCGTATTCTTCAAAACCAAGCGGTTCAACAGCATTCTGGGCTTTTGCACTTTCCACAACAGCTCCAAAAGTAAAAGCAAAGGATAATGAGAAAAGTAAAGGTCTGATTAATTTCATAGGAATGGTTTTGAAAATTAGTCAAAAAGAAAAGCGATCACTTTTCAGGTTTGTAAATCAAAGCGACACAATGTGCAGCAATTCCTTCTGCTCTTCCAACAAATCCCAAATGCTCCGATGTTGTCGCTTTGATAGAAATATCTTCTTCTGAAACATTCATGACTCTGGAAAGACAGGTTTTCATTTCAGGAATATACGGATTTAATTTTGGTCTTTGAAGCACGATCGTGACATCAACATTCCCGACTTCGAAACCTTTTTCGCGAATCATTTCCAATACTTTTGCCAGCAAAACTTTGCTGTCGACACCTTTCCATTGCGGATCTGTATCTGAAAAATGAAAGCCAATATTGCGCATATTGGCAGCACCCAAAAGTGCATCACAAAGTACATGACAAACTACGTCCGCATCCGAATGTCCTTTTGCGCCGTGCGTATGTGGAATTAATATGCCGCCAAGCCAAAACGGGCGGTTTTCAACTAATTGATGAACATCATAACCTTGTCCAATCCGAAAAGGAAACATGCGAAATTTGATTAATAAATAGTAGCCGCAAGTTGGTGATTGAATTTGTTAAAGACAACCTCCGTCCGACGGATTTTTTGCCGATGAAGGATAGATAACAATTTTATGATCCGACGACAATTTTATTTTGCCTGGTATATAAAACAAAAATCTCCGAAATCTGGAAGATGACGGAGATTTTTACATTCTATTATTTATGCTTGCTAACGTTTCGGCGCAGCAATTTCTGTCCTTAGTTTTTGAATTTCTTCTTCCTGGCTGGCAGCTTTAAAATAATAGTAAAGTCCAGCGATCAGGAATATCTTTGATAGTATAAACACTGCTACAAAAGCCGGACGCCACCATTTGTGCACCTTGATGTAGGTATCGTTAACTTCAATATCCAGGTATTCATCTTTCCTTTTGGTATCTTCTTTTGGAATGTCATAATAAGTATGATTTCCCTTTTTCTGAATATGCGTTTTGTTCGTCCGAAGCTGAATTACATTTCTTATTTCATCAGGCGGTGGAACTGAATTTTGCAGAAAATAGCCCTGAATATTTTTTTCAAACCGAATGATATAATCTGAAATCTCAGAATGCGTCAATATCATCTGATTCACCTCATGCTCTTCCGCCTCAGTCGTCATACCCAGCAAATAAGACTCTAAGATCCCGCTTTCTATAAATTCGTGAGTTTTCAATGTGTGTTATGATTATGCGTTTGGAGATTTGAAAAATTCGTGAAATGCTTTCAGCACTTCCGGTTTTGAAATTTTTAATTTTTCGGCAACTTCATCAGGTGAAAAACCCTGACGAAAAGCCAGATCAAATATCAATTCCGGCGTACTTTCAGGCGTCGAATGGTTCTCATTATGTGGCGCAATGGCCATAATTTTCCTTTTTGCTTCTACGGCCTTGGCTCTGGCAAGTTTGATCACACAAACAGCAAAAGTAAATGGATAACTATTACACGATTGAAGAAGTGGGGATGCAAATACATTGACCAGAATTTCCTGTGCTAAATGTGGCTGGGGGATGATCTGTAAAATAATCCCGTAAGCCATTGCACCGTATTGATCGTAGACTTCAAGTGTCGTCAGGGGGCTAGATGTCCTGATTGCCGACTGGCCACCAGAATTATCATTTGCACGTTCAAGTTCATTCATATAACGCTGACTTTTAACGGATAGAGATTTACGGGTAAGGTGAAAATTTTGAAGATGATGGTTAATAAATTAAAATCTTATCCAGGTGAGAAATATTAGATTGTAGAAATATTACTGCTTTTTTTAATAAAATGTCTGGGCTAAATTAAAAAGTTCTCTTGATAAATCATCATAATGTCTGCCATTTTATTGCTAATGTTTTATAAAGTGCTTTAATTATCCATTTAACGAAGATTTTGCAGCTGTTCCGCTAATATCATTTTATTTAAGCAGGTGCTGGACAACAACTTGTGGTTGTAACATATTGCTTTAGTAAAAAAAGATGTTATTAACTAACTTTGCCAAATGAGAAAAAACATTGCAGTTATCTTCGACATGGATGGTGTTATCGTTCATACTAATCCATATCATTCCAGAGCTTTCCGGGAATTTTTTTCGAGCCGAAATCTTAACCCATCTGATGAGGATTTCGCCCGGCATATGTTTGGCAAAAGCAATAGCTATATTCTTTCACATTTTCTGGAAAGGACGATTGAAGGCGAGGAATTACGGGCTTTGGAGGATGAAAAGGAAAGTTTGTTCAGGAAAATTTATGAACCTTTCATTGATCCAATTTCCGGTATACTTTCTTTTATTGACGATTTATATCAAAATGAAGTAAAGCTGGGCGTGGCAACTTCTGCACCTGTTGCCAATCTTGACCTCGTTTTTAGCAAGGTGCCTTTGCGAGAAAAAATGGGATCGATCCTGGCCAGTGAGAATGTTACAAAACATAAACCTGATCCTGAAGTTTATCTTACTTCTGCAAAAAATCTGGGTGTCTCGCCGGAAGATTGTGTCGTTTTTGAAGATTCGTTTTCAGGTGTTTCTGCCGCGTTGAATGCGGGAATGAAAGTAGTTGGTGTGCTTACTTCGCATACGATTGAAGAATTGCCTCCTTGTAATTTGTATATTAAGGATTATTCTGAAATGTCGTTTTTAAAGGTTTCAGAATTGTTTCAATAATTTGTTTCGTGCCTCCCGTTGGGGTGGCCGTTGGGGCGACCCTCGTGGTCGCCCTGTTCGAATTATCCGAAATATTATATTGGTTGAATTATCTGGGGATTTCCGGGCAACCGTAGGGGCGACCCTTGTGGTCGCCCTCGAATTATCCGGAATGTTGGATTGATTAAATATCTGGGGATTTCCGGGTAACCACGAGGGTTACCCCAACGACCGTATCCTATATTTTGGCGATATCATTCACCCGAACATCAAACGCACCCGTTAAAACCTGTCCGTTTCTTTTCACCTGAAGAAATATTCTATACCGTCCGCTTTTTGGAAATGAATAAGGAAAAGAAATCCGGTTGCTGTGGTCCATCGCATTCATTCCGCCCGTTTCATTTTGCTTATACATACCCATTTCAGTCATCAATAATTCTTCCCTTTCAATAGTCGACATGGCTTTAAGTTTTGCCATATATCGATCAATGCTGTCACGAAAAATGGCCGGCGAAGGCCTCTGCATAATTTTTGTAGTATCTGTCAGTCTGTTTTTCAAAGTTTGTTCCGCAGCCATGGCAAAAGTGCCGGAAGGGTGCAAATGAATATACACAGAGCCATCTGAACGAAGCACAGCGACATGTCCCATCATACCCAGATAGGGTTCCGGAAATGTTGGCGTTCCATCAGGATTAAATATTTCGAAATTTAGCAAATAAGGTTTTCCGGCTTCCAGCGGTTTGTCCGGTTTTCCCTCCCAAACTGCATAAGAACTATCTTTAAAAACGGTTTTTGTTCCGGGCTTTCCACAAATCACAACATTTTCATCCAGCGGAATTTTGCCTGGCGCATTGATCGCATCCGTTACTACATAGGTATCTTCCTCCGCCGTTTTTTTTATTTCGTTTCCTTGTACAGCAGGATCAGGAATTTCCAAGGTATCTACAATAGTTTCTGCAAAACCGGAATACTGAACTACATCAGCATACATCAAATACTTGCCGGCAGGCAGATTTGGCAAATAAGCCTGATAAGTTACACTATCTTTTCTTTCAGGGTGAATGTGGGCAAAAGCATCCAAACCAGGAGTCCGCACGAGAAAAACGTGCATTAGTTTTCCATGATCAGGAATTAATGTACTTAACATACTACCACGTTTCTTTTCTTCCCAATTGGTGGTATCAATTTTTAGTTGGAAAATACGCTGTCCGTCTTCATTACTAATAGACGAATTTCCTTTTAATGGTTTGTAAATGTTCCTGTTGTAACGCGCTGCCCAGCTATTCCACCAGCTGCTGCCGCCATATAAAATTAAGGCACAAACGACGGTCGCAATGCCCATATTCATCCATCTTTTTCTTTTTTGTCTGGATGATAAAACTTCGCCCGGACGCATTAATCCGTCGCTTACACTGGCACCAATAGCAGTGACCATCAATAAAAAAAGCAGAACGCCAAGTAATGAAAGACCAAAGCCAAGTCCCTTTGGCATAACTCCTTTTGCAGTAGAAACAGCAACAACAGGAACAATGAATTCTCCCTTTCCTTCTTTTCCTGATATTTCAATCTGTACACTGGAAGATCCGCTTTGCATGAGCCATACGACTCCCTGAAACTGTCCGGGCTGACCGGCAACGGCATGGATTTCGTCAGCAGATGGTGCTCCCTGACTTCCAAAACGGAATGTAATAGGTCTGGCAAGAACTTTCTGCGGATCTCCATTTTCAACAAAAACAGTAATGCTGGCTGTTCCGGGAATTACTTCCGGCGGTGTGATATCAATTAAAACTTTGTATGGACCAGCCTGTCCTTGCAAAAGTACGCCTGAGCTTCCAACATGTGCAGAAGAAATCTGAACGGAAATCAGAAGCAGAATTATTAGGTAAAATATCTTTTTCATCGTTGAATCTTGTTCATCCAGTTTCCCCATTTCAAACCAATCCGCGTGGAAATCACGCTGCTAACCAGGGCTATTCCCAGTCCTTTAATTAAATCAGAAGTTGTATCAAGCGCCCAATCGGCAAATTTGTATCGAAATTCCCAATTCGGATTGCTGCCAAAATACCAGTAGTGACTTCCGAAAAACCAGTTTCTGGCATATGGAGATTCAACAAGAAATGATCCGGCGTACCATTGTGCTGCAAAAAATGTCAAAAGAAAAGCGGTTCCTAAAATCAGACTTAAAATCCAATCGTTCAGATAGGCAAATTTGTTTCTTAAAATATCGGCAAGAAATGCCGGTACAATTAGCAAGATTGGAAACTTAAATCCCTGGTAATGATCAATATGATTAACGATCGGACCCAGTTTTGGTTCTGCCGGGAAAAGTGGAATAATCCATAAAGTGAGCAGCATTAGCAAACTGTAAATCGCCGTTACAGCCGTTATTGTCCATTTGTTTTTTACTGCTTTCCCCAAAGCCATCAGGTAAAAAGGAAATACAATGCAGGCAACGACATAAAAATCGGATTTGTGCGTATTCCTGATTCCCATTTCTTCCGAAAGCAGCGTATACCACATCGTTAATAAAAATCCGGCAGAAAGGGAAAATAGCCAGAACAAGATTCTGTTTATGTTTTTCTTTTTGTCTAGACTGTCGTTGAAGAAAGGTTTATTCTGATTTTTAAGTGAGATAACGCTGATCATCGCACCAAACTGAACGCTGATAATTCCCAAAGCCAGAATTGTATGCGGTGGAGAAAGAATGGTAATATCAAGTCCATAGGTATTGTGCCACCAATCGTCAAATGGAGCGGAAGTCAGCATTGCCAAAGCGCCCCAAACACAAAATAATTGGCCCAAAGAACTGTAAAAAAAGCCCCAGACTTTTACACTTTTACTTTTTTCGATCGGACTTCCCCAAAACGTAACTCTCAATATTTCATATCCTGAAAATATCCCGGAAACGACTGCGCCAAGATAAATAATTAAATGCGGCGGAGAAAAAAGTCCATCACGACCGATACTCATGTGCCAGCAAATATCCCAGATCAATCCGGTGATGACACAAAAGGAAGAAAATACGATTGCGAAAATGTAAAATGGAATTCCCTGATTACCGTGAAGTGCAACGACGCGCCCGGGTGGAGCTGGCGGCGGACTTAATGTATTTTGCATTTTGTTAAAGTGGTTGGGGGGTAATTTATCAATGAGTAATTAATGCAAAAACGCTTATATATTCCTTTTGAGAATAAAAAGATACAGAATATTTATTGTTACTCAAAACAAGATAAGTCGGGCTAGTTTTAAAATGGGCGCATAGCTTTTACAAACCGTCCTTTAAAATAAGTAGAAAAAAGATTGTCTTCCCGAACGCCTTTTGAAGTGGAAGCGTGAATGAAAAATATTTCCTGCTGATTGCGAACATCCGTAACAATTCCGGCATGGGAAACATACCCTTCTTTTCCAGCTTCGGGAACAAAAAATACCCAATCGCCTGGGCGGATTTCCTGGATACTTGCCACTTCTGTCCCAAATTCAGACTGCTGCCAGGAAATTCTTGGGACCTTAATTCCAACTTCCGAATAAACGGAGCAGATTAATCCTGAACAATCAATGCCATTTTTGTCATTACCGCCTGAACGATAGGGAGTTCCGGAATAAGTTCTGGCGACTTCCACGACCTGAGGAATTTCACGGTTGTAATTTCCAGACGGACTGGTACTTGAATAAGCTGGTTTTTCTTTCGCTGGCGTTGGGCGACTGCTAACCGGTTTTCTAGCCGGTGCGGATGCTGGTCTGCGGTTATTTGCTGTTGTATTTGTTCTTCTTGGCTGCGCTACCGGGGCAGGATTTTTACGAAGTGTGTCGCAGGAAAATAGTATGATGGTAAAAACGAAAAGGCAAATCGTAGTGAATAAAGAAAAGGAAATCTGCTTCTTCATGTCTAATTTTTTGTTGATTAATTTCATTTCAATCTTACCATAACACTTACAAATAACGATACTTCTGTGAAAAATTGTTGAATCAAAATTTGAAAAAGGATGAGCTGACTCGTTAATACATTGAACTTCAAATTTCAAACATATTTTTCAGATTGAAAAAATGAAGGAAATATTATGTGGGAGCCGGCTTTGTCAGTAGTTTTGTCTTTAATCAGAATTGATTTTCTGATCTTACTATCCTTTAAATCTCAAATCTTTTTTAATGAAAATTATTTGTGTAGGCCGTAATTATACGGAACATATTGAAGAGCTGAAAAATGAGCGCCCTGATTCGCCGGTTATTTTCCTGAAACCAGAAACTGCTCAGATTCGTCCGGGAGAGCCATTTTTCTATCCTGATTTTTCAAAAGATATTCACCACGAAGTTGAACTGGTCATCAAAATAAACCGTGTTGGTAAAAATATAGAAGAACGGTTTGCGCATAAATATTATGACGAAATCGGAATAGGCATTGATTTTACAGCACGTGATCTTCAATCAGAATTGAAAAGCAAAGGGTTGCCGTGGGAATTGGCAAAAGCTTTTAACGGATCTGCACCGGTTTCAGAATTCTTGCCAATTTCAGATTTTGAAGATATTCAGAACATCAATTTCAGTCTGGATGTAAACGGAGAAACCCGCCAGTCGGGCAATTCGTCGATGATGTTGTTCCGAATTAACTACCTGATTTCTTTCGTTTCAAAATATTTTATGTTGAAAAAAGGAGATCTTATTTTTACAGGAACACCAAAAGGCGTGTCATCTGTAAAAATTGGCGACAGGTTAACTTGTTCAATTGAAGGTAAAAAACTTTTAGAATTGTCGGTGAAGTAGAGGGGAGAAGTTTATTTATCAATTCAATTCATGTTTTATAATCCATTGGCTATCAGACGAACGAGTTTCATTTTCATAGTTTTCCTGTTTTCATTTCTTTCTGTTTTTGCTCAGAAACAGTCGTATCCGCAAGGTTATTACCAGTTTCCGATCAGACCTGGACTTGCCAATTCTTTGGCTGGCGGATTAGGTGATCTGCGTTCAAATCACTTTCACGCCGGTCTGGATATTCGTACGCAGCAGGTAGAAGGTTTGCCGGTTCATGCGGCTGCGGAAGGATATGTTTACAAAGTTGCTGTGCAAAGAAGTGGTTATGGAAATGTGATTTATTTGCGTCACCCAAACGGACAAACGACTGTTTACGGACATTTGCTGAAATTCAGTGATTCGCTGGCCAATTATGTTCGCGCAGAGCAATATAAAAAACAGACTTTTGAAATTGATCTTTTTCCGGAAGCGGGAAAATATGCTTTCAGAAAAGGTGAAGTCATAGCGCTTTCGGGTAATACCGGAGGATCTGCCGGTCCGCATTTGCATTTTGAAATCCGTGATTCGAAGGATAATTATTTGAATCCGCTTTATTTTGGGTTTAATGAAATTAAGGATGTTACACCGCCAAAATTTGTCAATGTCGCTATCCGTCCTACTAATATTAATGGCAGAATAAACGGAAAGTTTGAAAGACAAGCCTATTCCCCGGTTCGTCAGAAAGACGGAACTTATCATATTCCGGCAACAATTTCAGCAACCGGAACTGTTGGTTTGGAATTGCTTGCCTATGATATGATGACCGGCACACCTTTTCGTTACGGTTTGCAGTGTATTGAAATCAAAATGGATGATCAGGAGGTTTTCGCTTACAATATGGAAATCTTCCCAAACGCAACTACAAGAGATTATAACAATCTGATTGATTACGAAACGGAACAGGAAACCGGACAACGTTTTTTGAAATGTTACGTACCGGACGGAAATCAGTTTGATCTATATAAAACAGGTGCTTACCAAGGGAAACTTTTTATCAGTGATACCTTAACACATCAGGTAAGAATTAAGATTTTTGATTCTTACGAAAACTCATCAGTTCTGACTTTTTCGATAAAAGGGGAAGTTCCAAATCCTCCGCTTCCGGTTTATGATATGGAAGTAAAACCGGAATGGATCCAAAGTGAGATTTCTGATAATACATTAAAAGTGAGAGCGAAATATTATCGCAGCACCATGCCGCTGGCCACTTTTTATGTTTATGGAAAGGAAGTGAAAAAAGCGCCTGATTTGTATGAAAACGAAACAGCTGTTTTTCTCACTGATCTGAGAGATTATATTCCTGATTCTGTTAAAATTGGAAATACAACGGCACGGACTTATTTGAGATCAAAGATTAGCCCGGGTAAGTTAACAACGTATCAGGCAGACAGATGGTCGCTTCAATTTGATACGAATACTTTGTTTGATACTTTATATGTTGTTGGTCAGCAAAATTATAATTCGCTGACTATTAATGATAAAGGAACTGCATTACGGGATTATGTAACAATTTCCTTTAAACCGGAAGAAGTCCCTGTTAATAAAGAAAGAAGTGGTATTTATCGGTATACTGGTTATGGTTATCGCTTTATAGGAGGGACGTGGAAGGATAATGAAATTACTTTTAAGACCAGAGAACTTGGGACTTTTGTTATTCAAAAAGATACGATTCCACCGAGAGTCCGGTTGGTTGAACATAGTAAAAAACGGATTCGGGCATACATCGGTGACGGGGTTTCCGGGATTGACAATTTTAAAGCGTATGTAAACGGAGAATGGGTTTTGATGAATTATGATGCTAAAACAGGGTTTATCTGGTCGGAAAAAATGGATGAAAGCCAACTTTTTGAAGGCGATCTGATGTTAGAAGTTAAAGATGGGGCCGGAAATAGTACTATCTTGCAAACTGATTTAGTTGAACCTGTTACCACACCCAAAAAACGAAAACGAAAATAAATTATGGGACTTCAGATTGGTGAGGCAGCACCGGAAATTTCAGCAAAAGACCAGAACGGGAATGATGTAAAACTTTCCGATTTCAAGGGCAAAAAAGTGATTCTTTATTTTTATCCAAAAGACGATACACCGGGATGTACGGCGCAGGCTTGCAATCTTCGTGATAATTACGAATCGCTTTTAAATAACGGATTTGTAGTTTTGGGTGTGAGCGTTGATAACGAAAAATCGCATCAGAAATTTATCAAAAAATACGATCTTCCATTTCCATTATTAGCCGATACTGATCATGCGATTGTGGAGGCTTATGGCGTTTGGGTTGAAAAAAGCATGTATGGCAAAACTTATATGGGGACAGCGCGTACAACTTTCGTCATAGATGAAAATGGTATTGTTTCCGAAATAATCCAGAAAGTGGATACCAAAAACCATACTGATCAAATTCTGAGTAAAACTGAGTAATTAAAAGTCAATTACTGATCTATATAAATCCGAAATTCGCAGTTCATTTAAGTTTTTTTGTGAATGACGCGGAAGTTTAATCCAGCTGTTTTACGCTCCAATAAAATAATAAAATCAAGAAATGGAAATTGAACAATTAGAAAAAGTAGCAGCACAAGTTCGCAGGGATATCGTTCGCATGGTACATGGTTGCCAATCGGGACACCCTGGAGGATCACTTGGCTGTACTGATTTATTAGTTGCGTTGTATTTTGAACGCATGAAGTTGAATGAGAAAGACGGCAAAGTCGTTTTTGACATGGATGGAGCAGGAGAAGATCTTTTCTTCCTTTCCAATGGTCATATTTCTCCTCTGTTATACAGCGTTTTAGCCCGTAAAGGTTATTTCCCTGTTTCTGAATTGGCTACATTCCGTAAACTGAATTCAAGACTTCAAGGCCACCCGACTCCCCACGAACATTTGGAAGGAATTCGTATTGCTTCCGGTTCATTAGGACAGGGAATGTCTGTAGCGATTGGTGCTGCATTGGCTAAGAAACTGAATAATGATACCAGCCTTGTTTATGTCCTGATGGGCGATGGCGAGCAGCAGGAAGGACAAGTTTGGGAAGCAGCAACTTTTGCTCCGCATCACAAAGTTGACAACCTGATTGCAATCGTTGACTTAAACGGTCAGCAAATTGACGGTCCAACTGCGAAAGTTATGGACAACCGTGATCTTGGTGCTAAATACGAAGCATTCGGTTGGGAAGTAATGGAAGTGGAAGAAGGAAATGATATGGCTTCTGTTGTAAAAGCGCTTTACGAAGCAAAAAGCAAAGCCGGACATGCAAAACCAATCATGATCATTCTTCATACCGGTATGGGTTATGGTGTGGATTTCATGATGGGAAGCCACAAATGGCACGGTGTTGCACCAAACGACGAACAATTGGCGGCAGCATTGGCGCAGTTGGAAGAATCGATGGGGGATTATTGAGATCAAAAATCTGAAAGATGACAAGCATAGATCAACTGGACTTTTCGCGGCAATATACCTATGCGGATTATCTGCAATGGAAATTTCAGGAACGTCTGGAACTGATCAGAGGGTACATTTACAAAATGTCGCCCGCTCCGGCTCGTCGTCATCAGGATATTTCACGAAATCTTGGGAGGCAAATTGATAAATACTTGCTCGATCTTCCCTGCCAGTGGTATACAGCACCGTTTGACGTACGTTTACCCCGTCGTAACAAAAACGGAGATGATGAAATAATGACTGTGGTTCAACCCGATATTTGTATTGTTAGTGATCCCTTAAAACTGGATGATCGCGGCTGTATCGGAGCGCCCGATGTTATTATTGAAATACTATCTCCCGGAAATACGAAAAAGGAAATGTTCGAAAAATTTCAGGTGTATGAGGAAGCCGGTGTAAAAGAATACTGGCTGGTTGAACCTGCTGATAAAATTGTGTTGGTTTACACGTTGAATGAGGAGGGAAAATATATTGGCAAGCGGCCTTTTACTGAGGAAGAAAAGATGAGTTCCTTTGTGTTACCTGGATTAGTAGTGGATCTTAATGATGTTTTTGTTGATTGAATTTATTGACATTTTTGTGGCTTTTCCAAATAGATATTTAAAATATTGTAGACATTATTCATAATGAAAAAATACACCTTCACCGAAAAAAAAGATACCCGTTCGGGCTTTGGCGCCGGGATGCATGAACTTGGTCAGAAGAACCCAAATGTGGTTGCACTTTGTGCTGACCTTGTTGGTTCTTTGAAACTGGAAGCTTTCATCAAAGAAAATCCTGAAAGATTTGTTCAGTGTGGTATTTCTGAAGCAAACATGATCAGCGTTTCAGCTGGTTTGACTATCGGTGGTAAAATTCCTTTTGCAACTACTTTTGCCAACTTCGCTACGGGCCGTGTTTATGATCAGATCCGTCAAAGCGTTGCTTATTCTGGCAAAAACGTAAAAATATGTGCTTCTCACGCAGGTCTTACTTTGGGAGAAGATGGTGCAACACACCAGATCCTTGAAGATATCGGGATGATGAAAATGCTTCCTGGTATGACCGTAATCAATCCTTGCGATTACAACCAGACAAAAGCGGCTACGATCGCTATCGCAGATTACGACGGACCGGTTTATCTACGTTTTGGTCGTCCGGTTATTCCAATTTTCACAGCTGCTGATCAGGTTTACGAAATTGGTAAAGCATGGATGGTAAGCGAAGGAACGGACGTAAGTATCTTCGCAACAGGCCACATGGTTTGGGAAGCAATCCAGGCTGGTGAGCAATTGGAAGCGGAAGGTATCAGCGCTGAAATCATCAATATCCATACAATCAAACCGCTTGACGAAGAAGCAATTCTGAAATCAATTGCAAAAACACGTTGTGCTGTTACTGCCGAAGAGCATAACCGCATCGGTGGTTTAGGTGATAGCGTTGCGCAGGTTATTGTTAAAAATGACCTTGTTCCTCAGGAATATGTTGCTGTAAACGACAGTTTCGGAGAAAGTGGAACACCTGCTCAGTTAATGGAAAAATACGGTTTGACTGCCGCTGACATTGTTGCTGCTGCAAAACGCGCCATTGCCAAGAAAAAATAATAAGTTGCCATTGGTAAATTAAAGTAACCATTGGAACTGGAGTGCCTTTGAGTCTTGTATATAAGTAAGATAACTTTCTTCTTATGTACAAGACTCGAATTTTATTTGCCCTGAACAAAAAAATAAACTATTATTGATTCTTAGTGAAGATTCAATAACCACCATTGTATTTTGAAAAGGTAAATCCTTGAAGGTTTAGCCCTTTTATCAAACAATCAGACTAGGACTGAGTATTAAATGTCTGACGAAGAATTATTAGCATTATTTCAGAACCCCGAGACGCGTAGAAATGCGTTCAACCAACTGGTGCGCAAGTATCAGCAAAAGGTGTATTGGCTGGTTCGTAAAATGGTGGTGGATCATGACGATTCCAATGATATTACGCAGGATGTATTTATAAAAGCATGGACGGCACTGGAAAATTTCAGAGGTGATTCCAAGCTTTATACCTGGCTATATCGCATTGCAAGTAATGAAGCCATCAACTTTTTGAACAAAAAACGCAAACGGTTTTTTGTATCAATTTATGATGTTGAAAGTGAATTGAGTGAAAAACTTGAAGCCGATCCTTTGGTAAGCGGAGATGCAATTCAATTAAAACTTCAGAAAGCTTTATTAAAATTACCCGAAAAGCAACGACTGGTATTTAACCTTAAATACTACGAAGAATTGCCATACGAGGAGATTTCGGAGATCACAGGTACATCTGTCGGAGCGCTGAAAGCATCCTATCACTGGGCCGTTAAAAAAATAGAAGACTTTTTAAACGAAACAGATTAAACCATTTGTAATCGATTAAGTCAAAGATCAGTAAGACAAAGAAACACGTATAGTCATGGACAAAAAGCACATACGGTTAGACGATCTGAAAAAGGAAACGCCTTTTTCGGTACCTGATGGCTATTTTGAAAATCTACCCCAACTCATTCAGTCGAGGATACCAAATGAAGTTGTTCGTAAGCCGTTAATTCGGTGGACCTGGCAAAGATCTGCCGGATTAGTAGCGGCGATGAGCTTTTTACTGGTCATGGTTTGGGTTACATTTCCGGAACGTCAGGGTTCACTGGGGCAGGAGCCGCTGAGTAAAATCAGCGATGCTTCGATAGTAAGTTATCTGGAAGATCAGAATATCAGTTATTATGATCTTAGCGAACATCAGGTTGTCCAAAAGGCTTTTGATACGGACTCAACTGTTTTGAACTATCTGGATGGTATGGACGAGGAATTTCTTCGTCAGCAAATCCTTGAAACTGGTTCCGGTTCGGAGAAAATTTGACATTTATTGAACTAACAAAATGAACTCACCAAAAAATTTAAACAACGTTAAGGGAATAAGTCTGATTTTGCTTTTTACCCTTCTCTCTACGGCAACGGCCTGGGCACAACGTCCATCGGGAGAAGAAATGCAGCGCATTCAGGATGCCAAGATTGCAATTATTACAAACCGGCTTAATTTAACACCTGAGCAATCAACAGGTTTTTGGCCGGTGTATAATGAGTATTCTCAAAAAAGAAGGGAAATCCACCGTGCCCAGCGTAAAATCATCAATGACAAAAAAGCGGAAGGGAAAACAGACGAGCAGGTTTTAAATAATTTGAAAGAGGTACAGGATCTGAAACAAAAAGAACTGGATCTTGAAAAGGAATATCAAACCAGATTTTTAAAGGTGATTTCCGCAAGCCAGGTTGTTGAACTTTATAAAGCAGAACGAACTTTTAACGATATGTTAATTCAGCGGTTGAAACAAAGACAGGGAAAACCGAATGAATGATTTTCAAACTGAATGAAAAAATGATCCCCATAACCACAGCGGCTATGGGGATTTTTGTTTGCTGACGATTCAATTCAGGTTACGATATTTATTAATGTCCACCGACGGTTGCCACATTTTCAATTCCAACTGTTTCCACAGTGATATTTTTCATCGGAGCGGCATGTTTTCTGAACTCCTGAATGAGTTCCAAAACGTCATAATCAATATTATAAGATTTGGTACCGTCGATGATTACTTTTGAGTTTTCCGGTAAACTGTCCAGCGTACTTCCGATTGTCCCTTTATTCAAAAAGGTAACTTCTTCCGATAAAAGAATGGTAATTACTTCGCCGTCTTTGTATTCCTCTTTTTTATAGTGATAAGAGTGTTTGTAGTTCTTTCTCAAAATAAAATAAATCGCAACAACCATTCCTATGGCAATTCCTTTTAATAAATCTGTGCTCAAAATAGCAACGACAGTCACGATGAAAGGGAGAAACTGCTCTTTACCTAATTTATACATTCCGCTGTAAAGTGAGAATTTGGAAAGCTTATAACCTACCAAAAGTAGTATCGCGGCCAAAGATGCAAGTGGGATATGATTAAGATATTTTGGAATAAAAATCGCTGAAAGCAGCAAAAGAGATCCATGAATAATGGTTCCCATTTTTGTTCTTCCACCAGATTCAATATTGGCAGAACTTCTAACGATTACCTGCGTAATCGGCAAACCTCCGATCAGTCCGGAAACCATATTCCCGATACCCTGCGCTTTTAATTCACGGTTTGTTGGTGTAGTTCTTTTATATGGATCAAGTTTATCCGTAGCTTCCACCGACAATAGCGATTCCAAACTCGCCACTATGGCAAGGGTAACGGCAACTGTATAAACCTCAACCCGATTAATGGCGCTAAAATCCGGCGTTTTGAAAAAACTGAAAAACTCGGAAACGCTGGATGCAACGGGTAACTGAACCAGATGTTCGCCACCCATAGCGATTTCCGGATAATAATTCGCAAAAAAGGTATTGAGCAAAATTCCTGTTAAAACTACAAATAAAGCACCCGGAAGAAACTTGAAGAGCTCAATCCGTTTCATGAAAGGTTTGTCGAATAATAACAAAAGCCCGAGTGAAACGACGGAAATAATGATTGCTCCTGTGCTGCTATACCGAATTGCATTGTACACTTCTGTAAAAGTATTCTGTCCGTCTTTTTGGCTGAAAGCTTCATCGCCCATGAAGTCGGCATCATAGCCAAATGCATGTGGTATTTCCTTTAAAATAAGTGTAATACCAATGGCTGCCAGCATTCCCTTAATCACCGATGAAGGAAAATAGTAGCCAATAATCCCGGCATTCAGAAATCCTGCGAGAAGCTGAATGGCTCCTGCTATTACAACTGCGAGTAAAAATGCTTCAAAACTTCCGAGCGTTTTAATGGCCGTCAAAACAATCACAACCAGACCCGCCGCAGGACCGGCAACTCCAAGAGAAGAACCACTTAAAAAACCTACAACAATTCCTCCGACTACACCGGCGATAATTCCGGAAAACAGAAGATCCGGCCTTCCGGTTGAGGCCAGGGCTACACCCAAACATAATGGCAATGCGACCAGAGAAACGACTAGTCCTGCCGGGAAATCGAATCTGAGATTCGAAAACAGATTATTTTTATTCGTTGACATAGGAATGGTTCGGGAGAAATTTTTACGATTGCTAACTAGCTGATTGTGTGTTCCAATGCATCCAGTTTATACACATCTTCAATATCTACATTGTCGCCAACAGTGATATTCAGATCTTGCAGATAGCCATTTTTAATGTCATAAACCAAACCATGGACATGAAGGGATTTCCCATTAGCCCAGGCATTTTGAACGATTGAGGTTTTGGTAAGATCGTGAACTTGTTCAAGAACGTTAAGCTCAACAAGCCGGTCACTTCTTTTGGCCATATCTTCAATCGCATTCAGTTCATCCTTATGCAGACGATAAACATCTTTGATATGACGAAGCCAGTTATCTATTAAGCCAACTTGTTTGTTGCCCATTGCAGCATTTACACCGCCACATCCATAATGTCCGCAGACAATAATATGTTTTACTTCAAGCACATTGACAGCATAATCCAGTACGCTCAACATGCTGATATCTGTGTGAATTACCATGTTGGCGATATTTCTGTGCACGAAAATATCTCCTGGCATTGTTCCGGTTATTTCATTTGCAGGTACACGGCTGTCTGAGCAGCCGATCCATAAAAACTGTGGAGATTGTCTTTCTGCCAGCTCATTAAAAAAATCCGGATTTTCGCTTACTCTTGCCTGTACCCACTTTTGGTTATTGTCGAAAAGCTTTTTATATGACTTAATCATGATTCTAATTATTTATTGTTGAAAAAAATATAATAAATACTTACATAACAGACTATAAATCAGATCAATAAAATATTGAAAAGATTATGCCTGACAAGCAAATGTCATTAATAAAAACAGATGAAATAAATCAGGATAACTCGGGTGGGGGAGAGAAGAGATTTTTATAAATCTCATTTTCACACGCAATCGTGTAAGAAAATACGGTTTTTAGAAGAACGGAAACCGTAACTTTATGGAAAGTAATTGGATTTGGGATCAGGATCTGATCATCATCCATTGTTTTTTCAACTTCAGTATTTTCATTGTCGCAAGTACCATCAGTGCAAACTACTTTTACTTTTTCCTTAGCCAACAGAATGCTTGCAACATCTGTGGCTTTACAGATGAGGAAGACCGTTAACAGCAAAAGGCAAAGTTTTTTGAACAAAATAATCAGACGATTTAAAACTGGACTATACGTTTCATAACACAAATAAAACTAAAAATGGTTTCTTTTATTTTATAAAATCTAATTTTTTGTACGAGCGGCAAATTGAAAGGTATAAAAAAAGGGATGTTTCAAACATCCCTTTTATATTAAGACTTGTAACTTTTCTCGTGGTTCTCTAACCAGCGTCCAACCAAAAAGGCTGAGCTTAAAAGAACTACATAAAAAGCTATCATTACAATCGTCATGAACATAATAATATCTGATTAGGTCTTGATTGAATAGAACAAAAATATGCAAAAAAAGCCAACGACCGACTTCTCACTTCAAAAAATTATAAAACACCTTTGGTGGATGGCATAAAATCGAGCGCTTTCAGGTCACGGCGTACGGCCATTTTTATTGCTTTCGCAAATCCTTTAAAGATTGATTCAATTTTATGATGCTCATTCTGGCCTTCCACTTTGATATTCAAATTGGATAAAGACGTATCAGAGAACGATTTGAAAAAGTGATAGAACATTTCTGTCGGCATTTCTCCGATTTTCTCTCTTTTAAATTCAGCATCCCAAACCAGCCATGGACGTCCGGAAAAATCAATTGCAACCTGTGCAAGCGCTTCATCCATCGGTAATAAAAACCCGTAACGGCTAATTCCGCGTTTGTCGCCAATGGCAATTCTATATGCTTCACCAAGCGCCAGAGCAGTATCTTCAATTGTATGATGTTCGTCGATATGCAAATCACCTTCCACGTGAATTGTCAAATCGGCGCCGGAATGTCTGGCCAATTGATCCAGCATATGATCATAAAATCCTAAACCGGTATGAATATCAGATCTTCCGCTTCCGTCAAGATTTAATTCAATATGAATCTGGGTTTCTTTGGTATTACGCTGAAAACTTGCTGTTCTGGAAGGTAATTTCAAATGCTCATAAATCGCATCCCAATCCAATGAAATATAAGAAACTGCTTTGCTCATTTCAGGTGTCACATCTTCTTTTGGAAGCTCATTTTTTAACAAAATGGCTTTCGCTTTAAGATTTACAGCCAATTGAACGTCAGTCAAACGGTCACCGATCACATAACTGTTTTCAAGATCATATTCGTCCGAAAAATAGGAAGTCAGCATACCGATACCGGGTTTTCTGGTTGGAAGATTATCTTCCGGAAAACTTTTGTCGATATGAACCGTTGTAAAATGTATATTTTCTCCTTCAAGAATCTGAAGCATTTTATTGTGTGCCGGCCAGAAAGTATCTTCCGGAAAAGATTTAGTACCCAAACCATCCTGATTGGTTACCATTACCAGTTCGTAATCCGTTTCTTCGGCTATCTTCCGAAGATTTGAAATCGCTTTCGGAAGGAATTCAAGTTTTTCAAGCGAATCAACCTGAAAATCCGTTGGCGGCTCAATAATGATCGTTCCGTCACGATCAATAAATAATACTTTTTTCATTTAAAAAGGATACAAAGAATCAAAGGTTTTAAACAAACTTCAATGCAGAAAAAATGGCGGCTGCCGTTTTGCTCCCGCAAAGTTCGTAAACTATATGGTATTGAAAAGATTTATACGAAGTAAATAACGATACTTGAAGTTTTGGCAACAAAAAGGTCGGCAAAGAAGTTGTACATTTACATGATAAACCAATTCATTTTTAAAGCAGAATGTTTACAGGAATTGTAGAAACCATTGGAGAAGTTTTAAAAGTCGAAACAGAAGGTACCAACAAAACTTTCACTTTACGTTCGACTCTGGCTCCTGAATTGAAAATTGACCAAAGTTTAAACCATAATGGTGTTTGTCTTACCGTAGTTTCATTGAAAGAAGACACATACCAGGTTACTGCGATTGAAGAAACTTTGAATAAAACCAATCTTGGAAGTTTAAAAGAAGGCAGCAAGGCAAATCTGGAAAGATGTATGCCGGCAAATGGCAGATTTGATGGCCATATTGTACAGGGACACGTAGACCAAACCGCAATTTGCACACGCATTGAAGAAAGAGACGGAAGCTGGTTATTTGATTTTCAATATGATGCCGCACTTGGAAATATGACAGTGGAAAAAGGATCAATTTGTGTCAATGGGGTGAGTCTTACTGTTTTTAATTCGGAGGAGAATTCATTCCGAGTTGCCATTATCCCTTATACTTATTCATTTACAAATTTCCACCAGTTGCAGGAAGGCGAGACCGTAAATCTCGAATTTGATATTCTTGGAAAATATATCAAACGAATTCTTGGTTCATATACGATGTAACTAATTTGCATCTTGAATTATTCCTTCTATTTTTACCATTTTTAGAAATTACCCGCAGCATGTACGTCCATGGCAAAAATTAGCACCCAATCCCGCAAGGATCTTTTTATACATATTGGCATTGTAGTATCACTTATACTGGTATTTTTTCTAGGCTTTTTCTTTATTTATCTGCCTTTCACAACAAATCACGGAGAGGCGATTACGGTACCGGATCTTCGCAAGAAAAATTTGAGCGAGCTGGAAGATTTTCTGGACAGCCGGGATCTACGTTTTGAGGTTGACTCCACTTATGTGCCCAATTTGCCTCCTTTGACCGTTATTCAGCAATATCCAAAACCGGGAGCAAAGGTTAAGGAAGGCAGAAAAATATATGTTACCGTAGTTTCTCTAACGGCTCCGCTTATAAAAATGCCAAAGCTGACGGACATGACGCACAGAAGTGCGCAGATGCAGCTTAAAAGTTTAGGTTTGGAAGAAGGAACAATATCTTACGTTCCGGATATGGCGCAAAATGCCGTTCTCAGACAAATGTATAAAGGGGTTGAAATTTTACCCGGACAGCCGATTGCAAAAGGGTCGAAAATCGATCTGGAACTGGGTGAAGGTTTGGGATCTGCCCAGTTTGAGTTGCCTTCTGTTATTGGTATGCCATTGGATGAAGCCAAAATCCAGATTGTCGGTGCAGGATTAAAAGTTGGTCAGGTAATGCAGGTTGCAGCGGAAGAGGGACAAATTCCCGGAAGTGTTGTGAAGCAGAATCCTGAATCAGGAAATAAAGTTCGAATCGGCGATGTAATTGACCTGTGGGTAATTCCGGCAGGCGCTGAACCAAATGCCCCAAATGAAGATAACACACAACCGTAAAAACGTATTATCCGGGATTGACAAATTTTTGTTTCTAACAATATTAATTCTGATTTCCAGTCAGCTTAATAATGTATATGGACAGCTCAAACTGGTACCGCTTGTTAATCGTCAAAGCACTGGTGCAGAAACGAAATCCCATGCATCAGCCAGAATCCAGGCATTGAGTTTGCCATTTTTCGATGATTTATCTACAACTGCCACCTCGCATCCGGATTCCGCTTTCTGGATGCCTGGAAGTGGCGTTTATATTAATAATACCGAAGCCACGACACAGCCTTCTGTGAACATGGCGACATTTGACGGGCTCGACGCGAATGGCGTTCCTTATAATTATACAAACCAATTATCACAGGGACACACTGATACGCTTACCTCACAGGCAATTAATCTTGCAGGTCTGTCGCCTTCCGATTCCGTTTATTTAAGTTTTTACTGGCTCGCAAAAGGACTGGGAGAATTGCCGGACGACGGTGACACTTTGCGTCTTGAATTTCTGGGACAGGATCAACAATGGGTTTCGATGTGGTCAACAACGGGACCACTATTTGATTCTCTTTTTACAAGACAGTTTGTGGCGGTTACGAATCCCGTTTTTTTTCATAGCAATTTCCAATTCAGGTTCAGAGCGTATGGAAGACTTTCCGGGCCGTATGATACCTGGCATCTGGATTATTTGTATTTAAACAAAGGCAGATCTGTTACAGACCGCTTTATTAAAGATATTGCTGTCAGAACGCCGTTGACTCCTTTTTTGAGAAAATACACTGCCATGCCAATAAAGCAATATAGGGCAAATCCTGCACTGGCTACAACGGATTCAGTTGGGACCGAAATAATTAATCTTTTCAATAATTTCAATTTTACAACCTTCAATTTTACCGTTAAAGACGAAATTTCTGGAAAGGAATTTACAAATTATAGTGCAACGGCCGCGGTTTTTATTGGCGGAGAAAGAACACAGCTGAAACGAATGGCCGTTTCTCCGATTCCGGTTGATAAATCTTTAAAGGCTTTGAAACTTAAATATAAGTTAAATCTGATCACAACGGATGACCAGAATCCAACCATTCCATCCGTAAATCTCAGGAGAAATGATACCATAAGTGCTGTTACAAATCTGAGCGACTATTATGCTTATGATGACGGGAGTGCTGAATATGGTGTTCAGGTTAATCAGGTGCTCGGACGGGTCGCAGTTCGTTTTGCATTAGCTCAACCTGATACGTTAAGTGGCGTTAGAATGTCCATTGTACCGTTCAATACAAATGTTACCGGACAATCATTTACCATTCAAATATTAAGTAATAAAAACGGAAAGCCGGACCAGGTTTTGGCCCAAAGAGCAGTTTCTGTGCAATATGCATCGGCTCGTGACAGTTTGATCCAGTTTACTTTTGGGACACCGGTTGCTTTAAAGGACACCTTTTACGTTGGCTGGATCCAGGTTAATGAACAGCCACTAAGTTTGGGTTATGATCGTAATTCTACACTTGGCAACACAAATATTTTCTATAACCTGGGAACACAATGGGTGCAGGAAACTTCTCTAAAAGGAAGTGTTATTATTCGTCCTTATATGGGAGGAAGTGTTGGAGAGACAGTTACAGGTACTGAACCAGTCACAAACAATAACACTTATTTTTTCCCCAATCCTAATAAAGGTATTATTGGCTGGAATGAGGACTGGATCAAAAAAGTAGAAATTTATTCTGTTCAGGGTAATTTGGTAAGAACAATTTTGGTCGAAACTAATAGCAGATCGGCAACCGTTAATGAATTATCAGATGGTATGTATATATTTAAAGCGTCGGATGGGAAACGATCTTTCGCCCAAAAAATGTTGATAGTAAAATAGCGTATAACATTTATAATTTGATTATCATGGATATTAAAGTTGAAGAATTAAAAGAACGTTTAGATAAAGGAGAAACTTTGAATTTTTACGATGTTCGCGAAGAGCATGAATATGAAGAAGACAATTTGGGTGCTACTTTGATTCCTCTTGCTGAACTGCCAGATCATCTGGACGAACTTGAACCTTTGAAAGACGAAGAAATAATCATCCATTGCCGCTCAGGTGCCAGAAGCGGAAAAGCACAGGCATTCCTTGAAGCGCGTGGATTTACAAATGTACGCAACGTGATAGGCGGAATTCTTGCTTACCGCGAATTGGAAGAAGAGGCTTAAAATGCTCAACGCAATTTAGTAGCTGGTTGTTTAATAAACAGCCAGCTATTTTTATTTTAAACTGATTCTGATTTGATATAACTCAGGATTTTATCAAATTCTTCGGGTTTGAACCACTGAAAATCTCCTTGATGTCGGAACCAGGTTAACTGTCTTTTGGCATATCTTCTTGAATTTTGCTTCAATAGGCGCACCATTTCCTTTTCATTATACAAGCCATCCAGCCAACCGTAAACTTCTTTATATCCTACCGTTTGCAGTGCATGGCTATCACGAAATTCAATTACGCTTTTAGCTTCATTCACCAATCCCTGAGCCAGCATTTGATCCATTCTGGTATCAATGCGATGGTATAGCTCAGCGCGGTCGCGATCAAGCGCGATGGATATTTGTTTGAATGGCCGGCTTTGTAAGTTTTTTTGCTGGTATTGTGAGATTGGTATACCAGTAGTATGGAAAACTTCCAGTGCCCGTACAACGCGTTGCGGATTGAATATTTCTTTGGTTTCAGCAAAAGCAGGATCTATATTTCTGATTTCTTCCTGTAATTTTTCCAAACCCTCATTTAATAGACGATCTGTTAACAATTGCCGGAGACCATCTTCTGGAGCTGGCAAAGCATCCAAACCCTCTGAAACTGCCTTAATATAAAGACCTGAGCCACCAGTCATTATTACAAAGTCATGCTTTTGGAATAAGGATTCGAGTAACACTAAGGCGTCACGCTCAAAATCTCCTGCGCTGTACTGTTCGGTGATGGAATGAGAATTTATAAAATGATGTGGGACTTCATTTAACTCTTCTTCGGAAGGTTTCGCAGTTCCAATTGATAATTCCCGAAAAATCTGACGTGAATCTGCGGAGATAATTTCCGTTTTTAACGTCTTGGCGAGCCTGATTGCAAGTTCTGTTTTTCCTACTGCTGTGGGGCCTGCGATGATGATCAGGTATTTTACCTGGCTATTTGGCATTCTGGACTTTTTATGTGATTTTAGTAAACACAAAAATACACATCATGGAAATGAGCACACTACTTTTCTTTATTTTATCTGTTTTTTTAGGCGGAGCACTTGGCGCCGGTGCCTATTACTTTTGGTCGGGTAGGCACAAATTAAAATCCGAACCACAACGTGAAGCCACAATTCTGCTGGAAAGAATAGAAAAAGTTTTTAAAGTGGTCATGGCGGAGGGATATTTTACAGAGATATACAATTACCAACACGATAAAAATTTCTGGAATCTGATAAAAGATAAGAAAAAAGCTTTGGTTATTGCAAAAGCGAAAGTGTTGGTCGGGTATGATTTTGGTAAACTGCGTTTTCATGTGGAAGGAATCAATCGAAAAATAGTAATTGATTATTTTCCTGAGCCGGAAGTCCTTTCGATGGACACGGATTATAAATTTTATGATATTGAACAGGGCTGGTTAAATCGTTTTCAAAGTGATGATTACACTTCAATTTTAAACGAAGCAAAGCAGACGATGAATGAAAAGGCGCTGCAAAGTGACCTTCCCCGGATAGCGACAAACCAGGTTCAATTAATGATGTTCCAGTTAGCTGCTACAATGAACTGGAATATTGATATGCAATTACCAGAAGGCAATAAAAACAGCATTGACGAATATTCTGCTTACAAACCAGTGGAAGCTGGAATAGAATCTCTCAACAAGAAAACGGAATAAAATAAAATATTTTATCAACTTACTTCATCACTTTGTTAAAAAATCGCGTATAAGCTATAAATCCAAATTATTAATTCAATCTTTTAATTCAATCTTTTAATTCAATCTTTTAATTCAATATTCATTCTTAAACTTTACGATTATGTTCAGAAAATTATTAGCGGTGATATGTGTTTGTTTCGTAGTGTTCCTTGCTGGTTGTAAAGGTGACGATGGAGCAGTAGGTCCGGCAGGTCCTGCGGGTCCAACAGGAGCTACGGGCGCAACAGGTGCGACAGGACCAGCAGGTACTGGTGGTTCGTCAGCAATTATTTTAAACACAAATGCGATAACAGGAACCGGAACAAATGGTGATTTGTCTTTTGCCCTTGTTGATAGTCTTACTGCCGATGAAGCTGATTTTTACGATAACGGTGTTGCGGTTTTGGTATATGCTAAATCACTGGGTGTATGGTGGCCGCTTCCTGGTAACGTTCAGTTTGCGAATAATGCGGTTAGTGGCTTTACTTTTGTTCACGGAATTGATAGCAATACATTCTTTGTAGATATTTTCACAACAGGAAATTCGGAAGGGGCTACAACGGCGCCAACGAGAAGTTTCGATGATATCCGGGTTGTATTAATTCCGGATACTGGTGCAAGATTATCCGCAGATATCAATTGGAGCAGCTATGACGCAACAATTAAGGCTTTGGGATTGACAGACGTGAGTCTTACAAAAGCAAGTTTGTATAAGAAGAAATAGATATAGAAAATTCCATCAATTTATGAATTCCCTGTTACGAAAGTGGCGGGGAATTTTTATGTCTTACCATAATTCAAAATGAATAGATCCAGGGAATGATTGACATCTTGTATTAAAAACACAAATGGCATTTAGGGATTAATTAATATTCAGCGCATAAATATTATCAAATATACGATACCCTCACAACGAAAAAGGCGAAAGCACCGCATGGTACCTTCGCCTTCTTATTTTATATCAGGTTTGGATTAATATTCCCAAAGACCGTGTTCAAGTTCCATTAACTCTTGTTCGTAATTAAGAGATTTGATCAATGCTTCTTTATCTCCTTTGTAAATGTCAATAAATGACTTGTCAGCAGCATTTGAATACTTAGTGATACGACCGTAGAACAAGCGCAAATCAAAGGCATCAGCAAGATTTTTGTTTTGAGCGGTGTTCTTGTTGTTATACCAAATGTATTTTTTAGGATCGCTTCTGAACAAACGTTCAACATCTTTGTAACGGAATGAAGCGATCGGCAATTCAAGACCCGTTGCTGCATTCATATCAGAAGGAATCAAAAGTGTGATTGCCTGGATATCCATGTACAAACGAGAACGTTTTTTATCAAAAGTCCAGTCTTCCTTAACTTCCATCAGGTTTATCTGATCAGGGAAAAATTCTTCTTCTGTTGCCATGGTCGCTGCAACCTGAAAAGTATCAACCGGTACTGCTGCAACAACAGGCGGCTCTTCTTTCACCACTTTGCCTTTTGCTCCTTTTTTAGTTGATTTTTTTGGCTTAGGTGCTCCCCAGCCATCATCTTCAACAGCAGCTTTTTTAGCAGGTGCTCCCCATCCGTCATCAGCCGCAGCTGTTTTTTCGGTTTTCTTAGGATCTACCTTTGGCTTATCATCCCATCCACCTGCATCAGCAGCAGGTTTTCCAAAACCGGCCGCAATTTCTTCGGCAGACAAACCAGCTGTCTGATTAGGAATAAGCAGTTTTTTATGGATTAAATCACTTGATAACTTGGTTGTACAAGAATCATTAGTATAAGCATCAATAAGGCCTGCTTTTGCTGCTTCTAACAAATATCTTGTAATTTCATTATTTTTAGAGAACATGGAAGAGTTTTGTTTCTCTTTAAGATCTACTCTTCTCCACAATGTTCTTTTCATCATCACATCACCCTCACTGATTGGATGTGACGAAAATTGATTCGCGGTAGAGTCTTCCTTCTCCTGAGCAAATACCATGGTAGACCCCATCGTTAGGGACAATATTGACCATGCAATTGTTTTTCCGTTCATTCTTCTCATTGCTTATATTTTTATCTTATCCAATCAGCAATTGTATATTATTAGTTCAAAGGAACAGATCTGATAATCTGGCCCATTTCAACTTCACTTACATTTCCTTTGAAATTTTGACGTTCAACTTTTAATACTTCAATCACATAACGATCACCCGGTTCTGCTTGTTGTGCCAGTGATGAAATTGATCCACCACCACCCAAACTGATAGGGTTTCCTATACGTCTCGATCCTCTTGCCAATGAAACCTGAATTGAGGAAACGCGGAAACGAGCATCTTCAGGAGAGAACGTTTTGAAGCTTTCATCAGCCAACGCTACAACCTGAACGCTACGGGCAGCACTTGCAGCTATACCACGACGTTCATCTAATGCAGCTCCGTTAACACGAATTTCAATCGTTGGTTTTGGTACTAATCTCACACGGAAACCATCGGTTCCTAAAACACTTCCCTGGTTGCTCACAGTCAAAGTTAACTGTGCACGATTAGGAACAATTGTAAATTTACCTTTTTGTCCGCTAGGAATGATTTCACCACCGTCCGTCGTAAAAGTAGGAGCCCAAAGTGCACCCAGAGCAGGACTCTGAATACTTAGTTTATTTGCGCAACCCAGATACAATGGAGGTAAAGTTCCTGTTTCGATCTGATAGGTAGGTTTAACAACAAAATATTCCTGTTTCAAATTTACCGTGGTATCACGACCTGATGGAGTAGGGAAGGAGATTGCTCCTGTCAATTCACGACGGGCAATACCCTCTGCATTGTATCCACCACCTTGTGCGGTAAATTCAATTTTACCAACACCATTTTCAACCTTAACACCTGCGCCGTTCAAACTCATACGAGGCGTGATACCACTCGCCGAAGCAGCGATAAACATATCTCCTTTGAATTTAGTACCGGCAACAACTGTTTTTGCATCAGCACTGATCATAGCAAGAATTCTGTCAAATTTAATGTCAGCTGCACCTACTTTACTTGCAAGATAGCTCAACACTTCACTTTCCATTCTGCGGATATCCGTTTGCTTCTGGCTTAAAACTGCCAAAGCAGCAGCAACAGGCGTTTCAGCAAAATTCAATTCAGCGAAATCTTTATTTCTTTGATCAACACTTGTTTTAGTAACCGGATCTTCCTTACCGTCCATCGCAATAGACTGGAATTTGGTAGGATTCAAAGAACTAAGGCGATCAGTAAAAGCATTAAGATCTTGTTTCAGCTTGTATGCCTTTCCATTTTTCTTTCCGCCAATCATTAATTCACCAACTTTAGCTTCTTCCTGAGGGTTTTTGATACCGCCCTGCTCGTTTAATCCGCCACCGGCACTCGTAATGATCTCCTGTTTAAGCGCATTAATTTCATTTATAATGTCAGCCGAAGATTTCCGTACGTCATCAGCCTGCTTTAACACTGCAACATCCGCTGCACGGCTGCCTGACTTTTCAACTGCTGCTTTTATTTTTAGTACGGTTTCCTGGTTTATTTTATTGGCTGCTCCCGAAGATAGTTCCAAAGAATTGTTCAGTAGGACGAATTTTTCGATAATCGCTGAGCTTACCTGCAATGCGAGCATTGCCGTAAGAACCAGATACATCATTCCAATCATCTTCTGACGGGGTGTTTCTTTTCCACCTGCCATATTATTCAGTAATCAGTTATCAGTGATTAAATAGTTAAGATAACAAACAATAATAAGATCCTGTTAGGGTTTACAACACTGTTTGCCTGGTTGATGTTACGCGTTTCCGCCACGCATGGCAGTAAGCATATTACCATAAATACCGTTAAGTGAAGAAATGTTGGTAGTCAATTTTGACATTTCAGACTTAAATATTTGTGATTCTTTGGTTGCATCAGCCATATTTTCCATAGCAGCTGTAAGGTTACCATAGAAAGCATTCATCGCTTTAAGATGTTTTGTTGTGTCCTGAAGTTCAAGTTCATAAACAGCATTCAAGGCACCCATATTTTTTGTGATCTGCTGAAACTGGTCACGGTATGATTGAGCATCTTTGGTTGCATCAGCCATAGAAGTCATTGCAGTGATAGCAACACCGTAAGATTTGTTCATATCATTCATGGCAAGAGAAGCAGATTTCACGTTTTTCGCGTAATCATTGGTTGCTACTGTTGCGTCAGTTAGGTCAGTGATTTTTCCTACTGTATCAGAAAGATTTTTAAATCCTTTACCAAGGCTGTCAAAAACGTCCGGAGAAATTTTTGCATTGTCAAGCATAGTATCCAATTTGGCAGTAATGCCGCTTCCTGCCGAACCTCCACCACGAGTGATCGCTGGTCCGTTATAATCGTCAGCAAGTTCAGGATAGACACGGGTCCAGTCCGGCTCTGAATTTGTTGACTGCGTTATTGTTTGCAATGCATATAATAAGAAAATACCAACTTCTGTCCCAAGACCTATCGTTAGCATTTCACTTCCTCCATCCCAATGCTGAATTTTAAATAAAGCTCCCATAATAACAACCGCAGCACCTGCGCTGTATATTGTTGGTACTAGTTTGTCCCATAAAAAACTAGATCCGTTACTCTTAGCCATACGAATTGAAATAAATTATAGTGAATAGTGATAATAAAATTGTTGTATTTATAAAATAATGACGCAAAGAAGAGGGCAGTGTCACAAAACGCTGCTACTTCTTTGCGAAATTTTCTTAGCGACGAGAACGTCCACCAGCACGACCGTTAACATTATCCATCACGCAACGGAAACCAATGAAGGCTCTGCGTTCAGTTTCGTACTCGTAAGTACGTGTTCCGGTTTGAAGGAAGTAAGCAACATCTTTCCATGATCCGCCTTTTACCACTTTGCGAGGCTCATCAGGATTGTCATATCTTGGGTTCATATCCCAAACGATAGCAGTAGCATTATCAGTAAATGCATCAAGTGTCCATTCCGCTACGTTTCCAGCCATATTATACAAGCCAAAATCATTTGGGTTATATGCATTTGCAGGAGCTGTGTATGGATATCCGTCAGCGTCATAATTTCCACGCTGCGGTTTAAAGTTTGCAAGGAAGCAACCTTTTGTATTCATTGTATATGGATTTCCCCATGGATATTTCGCTACTGCGCGGCCGCCACGTGCTGCCCATTCCCATTCTGCTTCGCTAGGTAAACGGAAAGCAGTTGAATTGAACTGGCCTTCTTTATTTTGATAATCGTGATAAAGATTTGTACGCCATTTTGCAAAATACTGAGCGCCCAACCAGCTAACACCTACAACAGGGTAAGTATCGAAGCCAGGATGCTGGTAGTAATATTCAACAAAAGGATCACCGTTGGAATAAGCAAAATCTTTTTTCCATGCAGTTGTATCAGGATAGTATTTCGTCATAATTTCTTCCTCGCCCAGTACAGAAACTGAGTCAACAAGAAGTGCATTAACGAATTGACGATATTCGTTATTCGTAATCTCGGTGTCGTCCATGAAGAAAGAACTGATCGTAACGCGACGGTTCATGTTATTCATTGAAGATGCAATATCTTCATCGGCCTGCCCCATTGTAAACGAACCGGAAGGTATCATTACCATTCCCGCCGGGGTTGTCTGTTTGAACCCTTTACGCGCCGTTGCTGTGATTTCTCCATTCGAAATCCCGACGTCTTCTTTTCCTCCCTTGCCAAATTTATTTTTGATAAATCCGCAGCTTTGCATCAGCATAAGAGCAGCTATCAAAAGCAAACTTTTGACTCCATCCCGATAGATCACTTTAACATTCATAGTGGTTTTTGATATTTGAAATAATAAATGTTAGCCTAAAAACGTCAATCGATTAATATATAGTATACTTAAAATAAAAACAAAAGTAACAAACCACTTAAATGAATGATAAAGTTGAAAAGGAAATAACTGCTTATTCTACTCTCATCATTTATTCGACTTAACGTTGGAACGTATGCCGTTGGTATAAGACTTGAAAATTTTACAAATATAAATCAAAGTTTTGCAAACTGAGTGACAAGTTCCTCGGGCTATTATTAAAAATAAAATAAATTAAAAGCCCTTTTTCTTATCAAATAGCAATGTTTTGCTTTTTGATTGTACATAATTATGATTTTGTCAAAATCTCATATTTGTCTTTTAAAATCAAAATCTGAAACGAGGAGTCCTGATTATCGTTTTCTTGCCAAACTTAGGAGAAGGAAGTGCATAGGATAACATTACTTCAAAAGAAGATGGTGATTTTGCTTTATTTCCACCTATTACGAGGTCATATGCACCGGATAACCGTAAAGACTGGTCGGATAATAAATAAATTCCGCCCATGATAATAAAGTACGTGTCCTGCTGTCTGTAAGTTGCTCCGGCCCAATATCTTTTATTATACGTTACTGTTGCGCCTCCTTCAACTGAAACAGTTGTGATATCAGACTTAACCAAAACAATAGGTTGAACGTCAAGTAAATATCCTAATTCAAGATTTACGCCGGCGTTAAGATATACGGTTTTAGGTAAAGGATTTGTCGCGGTTGAAGACCCGAGCTTATATTTGGGTTCAAGCAAATGATTTAAAGAAGCACCCACATAAAAGGCATCACTTACATAACGCACACCAACTGCAAAATCCGGATTCATTTCGGCAATTGTACCTGTCTGAATTAAAGGATCATTTGAATCGCGTGGTCTTAATTTATCGTAATCAATTGATTGTCTGAATAAACCTGCACTGGCACCAACATGCAGATTTCCACCTGCAAGCGGGAAATGATAGGATGCCGATAATTTGAAATCCTGATTGGTTCGTGGTCCTGTTTTATCGTTGAGGGCATAAAAACCAATTCCGAAATTTTTCACAGGCATGCTAAAAGAAAAAAGCTGCGTAGAAAGCGCACCTCCTTCATCATTATTTGTACCCTGATAGCCAACATATTGTGTACGGTGTGTAAGCTGGAATTTAGTTAACCCGTCTGCACCTGCGGCTGCTGGATTAAGATAAAGCTGATTTAACGAAAAAAGGCTGAATTGAGCATCCGTTTGTGCGAAAGCAGTAGAAGATATTGTCAGTATTAATATCCCAAATATATAGCCCAGTTTAGTATTACGATAGATAAACGTCAAGGTCATGCGTATGGATTAGGTTAAAGAACACTTGAGTGCTTAAGAGGTTTATTTCATAACGCATATTCTGGAAAAAAATTGATATAATAATAAAAAAGGCCGGGAAAATTTCTCGGCCTTTTTAGTCAGCAGGTTATGCTAAATATTATTTGCTTTGCGGATGTAAAGATCCAGCGCTCCGGTCATTGACGGTGCGTTAGGTAAAGGTGCCTGAATATCAAGAATTAAACCGGCATCTTCCACAGCTTTTGCTGTTGTAGGACCAAATGCGGCAATACGTGTCACATTTTGTTTAAAATCCGGGAAATTGTCAAAAAGTGACTTGATTCCGGATGGACTGAAAAAGGCGATGATATCGTAGTAAACATCTTCAAGATCAGAAAGATCTGCGGATACTGTTTGATACATCGTTGCTTCAGTAAACTGAAACTCTTCTGTATCAGCAAATTCCGGGATTTCATTTTTTCGAACATCAGAGCACGGATAAAGGAATTTTTCCTTTTTGTGCTTACGGATCAGCTCAATTAATTCAACAGCAGTTTTCGTTCCTGCAAAGATTTTACGTTTGCGGATAACGATGTATTTCTGAAGATAATTTGCTGTCTGTTCTGAAATACAAAAATATTTCATAGTAGCCGGAACTTCTATGCGCCCTTCTGTGCAAATTCTAAAGAAATGGTCAATGGCATTACGACTGGTGAAAATCACTGCCGTGTGATCCAGGATATTAATCTTTTGCTTACGAAACTCTTTGTAAGAGATTCCGTCTATCTGGATAAATGGCCGAAAATCCACTTTTATACCGTACTTCTTAGCTATTTCAAAATAAGGTGAATTTTCGTCGGCCGGCCTAGATTGGCTTACCAGAATGCTGGTAACCTTTTTGAGCCGATCCTGATCAAATTTGATGGTCTCACTCATGTATAATTCTCATTAGTTTAATTTCAAAATCATCCCTGAAACTTACATAGCGAACTTTATGCCGATAATCAACGGGATTATTTCGATGACGCAAAGGTACGAAAATAAATACAGATTAATAAATGATGCCGGCGGCTTAGTCACAACATAAAGCGTAATGAACCGGGTCACGTAAAAAATCAGGAACGGAAACATGATATATGGACGCAGCGGAACAAGCCAGATGGCATTGTTCAGACTTAGCATAAAAACAAGAAGAAACAGGGCGACATAAAAGAAGTAAGAAGATTGGATTATTTTTAGGAATATGGTTTCAACAAGCTTGTCAAGATTGAGCATTTGTCCTACCAAAACCATGAAAATAAATTTACCATAGGTCAGCAAAAAAAAGATTGCTGAAAGCATGAAAAAATCCACAAGAAACTGAATCAGGTTTGATTCCTCAGAAAGAATAGCCGAAACAGAAAAAAGATTAAGCTTGTTGTTGGCAAAAAATACCAGCATAAAAGCCATAAGCATGGACACAATTATGACCAGGAAAATGACCGTGTTGCTATATGGTTTATTCAGTTTTGAAAGTTGCTCCCTCGGATCGTTATTGAAAAGTTCAAGCGGGTTGATCAGCCTTGAAAATGCAAGCGGATTGACATTAAAAATCCATACATTCAATATCAGAATGACGAGCATTGCCAGGATGGAAAAATTTCCAAAAGGCGAAAAATTAATTGGTTTTATGTTGATAAGCGTTGATGCTGTTTTCTCAATAATACCACCGGCGTTCTGGGATTTTTTGTGGCATATCAAAACGTTTTTATCATCAATGCCTGCGTTTCCATAAATGGAAAGTAATAGTTCTTCCTTTTTATAGGTGCGAAACAGACTGTCAATGCTCAATTCCAGCCATTGATCTGCTACTATTTTTTTTTGAAGCGCGCCTTCCAAAAACAGATAGCTTTCATTCTCCGCCTTTACAAGCAGAAAATATCTTCTGTTTTTTAGTAAATCAATATATAAGCTTACAGATTTCGTCCCTTCGTTAATTCCTTTTGAAAAAGGAACGTAGTTTTTGTACTGATTACTGTATACCAGCCAGTCGTTTTGATAATCGTAAACAGGGAAAAATTGTTCAGGAGGCAATGCCTTTGCGGCTCCCCGGGCATGAATTCCGGAGAAAAGTAAAATCGCGGTTACGATCCAAAACAGCAGTGAATGAATAGACTTCATTGCTACAAGAAAGGGCGGGGTTTCCCCAGCCCTTTCATAAAATTATATTGTTGATTTTGAATTATCTTCTTCCAAGCGCTGTAAGCATGGTTTCACCAATCAGTGCAGGAGATTCTGCTACAAAAATGCCTGACTCTTCCATGATACGGATTTTAGCTTCTGCTGTATCGTCAGCTCCACCGATAATCGCACCTGCATGGCCCATGCGACGGCCTTTCGGAGCGGTTTTACCAGCAATAAATCCTACAACAGGTTTAAGATTTCCGCTTGCTTTGATATAGTTGGCTGCGTCAGCTTCCATGCTTCCGCCAATTTCACCGATCATTACAATTGCTTCTGTTTCAGGGTCGTTCATCAATAATTCAACTGCTTCTTTTGTAGTTGTACCAATGATTGGATCACCACCGATACCGATTGCAGTTGTTTGTCCAAGACCTGCACGTGTAAGCTGATCTACCGCTTCGTACGTCAATGTTCCGGATTTGGAAACAATTCCTACTGTTCCTTTTTTGAAGATAAAACCTGGCATGATACCAACTTTACATTCTTCAGCAGTAATAACACCCGGACAGTTAGGGCCGATCAAACGAACATTTTTACCTTGGATGTATTGTTTCGCCTGCATCATATCCTTTGTAGGAATACCTTCAGTTATACAAACGATTACACCAATACCTGCGTCTGCTGCTTCCATAATAGCATCAGCGGCAAAAGCCGGCGGTACAAAAATGATCGCTACGTCAGCGCCTGTTGCACGCACAGACTGTTCTACTGTATTGAATACAGGTCTGTCAAGGTGGAAAAGTCCTCCTTTGCCCGGTGTAACACCGCCTACTACGTTAGTTCCGTATTCGATCATTTGCTGGGCATGAAAAGAACCTTCAGAACCCGTAAATCCCTGAACTATAATCTTAGAATTTTTATTAACTAAAACGCTCATGTTGGTAAATCAGTTTTTTTGGTAAAAGTAGCTCGAAAAGCACGAAGTAGCAAAATGAAACTATAATTTGTAACTTGCTTTATCGATAATCTTCAAATTTGCCCATGAATATACTGACGAATTCCCATATCTTTTCCAATCTGGTTTTAAGTATTGCCGGCGTCCTTGTTTTTTTGAAATATTTCAAGGCTCAGACAATACAAAGCCGTTTATTATGGGGGATTTTTTTGTTAAGTATTTCAATAAATGCAGCGGTAGAATTGCTGGTTTTTGCCGGTGTTGAAAAACTGGAAACGGTACATATAATAACGCAGGCTGCCGAAATGACCCTGGGAGCTATTTGTATGGTAGTAGCTTCATTTGGTTTGATATTAAAGTACGTGCCATCGGTGATGGTGATGATATCTACGCTCGCACTGGGATTAACTCTATTTTTAAGTATCCTTTTGTACAAGGTTCCTTATCTGGGACTGATCATCCAGCCATTTTGCATAATCGTTACCTTGTGTATTTCTTGCCTCGGACTTGCATACAGACAAAAAAGTGCGCTTTGGGTAGTTTTTGCCATGACCTTACTTGCTGTCTCGGCAAAATCCCAATCTATCCCTTTGCCGATGCATCCGCTTGATTTAAACCATTACATCATAGTTTTATCAATAATCTGCGTTGGCCGGGCGGCTCAGGACCAGTATAAAATTCTTTTCTGAGATTTTATTCCAAACAATTGTTAATGCATTCTTTTTTTATTGTTCTGTATACTAACTTGCGCCAGTTAAATTTCAATAAACAAAGTTTATCCATATCCTAATATGAAAATGATTAAGTCCAGCGCCTTGCTTCTTGCCGCAGTTTTGGCTTTCGGAGCGGTTTCTGTTAGCCCGTCACAGGCGAAATCACTTGGTACTACCGAAGTACGCGATGTTAAGCAAGTAAAAACTATCGAAATTAAAGGTAGTGATGCTATGCAATATGACGTTAAGGAAGTTAAAGTTAAAGCCGGACAAAAAATTAAATTGACACTTACGCACTCTGGTAAATTGGCCAAAGCTGCAATGGGTCACAACTTTGTTTTGCTAAAACCTGGTACAGATATCGCTGCGTTTGCTTCAAAAGCTGCTGCTGCAAGAGAAACAGAATATATTCCTAAGTCGGAAGAGGCTAGCATCATTGCTCACACTAAATTAGTTGGTGGCGGAGAAAGTGATACCATAGAATTTACAGCTCCTAAAAAAGGAACTTACACTTACATTTGCAGCTTCCCTGGTCATTATGCTTTGATGAAAGGTACTTTCATCGTTGAGTAATCATTAGAAGTTAATGCATAAAAAAAACGGTCTGGAATTTCCAGACCGTTTTTTTTATGCATATTGTTAAATTTCAGCCAGCTGTTTTTCGATCAAACTGTTTATTTCCGGCGTGTCCCATTGAGAAGCTCCGATTTCCTGCGTCAGGATTTTTCCTTTATAAATAATGTAGGTTCTCGGAATTGCATTTCCATCCAACGCAGGTGGATATGGTCCGGCAAATTGATAAAAAGGAAGCTGGTATCCTTTGCGTGCGATAAAAGGATTAACCGTTTCGGCATCTTCATCAGAAACGATAAAGAAATCAACTTTTTTGTTGTTTTTATATTTGTTGTATAAAGTCTGAATTCCAGGCATTTCCATATTACACGGTCCGCACCAGGTCGCCCATACGTTCAGAAAAATAAGTTTATTCTCATCCATCGTAACAGCATTTCCTTTCAGATCTGTGACGGAAGGCAAGTAAACGGAGGATGGAACTTCTGATGTAGCTCCCTCAATCTGGTTTGCCGGAATATCAGTTTTTGGAGCAAAAACAACAAAATAAATGGCAACGAAAGCTAGTATGGATAAACCGAAGATTAGAAACTTTTTGGGTGTGCTGGTCATAATTCTTATGCGTAATAATATTGATACAACGAATGTTAGAAATTTTTCTATCTGTAAAAGTAGTTATATTATGTTAGATATTAATTCTATGCAAGGCTGCAAAAAATAGAGAACTTGTTTGCAAATCGCAGTCATAATTTGAATACTTTTATATCAATATTAACATTATAAATCCGTAATCTATTGAAAAACTATACATTCATGAAAGTTAAACAAGTCCTTCTTTCTCTTCTTTTTACAGTTTTGATTTTGCCTTCTCAAACCTTTGCACAACGTTCAGCAGCCGAATATTTTGAAGAAGGAAATACCAAAGCCCGTGCAAGTGATTTTGCCGGCGCACTTCAGGCTTATAGTGTTGTGGTTTCGATCAATCCTGAACATGCACCGAGTTATTTCAATAGGGGCTTGGCAAAAGCCAATCTGAAAGATCACCGTGGAGCAATCCTGGATTATGACCGTGCGATTGAAATTAATCCCAAAGAGGCACTTTATTATCAAAGTCGTGGTGTAAGTAAAAGTATGCAGGATGATTACAGGGCGGCAATTCAGGACTACACCAGAGCAATTGAATTAAGTCCGGAAGATGCAAAATCTTATTACAACCGTGGAGTAAGTTATGCCAAACTGGAAAATCACCGTAGCGCCATGGCCGATCTGGACAAATCGCTTACACTTGATCCGGGTGATGTGGCCGCATTATATGCACGTGGAAACTGCAAACAGCGTTTACATGAATATGCAGGAAGTCTTGCCGATTTTACCAAAGTGATCGAAATGAGTCCTAAACGTGCAGGAGCGTATGCGGGTAGGGGTAATGCTAAAATTGAATTAAATGATTTCGCCGGTGCAGCAGCTGATTTTACCAAAGCAATAGAATTAAGCCCGAATGAAAGTTCGTATTATGACAAAAGAGGTTTTGCCAAAAACAAAATTGAGGATTTTCAGGGCGCCATTTCTGATTATGATAAAACGTTGCAGCTTGAACCGGAAAATTACGAAGCTTATTATGGAAGAGGTTTTTCCAAAACAAAATTAAATGACCAGCGTGGTGCAGTTGTCGATCTTACAAAAGCGATTGAAATAAAAAACCTGTATGTTTCAGATCCTAAAAAGATCGTTTACGAAGGAAAAATAACGAAAAGTGTTCTGGACGAATTGCGTAATCAAGTGAAAGAACATGTCAAAATTGATGACCTGACAACCGAGCGTTCGGAAGCGTATTATATCCGTGGTGTGAGTAAGTCAAAAAGTGGTGATAGTAAAGGAGCGTTAATTGATATCAGTACGGCAGTGGAATTAAACCCAACTTACGCAGATGCTTATTTTTCAAGAGGATTGATAAAATCATCAATTGGAGAACAAATGGGTGCGGTGCTGGATTTTTCAAGCTCAATAAAACTAAAATCAAATTTCCCGGAAGCATATTATATCAGAGGAATTATCAAACACAGCCTTGGACAGGTAAATGAAGGTTGCCTTGATTTGAGCAGAGCAGGGGAATTGGGTTATATGCCTTCTTACAAGGTAATCAGCACTTATTGTAATTAATGGTTAGTTATTAATGGTTAATTGTTAATGATCAGCCATTAACAATTAACCATTAATAACTAAAAATTAAGCCTTTTTGAGGTTTTCAGCAACCTTATCCCAGTTTACTACATTCCAGAATGCAGCGATGTAATCAGGGCGTTTGTTTTGATAGTGCAGATAATATGCGTGTTCCCAAACATCTAATCCTAAAATTGGTGTTCCTTTTACTTCTGCAATATCCATAATCGGATTGTCCTGGTTTGCAGTGGAACTGATAGCAAGCTTGCCGCCATTTGCAGTCAACCAAGCCCAGCCAGATCCGAAACGGGTCGTTGCAGCTTTACCAAATGCTTCTTTAAATTTATCGAAAGAACCGAATTGTGCGTTAATCGCATCAGCAACAGCACCTTTTGGAACACCGCCTTTTCCGGCACCCATTACTTCCCAGAAGAAAGTGTGGTTCCAGTGTCCGCCTGCATTGTTACGGATTGCAGCTGGTGCTTTTCCGGCAGTTTTTACAATTTCTTCAAGTGATTTCTTTTCGTATTCTGTGCCTTTTATAGCATCATTCAAGTTTTTTACATAAGCGGCGTGGTGTTTGCCGTAATGTATTTCCATCGTCAATTTATCTATACTCGGTTCAAGCGCTGCGAAATCGTAAGGTAGCGGAGCCTGTTTGAAAGGGGCAGTTTCCAATAATATTCCTGATGAAGTTTCTGCAAATGCAAAATCAGCAAGTGCGCCAACCGCCAAAGAGCCTCCGGCTAATGTGCGCAAAAAATCTGTTCTATTCATGATACTTTGATTTTTAGATAAACATTTCAATCGTAAGCCACCCGGCTAACGATACTGCGACCAAGTGTTATTTCGTCAGCGTATTCAAGATCACCACCTATGGGAATTCCACGGGCAATGGTACTTACCTTAACTTCGCTGGGTTTTAGTTTTTTCTGTAAATAAAAAGCAGTTGTATCGCCTTCCATCGTCGGGCTCAGCGCAAGAATAATTTCCTGCACACGCTCATCCTGCGGAGAATTTTCTATCCTTTTTATAAGCGAATCAATGTTGAGATCAGACGGACCAATTCCTTCGAGAGGTGAAATAATTCCACCCAAAACATGATACAAACCTTTGAACTGACTTGTAGCTTCAATGGCCAAAACATCCCTGGTATCCACAACGACACAGATTATCGAAGAATCACGTTTAGGATTCTTGCAGATATTGCAAAATTCTTCATCTGAAATATTATGGCACTGAACGCAGTAGCAGGTTTGCGTCCGCATTTTTAAAAGCGCTTCTGAAAGTCCGCGCGTTTGCTGCTCGTCACGTTTTAATAAGTGCAAGGCAAGGCGGAGCGCTGTTTTCTTTCCGATTCCAGGAAGCCGGGAAATTTCACTGACTGCATCCTCAATAAGACGGGACGGATAATTCATGTAGCAATAAAGTAAGTAACCGCCGATTTTTAAATTAATGAATCTCTGCTGAAATACCTCTCCTGCAAATTTCATTCCTCATGCCGGCAAGTTCTTCAAATTCGCCCTCTTTTACGGAACATTTTCCTTTAAAATGGATGATCAGGGTACACTGTTCGGCTTGCTCGTTGGTATGTTTACAAACCTCAATCAAAGTATCTATAACCCAGTCAAATGTATTTATATCATCATTATAAACGACCAGCTTCATCAAATCGGTCTCAACCGTTTTTTCGAGAATTTCTGTATCTGTTTCTATTAGCACTTGCATAACAACCAAATTTCTGTTTGTTTAGCAAATCTAATCAAAAGTGGAGATTATTCGAAGTCTTTTATCACCTCTTTTATTATTCATGCTTTCTTAAAACCCACAGGTGAATGAATCCCTACATTTCTTTAATTATTCTCGTTGTCTATTTCGCAATGCTGATTACGGTGTCGGTTTACACCTCTCGCGGAGCCGATACTAATACTTTTTTTACCGCCAACAGACAATCACCCTGGTATCTGGTTGCCTTCGGGATGATCGGTACTTCTTTATCCGGCGTTACATTTATTTCTGTCCCGGGAGCCGTTGCCAATATCCAGTTTTCATATTTTCAGGTAGTTATCGGATATATTCTCGGATACATAATTATTGGTACCGTATTAATGCCACTTTATTACCGATTGAATTTAATTTCCATTTATTCGTATCTGGAACAGCGTTTCGGATTTTGGTCTTATAAAACAGGTTCGGCGTTTTTTCTTTTGTCAAGAACGGTCGGTTCGGCTGTTCGTTTGTACGTAGCAGCACAGGTTTTACAACTGGCATTATTCAAGCCGCTTGGCGTTCCTTTTGAAGTTGCAGTGGCCATTACAATTCTTTTGATCTGGATTTATACTTTCAAAGGAGGGGTGAAAACGATCATCGTTACGGACACACTTCAAACCTTTTTCCTGATTACCGCAGTTATCCTGACAATCGTTCTGGTTTCACAGGAATTAAATCTGCATGGACTTTCGGATGTCTGGAATACGGTGCAGAGCAGCGGATATTCCAAAGTATTTTATTGGGATTTTAATGATTCTAAAAACTTCTGGAAGCAATTTTTTGCCGGTGTGTTCATTGCAATTGTGATGACAGGAATGGATCAGGATCTGATGCAGAAGAACTTAACCTGTAAAAATATCGGCGAAGCGCAGAAGAATATGTTCTGGTTTACAGCCGTTTTAGTTGTTGTCAATTTTCTGTTTTTGTCTCTTGGGGCGTTGCTTTACGTATATGCAGCAGCGAAAGGAATTCCTGCTACGGCCAGAACGGATGAGTTTTATCCGATGCTTGCGCTTAACCATTTAGGGTTAGCTGTTGGTATTACTTTCCTGTTAGGTATCACCGCCGCAACTTACGCCAGTTCAGATTCTGCGCTTACAGCTCTTACAACAGCCTTTTGTATCGATTTTATGGAAATTGAGAAAAAACCGGAAGAAAAACGTTCTAGTATCAAGTTCTGGGTTCACATCGGATTTTCTGTATTGTTCTACATTGTTATTCTGATTTTTAACCGGATGAATAATAAAGAAGTGATCACGGCAATTTTCGATCTGGCAGGTTATACTTATGGTCCTTTGCTGGGGTTATTTACTTTTGGTCTGTATCTGAAAAGGCCGGTAATGGATCGTTATGTTCCTTTTGTTTGTATCGTCGCTCCGATTTTAACTTATTATATCAATAATCATTCAGAAGAATGGTTTAACGGATACAAGTTTGGTTTTGAAAGATTGATCATTAACGGCTTGATCACTTTTATTGGACTTTGGATTCTGACCGATAAAAAGGCAAAAAAATTGGCTTAGTTTGGAGCGAAATTTAAAAAATGGGATTGACTGATAGTTTAGCTTTCAGTCGATCCTATTTTTTTAATACGGTTTGAAAATAAAATTTCGGTAAAACACATACTATGAAAAATGACTTATTAAACCTGCGCGATATCTTCGCCTATTTTCTCGTAGCGGCCGCAGGCGTTCTGATACAGTTGGTTATTGGCACACTGGCGCAGGATTGGTTTACTATCACTTACTTACAATCTTTGACGGTGGGATATCTGGTCGCTTTTGTCGCCGGCTTTTTTCTGACCAAAATATTTGCCTTTAATACCAAAAACAAAACAAAGAGTAAAAGAGAGATGATCAAATTCGCTTTGGTCGCAGCTCTTTCATTTTGTATAACGGTTTATGGTTCCGATGCCTTATTTCAGCTTTCATTAAAACTGGTCGGACAATATAAATTGCGAATACCTTATTCTGTTAAACTGGTTGATGTCAATAAATTATTCAGCCAGTTAACCTGTATGGGAATCAGTTTTATGAGCAATTATATTCTTCACAAAAGATTTACTTTCCAGGATACAGGCTTTTACGACAGGCTGAAAAGTTTGCTGAGCAAGTAAGAAATCATCCTTCTTCATTCAAAACTAATCCCGCAGTTCTAAAAACTGTGAATGGAGAGATTCTGTGCTGTATATTTTTATTTATTTAGTTGAAATAGGTAATTTTTATCTTGTTTTAATTCTATTAATAATGTAACTTTCTTCCAGTAAACGGTGATAAAAAGTAAGTTTATTTTACAAAATATTTGAATTCGAATGAAGAGAATAAGAGAACCTTAGTTAAACAAGTTTAAACTTCTGGATCATGAAAACAGTATCATTAATGCTCATTGCAGCTTTTATGTGCGCTGCGTGTTACGAAACTCCGAAAAAAGATAATTCCGAAAAGGAAAACAATCTTGAAAATGAAAAGAAAGCCATAACGGCTACGATCGAAAAGGAAACCGAATCCTTTTTCGCCAGAGATTATGAGGCATGGAAATCAAATTATGCCCAAACCGATTACGCATTTCAGGCATGGAGCAACGATGACGGAACTTTTGACTCCAATGTCGGCTGGAACGATATCAATAAACAAATCGGTAAATACATTTCGGAAAATCCCGAGCCTGTTTCCAGCCATCCCAAGGTGGAACGAAAAAATATGAAGTATAAATTCTATGGTGACAATGTTGCTTATCTTACCTGGGATCAATTTAACAGCGACAAACCTGAAAAAAATTTCCACCATAGTAAAGAAGTAAGACTGATGGAAAAAATAAATGGGCAATGGAAAATTGTCTGTGTTTCCGCTTTTTGGGACTATAAACATCTTATCCCCGCCAGCCGCTTACCGCAAATACAAAGAATCGCCAATGAAAGCGGAGGTAAAACCAAAATCTGAATAGTTGCTAATTCGTCCGGATTGTTCGGAATCGGAAAATTATGTTCGGTTATGAACACCGGTTGTTCGATATGATTTATTTGGTTTTCATATAAAATATTGATAGTTAGATAGATGTGATTTTGTTGGCATTGAATGGCACACCGAATTTTATTTGGCACGGACTTTTTTAATTGATAAATAACAATGTTAAATAAACATTCAAATTTTAAATATTATAGCCATGAAAATTTCAGCAGTTTCCAAATTCGTTTTGTCATTGACACTTGCTTTTTCTCTTGTTTCATTTTCATACGCCAAAGAAAATGAAGGTGAAAAACTTGACAAAAAAACCAAATCATCCGCAGTTGCTTTCGACGCGTCGATTTACAAAGTATCGAATTCAAACAAAGTAAATCTTGCCATTGATAAAGTGCCAGATGCTACTGTTAATGTAATTCTAAGAAATACCAATGGGGATATCATTTATGAGGAGGCTCTGAAAGATAATAACCACCAATACCGTCGCGTCTTTAATCTTGAAGGAATGGAAGATGGTACTTATTATTTTGAACTATATAACAAAGACCGTAAAATCACTAAAAAACTTGAAATAGCCACTTCTAGTAACAAAGTTGTGGTTTTGTAAACAGACAATTTTCTTAATTACAAAAAGCTCTGCCATCCCAGGCAGAGCTTTTTTGTTATGATGCCTATGCGATTTTGAAATGATGTTATCGAAGAAAACAGTGTATCTGTCTGATACGATTTTAACGTGTAAGAAATTTAATTTTCTTGATTTTAGATCTTTATCTAACCTAAACTTCAAAAAAATAATGTAACCTCATGGGGCTCATACGCAGGAGAAATTATTGTGAAATCGGCACAATATTCCAAATAAGTCCAAAATGTTCAGTATCGGAATATTTTGTTCGTTAATGAACACTTTTTAAATTTTGAAATGTGATTTTAATTTTACATAAACTATTGATTATCAAACGTTTGTTTGATAATATTTTTATTTGGCATAGCGAAATTTTATTTGGCACGGGCTTTTTTAGTAGTCAGGTAACCATGTTAAATAAATAATCAAATTTTAAAAATTACAGCCATGAAAATTTCAGCAATTACCAAATTCGTTTTGTCTTTGACACTAGCTTTTTCTCTTGTATCATTCTCTTACGCCAAAGAAAATAAGGCGGAGAAAACTGACAAAAAAGTAAAAGCATCCGTAGCAACATTTGACGCCTCTCTGTACAAATTAGCCAATACAAACAAAGTAAAATTAGCTATCGACAAAATTCCGGAAGCTTCTGTAAATGTATTATTGAGAGATAGCAAAGGAAATATTGTTTATCAGGAAGTATTAAAGAAAAACGAAGATCGCCCATACCGTCGCGTTTTTGATGTGGAAAGAATGGAAGACGGAACGTATCACTTCGAACTGTATAACAAGGACAATAAAATTATCAAAAAATTGGAAATCGAAACTTCTAATAACAAAGAGGTGGTTTTGTAAAACAACAGACATAAAAAAATCCCGGCCAGAAATGGCCGGGATTTTTTTATGTCTGAATATTTTGATACTCAGGATAATTCTTTTTCAGGATCCCAGAATTTATTATGCCAATCCTGGACCTTATCGTCTTTCACTTGCACACCTTCACTTTCAAGTTTTTCCTGCATAGCGGTAGGCGTTCCAAATTGAAGTTTCGCACTTAATAGACCGTTTCTGTTTACAACGCGATGGGCAGGAAGATCATTTTGGGTGTAGCCATTGCCAAGAGCCCATCCAACCATTCTTGCACCTCTTTTGGAGCCCAGATAAGCAGCAATTGCACCATATGAAGTAACGCGCCCTTTTGGAATTAAACGAACGACATCATAAACATTCCCGAAAAAATCATTAGTCGCCGGACTATATGTTGTTTCTTGCTTCTTTGCGCTCATCGATTTCCTGCGTTAGTTCCTTATACCATTTCGGCCCGTAAGCGCGAATTAAAGGTTCTTTTAAAAACTGATAAAGCGGAACGCCAAGTTCTTGTCCGAAACTGCAAGCCGGACTGCAAATTTCCCAGCGGTCATAATTCAGCGCGTGATATTGCTCATATTTTGTAACACGGATTGGATACAAGTGACAGGAAATCGGTTTTTTATAATCGATTTTTCCGTCGTTATAAGCCTGCTCAATTCCGCATTTCAGTATCTTTCTTTCATCGTAAATTGCGTAAGCACATTCTCTTCCATTGATGACCGGTGTTACATAATCACCATCAAAATCGGTTGTATAAGTACCTTCGGTTTCAATTACTCTTTTACCTTCCTCGGTCAGATATGGCTCTACATGCTTGTAAATACTTTCCAGAATAGGTAATTCTTCGGGATCCAGCGGAGCGCCCGAATCTCCCTCCACGCAGCACGCGCCCATACATTTGTCCAAATTACAGACAAAAAGCTGGTCTTCAATATCGTCGCTGATGCAGGTATTGTCAATGAGTATCACTTTGTTTTTTGTTTATTATTGTTGTGGTATTTTTAGTTTCTGACCTACGATAACAGTATTTCCGGACAATTTGTTAAGTTTTTGAAGTTCTTCAATCCCAACATGATAATTCTGGGAAATCCGGAAAAGTGTTTCGCCTGGCGCTACCGTATGAGTTGTTACCCCTGAACGCTGCGGTGCACGCTCTTCTGCTATGGCTTTTGTATTTCCGGAAACTTTGTTCGTTTCACTTTCCGAAACAGTCGCTGCTTCTTTTCCAACAATCAGTTTTTGGCCAACACTTAATTTTACAATATCATTCAAATGATTGATCGCAAGCAGCTCTTTTACAGATAAATTATACATTCTGGAAATGCTGTAAAACGTCTGTCCAGCCTGAACTGTGTGAAAATTTGTGGTTTCCTTAACTGCGGTAACGGCAGGTTTCTCCTTAACAGGCGGCAAAGGATTATCAAAAGCTGCCGGCTGTGTATTGGCAGGCGTACGTGACGCATTTTCCGATGGTGTTGAGAATGGATTACTATCCGTTCTTTTAGCCACAGCCTTGCCAGCGGCAGGTTTTGCAGCAGGTTTACTTGGAACTGCTTTTGGTTCCTGTGCCTGTTTGAAAGAGCCATCACTTCCATCCTGTGTAATAATCACAACTCTGTCATTTGTATTTCCAGATGGAGCAGCTGCTACGGCCGGAATTTCAACGGTTGATGGTGATGGAACGTTTGGTACTACCCCAGGTTGAAAATTCTGATCTTCCTTTGCGATACTGCTCTGATTTTTATCAACCAAAACCGGCGTATATTTTTTTCTTCCGGAAGCATTTGCAGGAATATTATTGCCCGACTGAGGCTGTGCCGGAGTTGAAGCAATGATTGGATCAGTAACCGTTTTGTCACCTGGTTTCGGCGTGATAATTTCAATTGGTGTTTTCTTCGGACGTTTTTTGTTCAGCCAAACAACTTGTCCGGTTTGAAGCGGATAGGTTTTGCTGATCGTACGGTTATATTTTAAAAGATTAACCAATCTCAGACCATATTGCTGAGAAATACTTTGCCATGAATCACCTGTTTTTGCTGTGTGAAATGGCGTAGCGGCTTTCTTGTTTTTACGAGCCAGGTAATAAACATTTCCAGGAATAATCGGCATATCAACCGACATATCATTGTATTTCAAAAATCTCGGTCTTCTTAAATTTCCCGCTTTGGCGATACTTTTTGCATCATCTCCGGCTTTCGCTTCAATACCAGGCAAACCATTTATTTCATAAAAGGCATATCCGTTTTTGTCGCCGGATTTTGCATTTGATTTTTTCAAAATCGGAAAACCTGTTTCGTCAGGAATTGCGTTGGAAGCCGATGTTGCCGATGAAGATGAAGCCAAAACAACTTGACTTTGTGCAGGCAGCGATAATTTGGAACGTACCGAAGCAACTAAGTTTGAAGGTACCGGCAAGGTTACAAGATATTCTCTGTCAGTAGGAATTCTTTCATCGCTTACCCAGCGGTTATAACTTTTTAAATCTCTTTCCTGAATTCCCAATTCACTTGAAATTTCAGAAAATGTTTTTCCTTTACCATATTCTGATTCAATCAGAACCATGGAATTGGTCGTGCGATATCTTTCAATACCAGCTTCCAATGCAATTTTATGTGCAAAAAAGCGAAGCATGTAACGATCCGTTTTTCCGTTCAAAGTAACTTCTCTCGCATACGACCAGTTTGCCGGAACCAGTTTTTTAACACCACCTACACCTTGATAATAAGAATAAAGTGAAGAAACCCAGTTGTTTAATTGTTGGTTATTTTTCTTCAGATACCACGCAGCTGCGTGTGTTGAAGAACTGATATTTTTTCTTTCATCAACGTCTTTATCAACACGAAGATTTAATTCCTGTGCTGTTTCAGGTTTAAATTGCCAGAAACCAACTGCATTGGAACTTGAAACAACATCAGGCTTGAAGGAACTTTCCTGAACGGCCAGATATTTGAAATCAATAGGAACTTCTTCGTCCATCAGAATACTTTCCACAATCGGGAAATATAGTATTGCCCGGTCCATTTTTTCTTCCCAGAACTTCTTGTTTGACATCAGGCTTTTGATATCTTCCTCAATCAGGTTTTGCGCGCTTCTGTCAAATTTTACCGTAATTCCCCCAAACATAATACTCGATGGAATTTCCGGCGAATTGCTTTGAGCTCCTGCCAGTTGAATTTGAAAAACAAACGAGAAGAAAACCAGTGTGGTTATTTTTAAGTATGTGCTGGAAATTTTGTTCATAAATGATGAAAGCTTGGCTTGTTAGATTTGCGAGTTATAGTTTTTGAAGGATCATGAGTCCGTCACGGATGGGCAGCAGGATATTGGAAACGCGTTCATCCTCATGAACCATGTTGTTGAAATCCAATAACGCTTGAGTATCCTTATCTATTTTCTTTAATTCCTTGTCCACTACTTTTCCACTCCACAAAACATTGTCGGCAAGGATAAATCCTCCCGGCCTGACTTTGTCAATACAAAGGTTAAAATAGTTCATGTAATTGATTTTATCAGCATCCATAAACACCAGATCAAAAGTGTCTGTCAACGTCGGGATAATATCCAGCGCATTGCCAATTCTGTAATCGATCTGATTACTGAATTCGGACTGATCAAAATAACGTTGGGTAAGGGTTTCAAGCTCTTCATTAATATCGAGGGTAATAAGTTTTCCCCCGGTTTTTAATCCCTCACACAGGCAGAGCGCTGAATAACCTGTGTAAGTACCTATTTCCAAAATTTTCTCAGGGCAAATCATGCGGGAAATCATGGATAAAAACCGCCCTTGCAAATGCCCGGAAAGCATACGGGGATTGAGTACGTTAGCGTGTGTCTCCCGGTTAAGAGATTTTAGCAATTCGTTTTCATTCTCAGTATGAGTTTCGGAATACAATTCTATTTCTTCCGCCAGAAACTTCATTTGTTGAATGAATTTTAAGGATTACAAATTGAAAAGCAGCTGTTATTGAATTATTTACTCTTATAACCCGCCAACAACTGCTTTTTTCAATATTTAAAGATTGGCCACAAGGCCTAAAAGATATTTTCCATAACCACTTTTAACCAATGGTTTGGCAATTTCACGCAGCTGTTCAACATTAATGAAGCCCATACGATAGGCGATTTCTTCAATACAGCCCACTTTCAAACCCTGACGTTCTTCAATAACCTGAACAAATTGTCCCGCTTGCATTAAAGACTGGAAAGTTCCGGTATCAAGCCAGGCAGTTCCTCTGTTCAGAACGCCCACCTTCAACTGGTTTTTTTCAAGATAAACACGGTTTACATCCGTAATTTCCAATTCTCCACGTGGGGAGGGAGGTATGCTTTTTGCAATTTCAACCACCTGATTGTCATAAAAATACAAACCGGGAACTGCATAATTTGACTTAGGTACATCCGGTTTTTCTTCAATTGACAAAGCATTGAAATCTTTATCAAATTCAACAACACCATAACGCTCAGGATCCTGAACCTGGTAAGCGAAAATAACACCGCCTTCAGGGTTATTGTTGGATTGTAGTAATTGCGAAAGTCCTGATCCGTAAAAAATGTTATCGCCCAGAATAAGTGCTACTTTTTCTTTTCCGATAAATTCTTCGCCAATAATAAACGCCTGCGCCAGTCCATCCGGGCTTGGCTGAACGGCATAAGAAATTGAACATCCCAAACGACTTCCGTCACCTAACAATTTCTCAAAATGAGGCAAATCGTGTGGTGTAGAAATGATCAGGATTTCTTTGATTCCGGCCAGCATTAAAATTGATAACGGATAGTAAATCATCGGTTTGTCATAAACAGGCATAAGCTGCTTACTCACCGCCAACGTAAGTGGATGAAGTCTTGTACCGGATCCACCAGCTAAAATAATTCCTTTCATTTTACTTCTTTAATGTTTGTATAGTTGTTTTTTAGGCGAGTGTCAAAAAAGACAATCGCCCAAACATACGAACTATCTGGTGGAGTACATTCCGTCGTAATATTTTTGGTATTCGCCTGAGGTAACATTATTCAACCATTCCTGATTGTCAAGATACCAGGTTACAGTTCTTTCCAGGCCTTCTTCAAACTGCAATGAAGGTTTCCATCCAAGTTCTTCCGAAAGTTTCGTAGCATCGATAGCATAACGAAGATCGTGTCCGGCGCGGTCAGTAACGTAAGTGATTAATTTTTCAGTCTCACCTTCTTCACGACCCAATTTTTTATCCATTACGCGGCAAAGCAATAAAACCAGGTCAAGGTTTTTCCACTCGTTGTGTCCGCCGATGTTATATGTTTCGCCATTTTTCCCTTTGTGGAAAATGGTATCAATCGCAATCGCGTGATCTTCAACAAAAAGCCAGTCACGAACATTTTCGCCTTTTCCATAAACTGGAAGCGGTTTATTTTGAATAATGTTGTGGATCATCAACGGAATCAGCTTTTCCGGGAAATGATTCGGGCCATAATTATTTGAACAGTTAGAAATAACAACCGGAAGATTATAAGTATTCTGGTATGCTCTTACAAAGTGATCAGAAGATGCTTTTGAAGCAGAATATGGAGAACGCGGATCGTAGCTTGTCGTTTCAGTAAAGAAAGTACCCGGATCATGCAATTCACCATATACTTCATCCGTAGAAACGTGATAAAACCGATGATCAGCCAGATTTTCTTTCCATGCTTTTTTCGCAGCGTTCAAAAGATTCACAGTTCCAACTACATTGGTCATTACAAATGACATTGGATCAGAGATCGAACGGTCAACATGACTTTCTGCGGCAAGGTGGATAATTCCGTGAAAATCAGTTTCTGAAATTAACTTGTCAATAAATTCCGCATCAACAATATCACCTTTTACAAAAGTGTAATTTGGTGCATTTTCAATATCACGAAGATTTTCAAGATTTCCTGCGTAAGTCAGGGCATCCAGATTATAAATATGGTATTCAGGATGGTGAACTACAAAACGGCGAACGACGTGAGAGCCAATGAAGCCGGCACCTCCGGTAATTAAGATCTTTTTCATTTTTTTGGTGTGATTTTTAGTTGCCAATTCCATGCGTCAAGAAGTGCATCTGCCATTGTTTTTTCAGCAGTCCATTTCATGACAGAATTTACTTTGTCTGATTGTGCATAAATTTTTTCCACGTCACCAGCTCTCCGCGGTCCGATAGAATAATTAAGTTTTTCGCCGCTTACTTTTTCAAATGTATTGATAAGTTCCAAAACAGTATAACCCTGTCCTGTTCCTACGTTGAAAACATCGTAATAATTACCGTCTGTTTGTTCGTCAAGCAATTGTAACGCTTTCAAATGTGCTTTTGCCAAATCCACTACGTGAATAAAATCGCGTACACAAGTTCCGTCCGGCGTATCATAATCACTGCCAAAAACCGTTAATGACTCACGAAGTCCAGCGGCTGTTTGCGTGATGAAAGGAACCAGGTTGCTCGGAACGCCGTTTGGTAATTCACCAATCAGAGAAGTTTTATGCGCTCCGATGGGGTTGAAATAACGGAGGGAAATTGCTTTGATACCCGGAGCAGAATGAACGTGATCACGAATAATGTCTTCGGCAATTGCTTTGGTATTTCCGTATGGAGAATTGGCAGGTTTGCGAGGCGTACTTTCCGTCACAGGCAAGGCATCGGGCTGACCGTAAACGGTGCAGGAAGAAGAGAAAACAAATTTGTCAACGTTGAATTCCTTCATTACCTTTAATAAGACAAGCAAGGAAATAATATTATTTTCATAATAATTTAACGGTTTTTCAACTGATTCTCCCACCGCCTTGTAGGCTGCGAAATGAATTACACCGTCAAATTTTTCTTTTTCAAATACAGCTCTTACTTTTTCAATATCATTACAGTCAATTTCATAAAAGGGGAAATCTTTGCCCGTAATGCCTTTAATTCCGTTGAGTACTTCGCGATTTGAATTGTAAAGATTGTCAAGAATAACAGGCTCAAAACCGGCTTCATGCAGTTCAACAACGGTATGTGAACCAATAAAGCCCGCTCCGCCGGTAACAAGAATTTTCATAGGAATGATCTTAAAAGAAATTTGTGGTAAGTATGAAAATTATATCTAAAAGTTTCTTTTTGTACTTCCAAAACCGAATTTTGAAGCGATATCAACTGTGAAATATCTCTTCAAAATACAATTTTTTTCCGGGCAAAAGTAGAAAATTTGACGTCCATAAAAAAAAAATGTTTTTATTTATCCGTTGGTTGTTAAAAGCAGATTCGACAGAAAATGAACAAGAGAGAAATAAAGGCGCTGATATCTTTACTTGATGATGAAGATCATGAAGTAACTCAGCACGTTGAGGGGAAGATCTTATCATTAGGTGGAAATGTGATTCCTTTTCTGGAAACAGAATGGGAAGAAAGCTTTAACCCGAATCTTCAGCGTAAAATAGAAGAACTAATTCATGAGCTCCAATTGAGCATTATGAACGAGAGATTGCAGTCATGGAAAAACGGCGGCGGTCTGGATTTGATGGAAGGTATGTGGATTTTGTCCACCTATCATTATCCTGAACTTTCGCTCGACAATCTTAAAACGATTGTTGAACAGCTTTACTATGACATCTGGATCCAGTTTCAAGAAGAAATGAATCCGATTGATCAGATCAAGCGGATCAATAGCATATTTTTTGGGTCAATGAATTTTGCTGCGAATACGAAAAGTTTTCATTCGCCTTCAAATTCGATGATCAATGTGGTTTTGGAAAACCGCCGGGGCAATCCAATTACTTTATGTGTGATTTATTTGCTGATTGCGCGTAAACTCGGTTTGCCGGTTTATGGAGTGAATCTTCCAAATCTGTTTGTTTTGACTTACAAAAGCCATAATACACAGTTTTATATCAATGTTTTCAATCGCGGAATTATTTTTTCAAAGACTGATATTGATCATTATATCGCTCAGTTAAATATCAAACCGAAAGATATTTTTTACAATCCCTGTACCAATCTGGAAATCATTCAGCGGGTATTGCGTAACCTGATTTTATCTTACGAAAAAACAGGAGAACAGGAGAAGATTAAGGAAATTGAAAATATTCTGAAATCAACTTTGGAAAGCTTCGGCGACGATAGTATCTAAACTGAAACTGCCAGACAATAATCTTCGAACCAGCGAATGTGGATATTGGAGTTGACTTTGAGATCTTCGTCGTCATCAGATAAAATTCCATCCAAAATCAATTCAGACTTATCAAACGGTTTGATATAAATTGAATTTTTGAAGCTGATTTTCTTTTTTCCATACAATTTGTAAATCGCTTCTTTTGCGCACCAGTACATGCAAAGAACTTCCAGATGATTGCCTGCATGTTCAAATTCAGGCGGAGAAAGGAATTTTCCGGAAGTCCTTTGAAGTTTGTTATCGGTTTTTTCCATATCGATGCCAACAGGTGCGGATGCATTAATCACAGCGGCGACGTAATCGAAAGTATGGGTGATAGAAATATGTGAAGCGTTGTTGACAAGAAATGCTTTTCCATGTTCATCCTTATGGGTACCTTCATACAAGAATCCGAATCGTTCAACAAGAATCTTGATAAGTATGCGGCTGGCCAGCCATTCGCGTCTTTTCTGCGGATGAGAAATTGTCTCCAGATCGTCCAGATTAAACAAAGAGCCAAGGCTTTCGTGTAATTCAGATTCAGTTTCTGTCAGTTTCCAGAGTAGTAAAGTACTATTCTCTTCAATCTTTTCGGAATGAACGAGCGGCATATAATTTGTGTTTAAATCGAGCGGTCAGCTGTTAGCATTTAGCTTTTAGTGTGGCTCAAACGATTATTATATTGTAAATACAGTGGTTGAAACTGTTTAATTTTTACAAAAGACGTCTTAATTTTTATATAAATTTACAAAAGCAGGTTACTGTTTTTTTTACTATTAATGCTAATGGCAAAAGCTAAGTGCTCATAGCTAACAGCCAAAAGCTTCGCACAATGATAATTCGCAAAGTAGACACTTTTTCCGGTCATCGCGACAGCGTTTATACAATTATTTCAGATAATACAGATCATGGATTTTACTCTTCCGGCGGTGATGGATTCGTTATCCACTGGGATCTGAAAAAACCGGATATGGGGAAACTGGTTGCAAAAGCGGGTGTTTCAGTTTATTCACTTTGTCTGGACGTGACCAGTAATTTTTTGTGGATCGGACAAAATTTTGAAGGAATTCAGGTTCTTGATATTGCCAATAATAAAATTGAATATGCATCAAAAGTTACGGCTTCGGCGATTTTCGATATAAAAATCTGGGAGAATAAAGCACTGCTTGCATTGGGCGATGGTGTGATTGAGGTAATGGATGTTCCCTCGCTTTCTGTTCAAAAACATATCAAGGTTGCTACAAATAGTGTGAGGTCTATTTCAATAAATCCGGTTACGAGAGAATTTGCTGTTGGAGATAGTGACTGGAATGTTCACATTTTTGATTTTGAAGGGTTCAAATTAAAAAAAACAATTTCTGCACACACTAATTCGGTTTTTTCCGTTCAATATTCTCCGGATGGGAATTTTCTTTTTACAACCGGAAGGGATGCGCACATCAAAATCTGGGATGTTCGAAACCAATATGAGGCTGTAACAGATGTAGCTGCGCATATGTATGCAGTTAACAATATCACTTTCAGTCCGGATGGAAAACATTTTGCAACGTGCAGTATGGACAAATCCATTAAACTTTGGGATTCAGAAACATTCAGGCTGAAAAAAATAATAGACCGCTCCCGTTTGGCCGGGCACGCCACTTCGGTGAACAAATTGCTCTGGACAAGCTTTGAAAATCAGTTGGTATCCTGCAGTGACGATCGAATGATTTCGGTATGGGAAGTAGCCATTTAATATGGTTTAAAAGTGTAATTCAGTTAAATACTTTGAAATGTTGGTCATATGTCTTTATCTTAGACGACCGTTACGATTTAAATTTAAAAGCATATATCCATCATGAAAATTTCAGCAATAGACATACGTAAACATACGTTTGAAAAGATTTTCAGAGGTTACAATCCCGATGAAGTTGATGCATTTCTCAACTCATTGTCGCAGGAATGGGAGCGCTTTTCCAGTGAAAACAGCATGCTGAAAATGCAGTTGGATTATGCAGAAAAAGAACTTAGCAAGTTAAAAGATATCGAATCCACGCTGTTTCGCACATTAAAGTCGGCAGAGGATGTTAGTAAGCAGATTGAAAAAGAAGCCATTGAATCTGCTGATAAAAGGGTTGAGGAATCCAAAGAAAGAGCGGATTCGCTGATAGCGGAAGCGGAGCAAAGAACGAATCAGATCATTCTGGAAACTGAAAACCGACTTAAAAAATTCAAAGAGGATTTTGCGGTTGAAATAAAAAATCAGGAACGTGATTTCCGTGCAATTGAAAATTTCAGGGATAATCTTGTCGTGCAGCTTTCTTCACTTGCCAATAATACAATTGAAACGGTTGAAAGATTTGAGAATAAATACGATAAGGAATCTGTCTTGAACAAGATGGAAGAAATTAAGCAGCATGTTGCCGAAATCGAGATTCCTAAAAAGCTAACTTTTCCTAGTGAAGTTGAAAAATCAGAACCTGAGGTTCAGGAAGCAGCAGTTATTCTGAAAGATGAGACACCAGAAGTAGCATTTGAAATTGTTTCAACACCAGAAGCGGAAGAACCGTTTTTGGTTGAAGAAGAGATTGTCGAAGAAGAGCCGGTCACCGTTTTAAAACAGGTAGAGGTTGAGGCAGTTGTTGAAGAGATAGAAGAAATTTCGGTACCAACTGTTAAAGAAGAGGATTTAAGCGCAGCAGATGCAGCAACCGAGGCTCTTGCTGAATTGAGAAAATCACGCGAAACACGTGAAAATGAACGTGAAACAAGACCTCGTGAAAATACGCAGCGCGAAGCTGTAAATACATTTAGAGAGAAACCTCAGGAACCAGTTTTGCCAAAAAGTACAGGCGGATCATTCTTTGACCAAATATAATTTACATTGGGTACGATATCATTAGAAGGCCTGGAGTTTTTCGCCTATCACGGCTACTACCCGGAAGAACAAAGAATTGGTAACAAATACGCGCTGGACATCACCATCAATACTGATTTTATTGAGGCGGCGGTCAAAGATAAATTAAGTGCGACGGTCAATTATGAAACATTGTACCAGATTGCCGCAAAAGTGATGCAGGAACCCGCGAAATTATTGGAGCATATTGGTTTTAAGGTAATCGCAAGTGTAAGAGAACATTATCCGGATGTACAGAAGGTGACAGTAAGGGTTTCCAAATTCAATCCGCCGATTGGTGGGGTTTGTACGAGGGCGACGATTACAATGGAAGGATAGCTTTTAATGGTTAATTGTTAAGGGTTAATTGTTAATGATTGGAATTTGAAATTGATTGGGTATAAAATAGTTTTTATAAAAGAAAAGCCAACTTTTTGAGTTGGCTTTTCTGGTTTTAGAATTTGTTCTTCACTTATATATTTATCACGCCGGATATTCGTGTGGGAGCGGGATGTTGATTCTTTCGTTCCATGGCAAACCTTGGGTATTCAAGAGTGCCATAAATGGATCCGGATTCAACTCTTCGCAATTCCAGACACCCGGCTTCATCCATTCTTCATTTGTCAGCATAAGCATCGCACCGATCATGGCCGGAACGCCTGTTGTATAACTTACTGCCTGCGCGTGAACTTCTTTGTAACATTCAGCGTGATCGCAGTTATTCCAAACGTAGTAGGTGGTTTCTTCACCGTCCTTTGTTCCTTTAATCTGGCAACCGATTGAAGTTTGTCCTGAATAATTTTCGCCCAATGAATCAGGAGCAGGAAGTACTGCTTTCAAAAATTCAAGCGGAACAATATCCATACCGTTAAATTTGATCGGTTTGATACTGGTCATTCCTACATTTTCAAGCACGTTTAAGTGCGTAATGTAAGCTTGTCCAAATGTCATCCAGAAACGTGCACGTTTTAAAGTCGGGAAGTTTTTTACCAGCGATTCAAGTTCCTCATGGTAAAGTACATAACTTTCTTTTGGTCCGATGCCTGGGTATTCAATTGGTTTGTGAATTGACATAGCCTCAATTTCAACCCATTCTCCATTTTCCCAATAACGACCTGGTTGGGTAATTTCACGAATATTGATTTCAGGATTGAAATTCGTTGCAAATGCTTTTCCATGATCGCCGGCATTACAGTCGATAATGTCCAGATAATGCATTTCATCGAAATAGTGTTTGTTGGCGTACGAAGTAAATACCTGCGTAACGCCCGGGTCAAAACCACAACCAAGCAAAGCCATCAAACCAGCTTCTTTAAAGCGTTGCTGATATGCCCATTGCCAGCTATATTCAAATTTGGCAACATCTTTTGGTTCGTAATTGGCCGTATCCAGATAATGAACGCCAGTCGCAAGACAAGCTTCCATAATGGTCAGATCCTGGTAAGGAAGTGCAACGTTGATCAGCAATTTTGGCTGGAAGCGTTTGATGAGCATTACAGTTTCTGCAACGATATCAGCATCAACCTGCGCCGTTTCGATGTCAACACCATGCATTTCTTTAATTTCTGCTGCAATTTTATCGCATTTTGATTTTGTGCGACTTGCAAGCATAATGCTTGTAAACACCTGGCTGTTCAGTGCACATTTGTGCGCCACCACACTTCCGACGCCGCCGGCACCAATAATAAGAACTTTGGACATTTGTTTTTTTAATGAATGATTGCGTGAATGATTGAATGAGTGATTCTTTACCAGCATCTTAATAAAATGAATGCCAGCTATCACTTGTTCACAATTGCAGACGATTAATTTCAAACAATAGGCTGAAAGCTTTCTGTTAACTTAATCGTCTTTTCAATTTGCAAAGATAGGACGGCCAAATGTTTTTTTGTTAATTCATTGTTAATTTAACATCGGAGTCATGGATATTTTGCTGCTTGTTGCCGGGATTGCATGTTTGTTTACAGGTCTTGCCGGAGCAATTCTGCCACTGCCCGGACCGGCTTTAAGTTTTACCGGGCTTGTTTTATTACATATCAGTAAATTCGCTGAATTTAGTCATACAACACTTTATACTTTGGGATTTATCACCTTAGTTATTGGTGTCCTGGATTATTACATTCCTGTTTGGGGAACGAAAAAAATTGGAGGGACGCGGTATGGAGCTATTGGTGCAACACTTGGCTTACTGGCTGGTTTTCTTTTTGTTCCGGCAATCGGTATTTTCATCGGAACATTTCTTGGAGCTTTACTGGGAGAATTAATAGGAGGAGCTAAAATAAATGCTGCTCTGAAATCAGCGTTAGGTTCTTTCGTCGGATTTTTGACCGGTATCGTAATCCAGGTTTTGCTTTGTCTGGTTATGATTGGTTTTGCAGTAGCCGAACTTTGGAAGAATATAGGATAGAAAATAACGTAGTAATCTTTGTTGATTATTCTGCAAAAACCTTAATTGCGTTTCAAAATCATAGATTAAATAAAAAATCCTTGCAGCAAAGCCGCAAGGATTTCTTTTTTAACCTAAACTAAATCGAACTTATTACATATTTGTAACGCATGCGTTCTAGTTTTCATTTGATTTTTTCTCATCTTTTTTCACTTCTTCTTTCTTTTTTTCTACTAAGTCTCCTGTTTTTAGTGTTTTGGACACAACGATATAGGGTCCGGAGATAATTTCATCACCTTCTTTTAATCCCGACAATACCTCAATATTTTCAAAATCACTAATTCCGGTTTTTACTTCACGCATCTCAGCTTTTCCATTTACAGCCACAAAAACAACCTCTTTAACCGCTTCTTCTTTTTGTCCTTTTGGTTTTTCCGGCTCGGTACCTTCTGGTTTTGGATCTTTGTCGTCCTCAGCCGGTTTATTGTTTCGGGTAGTCACTGCTGCTATCGGTACCGAAATAACTTTATCTTTTCTGTTTGTGATAATTTCTACTGACGCCGTCATACCAGGTTTGAACGGGTAAGATCTTTTGCTGCGGCTAGACATAAGATCGCTGAACGACGTATTCAAAATCTTAACTTTAACCTCAAATTCTGTTACAGCATCGGTGGAAGTGCTCGCTGCGGATGTTGTGGTTGATGAGGCAAGACCGGCGGCGGTGTTGGCAATTTCTTTTACAATTCCTTTGAATTTGCGTCCTGACGAACTGTAAGCGTCAACGTCAATTTCCGCAGTATCGCCTAAGGTAACGCGGACGATATCATTTTCGTTAACATTCACGCGAACTTCCATATTACTTAAATTGGCAATACGCATCATTTCAGTTCCTGCCATTTGCGAAGTTCCAACGACGCGTTCTCCAACTTCCACGTTCAACAAGGAAATAATTCCGCTCACAGGAGCAAAAATGGTTGTTTTACGTAAGTTTTCGGCAGCATCACGTAAACTTGCCTCTGCACTTTTGATATTATATAAAGCCGCAGAAACGTTTGCTTTTGAAGATTCAAGATCTTGTTTTGCCACATCATAATTAGAACTGAATTGTTCAAAATCGGATGCAGAAATTACTTTATCGTTGAAAAGTTTTTTATTCCGTTCGTAAATTGTTTTTGACTGGGATAATTTAGCTTCAGCCTGTAAAACCAATGCCTTGGTTTGTTCATGATTTGCCTTGCTGGAATTTACTGCGGCCTGTGCGCGGGCCATTAAGGATTCATAATTATCCGGGCGGATTTTCAAAAGCAACTGTCCTTTCACAACAGAATCGCCTTCCGCTACATAAAGGTTGGTAATTTCACCGGATACGTCCGGACTTAATTTTACTTCTACCTCCGGCTGAACTTTTCCGGATGCACTTACACGCTCAATAATGTCTGCGCGTTTGACCTTTGTAAATTCTACCTCGACAGGTTTCGGCTGTCCGATATATCCTGCCTGTTTTGCTCCGAATAATCCGGCAACAAGAAGTACTACAATACCTCCTACAATCCACCATATTCGATTTGAAGATTTACGCGCCATAATTCGTTGTTGGTTTACGGTTATTTATTTTTCAGGCCAGCAGAAGTTCTGCTATGATTATTTTTTTATCTTTTTTAAGACAGGTTTCAATTTTTATTTAAAAATCAGACAGTGGTCTGTTCATATAAAAATCGAGGATTTTTGTGCGGAAAACGTAATCGTATTTTGTCTGGATAAGATTTCCATTCGCGCGGTCAAGGTTGGCTTTTGCAATATTGTATTCAACTGAATTGATAGCGCCTACATCAAAACGAACCTGAGATATGCGGAAAGCTTCGGTTAAGGCTCTAACCTGATTGGCCGTTGCAGAATAACGTTTGGCTGCATTATTCATATCAATATAAGCCTGTTCAACATTTTTACGAATCGTAAGCTGAACTTGCTGCGCCTGATATTCAGTAGTTTGCTGTTGCAATTTGGCATTTGCAACATTATAACGAACCTGGAAATTTGTAAAAATAGGAATTCTTAAACTTAAATTAATAGAAGAGTTTCTGTTGAAATTAAGCTGATCCAGGTATCCGAAATGTCTGAGTGATCCTCCGGGTGTTGAAACGGTTTGCACAATTGGAAACTGCTGATCATTTACGATAATATAATCCGTTGTAGATGTTACAGTCTGCGTTTGACTAGGTGAGCCGTCAGAAATAAATCTCTCTTTTGGAGCCACACTCGAAAATGTAGTATTGATCCCGCCGTTCAAGCTTAATGTTGGCATTGCGCTGCCACGGATGATTTCAATGTTTTTCTTGGCCGCTTCGGTGCGTAATTCTGCTGCTTTCATCTGAGGGAGATTGCTCATGGCAGTTTCATAAATTTGTTGGATTGTAGCGTCGTAAGCACGAAGATTTGGATCAGCAACCGGTATTTTTATCAAATTAATCGGATCGCTTCCTGGCATATTCATTAGTTGTTTCAAATTAAGTTTTGCCGTTTCCAGATTATTTTGCGCATTAACAAGCGTCAATTCGTCATTGGCAAGCTGTGCTTTTAAATCAAACAAATTACTTTCGGCCAGGGTACCTGCTTCCACAAGTTTCTGTGTGCGGCCGACCTGTAAGTTAGACGCGTCGACCTGGCGCTGCGCCACACCGATTAATTCTTCATTACTGATTACCTGCAAGTAAGAAAGTGCAACATTCAGCATAATATCATTTCTGGCAGCATCCAGATCTTTCTGGCTTGCCATGATATTGATTTCGTTGCGTTTCACCGTATTTTTCAACTGAAATCCGCTGAACAAAATTACACTTGAACCGAGCTGAAACTGGTTTTGGCTAATATTTTGCTGAACAAACTGGTTGGTAAAGGGGTCGATGTTCCGACCCGAGTTAAAACCTTGCGCGGCATTAAAACTCAAGCTCGGCCAACGCTGCCAGCGTGATTGCTCATGAATGTTGTTATCGCGCTGAACCTGAATTTCAGACTGCTTAACCTGCGGATTTGTTTCCAAAGCAATGCGGATACAATCTTCAAGAGAATATGTATTGTCCGCTTTTTTTGGAACATTCGTTTGTCCATAAGCAGATTGAAACAAGACAAGTCCACAAAACATAAACGCAAGGAATGCGGATTTTGGTAACGAATTCATCATATGTTATTCTGTGTTAGATGTTCAATATTACATGATGCTACAAAAAACAACCATCCATTTAGTACGGACGGTTGCATAAGTAGGTAAATGGGTATTTTACAATAAATAATTTTAGTGAAAAAATAAATATCCCAGCCAGATGCCAGCAATCACACCGACTAAATCGGCAATGAGGCCTACAACAATGGCATAACGGGAGTTTTTAATCCCGACAGATCCGAAGTAAAGTGCTACTATATAAAGTGTTGTGTCGGCTGATCCCTGAAAAATGCAACCTAGTCGTCCAACAAAAGAATCCGGGCCGAATTTAGTCATACCTTCGATCATCAAAGCACGGGCGCCGCTGCCGCTTAAAGGCTTCATTAAGGCCACGGGAAGTGCATCTGTGAAATCACTATTGATCCCGGAACTGATTACTATATACCGAAGTCCGTTTATCAAATAATCCATAGCGCCGCAAGTACGAAAAGCACTGATCGCAACAAGCATTCCTACCAGATAAGGCATTATTTTGACAGAAGTTTCAAAACCCAGTTTTGCTCCATCAATAAAAACTTCAAAGACATTTACTTTTTTATAAAGTGCTCCGAGAAGAAATGACGTGATAAGAAAAAGCAGTACCGAATTTCCAAAAACGACGGAAATTGTTTCAATTTGCTCTTTTGGTAAACTTGATAAATACCATAATAAGAGAGCAAGAACCGTTGTTACACCACCTAAACCAAGTATTACTGTTTTGTTAAAAAGATTAATTTTTTGCCAGGCTGCTGTAATAATCAAAGCGATGACCGTAGTTATATATGTACCTACAACACAGGGAATAAAAACATCAGAAGGATCAGTAGCTCCCAGAATGGCGCGTTGCGCGATAATGCTCAGCGGAATAAGCTGAAGCCCCGAAGTATGCAGAACTAAAAACATAATCTGCGCATTGGAAGCGGTGTCTTTACTTGGATTTAAATCCTGAAGACTTTGCATGGCTTTCAAACCAAAAGGCGTCGCCGCATTATCCAAACCCAGCATATTCGCTCCGAAGTTCATAATCATTTGCCCGTTTGCCGGATGATTTTTCGGAATTTCAGGAAATAATTTGCTAAAAAAGGGACCGATAATCCTGGCCAGAATATTAATCGCTCCGGCTTTTTCGCCTACATTTAATATCCCCAGAAAAAATGTCATTACTCCTGCGAGAGGCAAAGCAATATCCATCACAGCTACTTTTGACGAACTTAAAATACCTTCCACAACGAGCTTTAAAGTTTCTGCATCACCGAAGAGAAGGAATTTAGCGAACGCAACGACAAAAGCAATTGTAAAAAAAGCAATGAAAATATAATTAAGGGCCATGTGTTGAGGTAAAAGTTAGTCGACAGGGTTATGGTACGCTGGTTGGGATTTTTATTAGGGTCTAAAATAATGCAAATTCCTGAGATTGCAGTTATTCAGCTGTAAACGGATATGGAGGTGATAAAGATTTTTATGGACTGATTCAAATTTTGAATATTAATGAAATATTCATCAGGTTACTAATTACTTTTAAAAGACGATTTCCTATCTTCCACTTTTTACAACATTATCTTTCATCACTAATATGAATAAGTATTATTACCTGTTTTTCGTGCTTGCATTATTGGCTTGTAACAAAAAGAATGAATCTGGTGAAAATAGCAGTGATTCGGCTACTGAAATTTCAGAAGTTAGGAAAGCAGTGAAACCGGAAGCTGTGTCAAGTTATACTGAACCGGTGAAAGATAAAGACGGATTGAATGACTGGAAATTTGCGGTAAGTCTTTTTGAAACAGATCAAACATTCAAATATAAAATTAAAGTAAAATACAAAGAGCTGGAAGCTGAGGATGATTTGGTTATCCCAAATTTTGGAATTGAACCCAAAGTTGAAGTGCAAAAAGGAAAAGAGCCGTTGACCTGTGTGATCGGTTTTATGGATAAAGAAAACGTGTTCAAAGAATTAAAGCGTGTAGAAATAATCGGTGACGAATTAAAAATCCGTCAAACGAAGAGTTATAGCATGCGATAGGGGCGCCCCTCGTGGTCGCGCGGAAAACCCCGAAAAGCATCCCTGGGAAAATAAATCCAAAATGTTTCGATAATATTGGTTTTGGAAATGGTAGGGGCGCCCCTCGTGGTCGCCCGGAAAACTCCGAAAAGCATCCCCAAGAAAATAAAGCCGAAAAACCGGATAAGGATAATTTTCGGATAGTAAAAAGGTATCCCGGATAAAGAAAGAGGGCAACCACGAGGGATTGCCCCAACGGTTGCCCGGAATGATTGCTTTGCTGAAAAAGGGTGCCCACTAGGGGCGCCCCTACAATTTACGCCGCAAAAATCTTATCCATAAAATCCTTTATCGTCTGCAACCTTTTCCGGTCGCCGCCGCTAACTTCGGCAGATGCCCAGCCAGAATATCCGACTTTCTGCAAAGCCTTATTAACTTCCGGCCAGTTACAGTCTCCTTCAAAGAATTCAACATCGAAACCCTTCCAAAGACCAAGGTCATTCTGTTTTTTGAAACTGAATTCTTTTAAATCAATCTTTAAAATACGTTTATCCAAAGCTTCAATCCAGGAAACCGGCCAGCTGTAACGCAGCACATTTCCTACGTCAAAATACCAGCCGATCATAGGGTGTTTGAAATCGTCAACATATTTTGCAGCTTCCATCGGACTGAGCAAAAATTGATTCCAGACATTTTCCAGAGCAATTTTCACGCCGGTCTTTTCAGCGATTGGCAACAATTTGGTTAGTTCAGCGCGTGAACGTTCGTAAGCTTCGGAATAGGAAACTTCTGCATTTACCACACCCGGAACAACCAAAACCGTAGTTCCGCCATATTGTTTCGTATCATACAAAGCCTGCTCAATCGATTTCACACACTCAGCACGTTTCTTTGGATCAGGATCCGACAAAGGCAATTTCCAGTGCTTCGAATTAACCGTTCCCGGAAGTTCAAGTCCTGTTTTATCTCTGGCAGCCAAAATCTCCTTCATGTTAAGATCATTAGGAGAATCCAGCTCTACGCCATCATACCCTATATCTTTTAACATTTTAAATTTGTCCATTACAGACATATCTTCCTTTACCATACCCCATTTCAAGCTTTTTTTGATCATCGCTTTGGCAACAGGGGCTGAACTGATTTGTTCAGGAAGAATAATGTTGGAAGGAGATGCAACAACGTCAGTCATTGCACCGATTCCCATTACAGCGCCCGTGGAGGCAGCCGTCGCAAAAGCCGTATTTTTAAGGAAATCTCTTCTATCCATACTGATATCAAGAGAAAGCAGTGATACCAGGTTTCGCAACTTCAACGATTGGAGGCTTCATGTCAAAGCTGAAATCAGCTGAACTTTGAGGTCCCAGTTTTTCTGTTGAATTCATCGCTTCTTCCCATGTTACTCTTTTTCCCGTGTAAGCAGCCATTCTTCCCATGATCGCCAAAAGTGTGCTTTGCGCCATAAATTCTCCGTCGTTCAACGGAGTTCCTTTACGGATTGAAGCAAACAATTCATCATGTTCCGTTTGGTACATATCATTTTGTTTTCCTTCGTATTTCCAAGGATTCTGGCCGTAAATTTCATGAACGTTACGGGCACAGTTTACCATCGCTCTTCCTTTTGTACCGATTGTCTCAACCAGGTAGCTGTTTTCGCAGTTTGCCTGTTGTCTTGAATGGTGGAAGCCTTTTACGCCATTTTCATATTCGTAAGTGACAGCGAAATGGTCAAAAATATTTCCAAAAAGCTCCTCAGTTCTTACCTGACGGCCACCTGTTCCTGTGGCAGAAATTGGCAATTTACCACCCATAGCCCATGACATCATATCAATACTGTGAACAGCCTGCTCAACAATATGATCTCCTGCAAGCCATGTATAGTAAGTCCAGTTACGCAATACATACTGCGCATCTGTCCAGCCTTGTACACGTGGGAACGACCACAATGTACCTGTATCATACGTATTATAAATTGCAGAAATATCACCTACTGCTCCGTCAAGAATTCTTCCGAAACTGGCGCGTTTTGGCTCATGGTACCTCCAGCAGAAACCTGACATCAAAGAAAGATTTTTTTGCTTTGCCAATTTAGCAGCATCTAAAACTTTACGAACACCTGGCGCATCAACTGCCACCGGTTTTTCACAGAAAACGTGTTTTCCTGCATTGATTGCCGCTGTTAAATGTTCCGGACGGAAATGTGGAGGCGTTGCAAGCAATACAACATCAACACCAGATTCCAGTACCTTTTTATAAGCATCAAAACCTATAAATTTATGACCGTCATCAACCTTAACTTTTGAACCGTGTACCTTCGTCAGGTTTTCAAGTGAAGACTGTAATTTATCAGGGAAAATATCACCCATGGCATGTAAAACAACATTTGGGTCAGCTTTCAAAGCCTGGTTGGCAGCTCCCGATCCTCTTCCTCCGCAACCGATCAAACCGACTTTCAGCGTGTCAGCATTGGTTCCGGCATAAACTTTGTTTGGCTTAAGAATCGTGATAGCGGGTAATGCACTGCCAGCCAGCGCGACTCCTGCCATTTTCAAAACATCTCTACGAGAAGCATTCATGTTAAAAAGGGATTAGGTTTAAATAATAGAATCACATAAAATCTTAGAGTTTTACAACTCGTCATTATATTTTATGCAAAGGTTTAAAGATAAATAATTCTCTTAGTTTTATGCCAACTAACTTCAAAAAACGTTCGGCAAAACCACTAAAATCCAAATTTAGCATGGGAAAAAATGGGGACCAAATAATTTAAATTTCGTAAATTATACATTTCTTTGGCTTTGTAGAATTTTAACCTTTAAAATGAAAACATCTATCTGGCTCATGGCTCAGGATAATATTCAGGATAATCTATTAATTGTTATATCGCTTCTGTTTGTTGTTTCCATGCTCACAATGCTGAGCGAAAAATTGCGAATTTCTTATCCTATTTTTTTAGTAATCGCCGGATTGTTAATCAGTTTTATCCCCGGTATCCCACATATTTCATTGGAACCCGATTGGGTTTTTCTGCTTTTTTTACCGCCGCTTTTGTACTTCGCTGCGTGGAATACGTCGTGGAAAGATTTCTGGCAATATAAAAGGCCAATAGGTCTTTTAGCAATTGGACTTGTCGTTTTTACTGCGACTGCCGTAGCGTATTTGTCTAATGCAATGATTCCGGATTTTACTTTGGCTATGGGTTTTGTTTTGGGCGGAATTATTTCTCCACCAGACGCTGTTGCGGCTACATCTGTTTTGCAGGGATTGAAAATTCCTAAAAGAGTTGTTGCAATTCTGGAAGGTGAAAGTCTGGTAAATGATGCTTCTTCGCTGATTGTTTTTCGGGTTGCCTTGTCGACTTTGTTAACCGGGCAATTTGTTTTCTGGAAAGCGGGACTGGATTTCTTTACGGTGTCTATCATGGGGATTATTATAGGTTTGGCCATTGCGCACATACTTTATCTTGTCCACCGTTTTTTTCCTACAAATTCAAGTATCGATACAGCATTGACATTTATTGCACCTTATCTGATGTATATCGGTGCAGAACATTTTCATTATTCCGGTGTTTTAGCGACCGTCAGCGGAGGTTTATTTTTGAGTTACCGCTCTAATGAAATTCTCTCTTACAATTCCCGGATGCAGTCTCAGTACGTTTGGGAGACGGTTGTTTTTCTGCTGAATGGTATTGTCTTTATTTTAATAGGATTGCAGCTTCCGGATATTATTGAAGGGTTGGGTAAAAACTCTGTCATGGAATCTATTACCTATGCCGTTGTCATTAGTATTGTTACAATCGTAATTCGTCTGCTTTGGGTTTTTCCAAGTACTTATTTACCGCATATTTTAAGCAGAAAAGTTCGGGAAAATGAAGCAAGACCGCCCTGGCAAACCGTTTTTATTGTTGGTTGGAGCGGTATGCGTGGTGTTGTGTCGCTGGCGTCCGGTTTGGCGGTGCCGCTTACCTTAACAAATGGTTCAACCGCCTTTCCACAACGTGACCTAATTCTTTTCATCACATTTGTTGTGATACTCTTTACACTAGTTCTTCAAGGATTGAGTTTGCCGTATTTGATAAAATGGCTGAATATTAAGGATGACGGAGGAAATGAAGAAGAGCAGGAAATTGCCGTTCGTCTGCGTTTGGCAACTGCCAGTCTTAGTCATATGCAGTCTACTTATGGTGAAGAAGTTCAGATGATTGATGCTTTCAGCCGGTTAAAAGAACGTTATGAACGGATGATCGATAATGCAAATAATCGTCTGGTAGAAAAAGAAAATAAGGGCGCAAACGCGGATTTTCTTCCAAAATACAGACGTATGTTAGTTGAAATTGTTTCAATCAAGCGCGACGAACTACAAAAATTGCGAAGGGAAAGAATCTATTCTGATGAAATACTCAAAGCCCGGGAAAGAGAACTGGATTTTGAAGAAGCCCGTCTGAGAGATTCACCATAAAAATTAAAAAGCTCCTTCGGAATATTTCGAAGGAGCTTTTTAATTAATTTCTTAATCCTGAAATCATTGATTATCCTGGATATTTCTTTATCCACCTAACAGCTAATCGCCAACACCTACTTCGCAAACGAAAACTTTTTTATCATTTCATCAACCAAAGGCTCACTGTAAATTCCATAAGCACTCACCAACACACCTTTCAAATTATATTTTGCAGAAGAAATTGCATAAACAATCGATTCGTCTGATGGATCAGTTTCACCTTCGAAACGGAAGAATTTATCAATTTCAAATTCATGATGACGGATTTGAAACTTACCGTTACTGCTTTCCAGATAATCTTGTTTAAGATTGAATTCTTCGGAATAACCTTCTTTTTCCAATCCTTCTAACGCCTCAACCAATGTATTGTAAGATTCCATAACTGATAGAGTTTAGTTTGTATCGAATGGTTAAGGTACAAATTATATTCTAAAATCTCCTTAGTTCCACTGTACTTCCACAGCGTATTCTTTCAAATCGATCGTCGTGAAATGCTCTCCGTTTTGGCGTCTTAATGATATTTTTCCGTTCTGTACTTTTGCAGTCTGCTGCGACAAAACGTCTTTGCTGTTTTTCTTTCTGTAAATCGCTACCAGGTTTTCATCCGTAGTTACATCCACTTCACAATTTCTTCCCGTTGCTGTAATCAGTTTGGAATGATTTGGTAAATAAGGAGCCTTTGCCAAAGCCAAAGCACGGGAAGCAAGTGGCACACCGTAACCAACATAATTATTTCCATAAGGATATAAATGCGCCGATTTTTCGATCAGTTCAATGACTTCTTTATTCGAAAGTTTTGGATTTACCTGCATCATACAAGCAGCAAATCCGGTGATTACTGGTGCAGAAAGTGATGTGCCGTATAGTGAGAAACAGGAAACATTTGGCTTGACATAATTTAAAAATTCCGGTCCGACGCTGCTATAACCAATCCGGTTCCAAAGTTTAGCATTGGTTGCGCCGATTGACAAAACGCCACGTGCATCCGCCGGAGCAGAAATAATTCCCCAGCTTTTATCTTCACCTTCATTTCCGGCTGAAACTACGATCATGATACCTTTTCTATCCGCTGCAATTTGTGCAGCACGGGTAATAGCGCTGGTTTTTCCATCCATTTGGGAAGGTTTGTAATTTTCTGATGGATCCGAAAATCCTTTGGCATAACCCAGTGAAGTATTGATCAAACGAACGCCCAGACTATCCATCCATTCCATCGCCGCAATCCAGTTATCTTCTTCTCCACGCCATTCACGCAAGGAATAATCGGTACGGGCCAGATAAAATTTGGAATTTAAAGCCAAACCATATTGCATTTGATCCTGATTATCAATCCCAGAAATGGCGGTCAAAACTTCTGTTCCGTGCATATCTGAAAAAGATTCTGCGGTACTGAAAAGCAATTGTCCGGATCTTCCAGGTTTTACATAATCATGAATACCTAAAATTCTTTTATTTGAAAAAATATGTTGAAGCGAAAGTGAAGAATCTGCTCCATAAAATCCCGCGTCAATGACGCCAATGGTAACATCTTTTCCATTAATCCCTGCTTTTTGAAAAGCATTGGCCTGAACCTGCGACATTACCTGCGCCATCTGTACGCGCTCAACAGGTTTTGTCTGGGCGATGTAAAAACCGGATGTCATTGGTACCACTTCCTTTACAAAACTTAGCTGACGAACTTCCTGTGCCTGCTCAGAAGTAAGCACCGCGGAAACTGCATTAAGCCATTTGGAACGATTGGCAATTTTTACGGAAATATCTTTCAGTTGATTTTGATAATCTGCACGGACAGGCAAGTCTGTATCGTCAGTAGCCAGACCAAATTTTTGGCGGGTTTCCAGCGTTAACTGGGAAACAGCAGGGGAGTTGTCTAAATTCTTATCTTTAAGATATATCCAATATTTAGGCTGCGCAGACAGTAATGCAGGCACACATAAAAGTGCCAGTAGGAAAATTCGCTTCATTGAGTCTTTAAAAGTTGTTAGGTTGCCTGCGTATTAATGATACTCCAAGATAACAGGTTATTTTGAATTTCTTCACGAATGACCTTACTCATGGATTACTTTGACTTATCTTCTATATTATTTAAGAAGTAAAACGTAATTTTACGAATTAAATTACCAGTTACAAAAATTTAAAGCTTATGCGTTATTCGGCCATAGATAAAAACCTGTTTATTGAAAATCGTCGCAGACTTTCAAGTTTGCTAAAAGCAAAATCTTTGGCAATTCTGAATTCCAACGATATTATGCCGACGAATGCAGACGGTTCTATGGGTTTTCGTCAGAATACGGACCTTTTTTATTTAACGGGTGTGGATCAGGAAGAAACGATTTTGCTGGTTTTTCCAGGCCATCCGGACGAAAAATTCAGGGAGGTTTTGTTTGTGCGGGAAACCAATGAACTGATCGCCGTTTGGGAAGGTGAGAAATTGTCGAAAGAGCAGGCGCGTGAAGTTTCCGGAATCCAGAATATTTACTGGACGCATCAATATGAAACCGTTTTCAGAAATATCGTTTATGAAGCTGAAAATGTATATCTGAATTCAAACGAACATACAAGAAATGATTCGCCTGTGATAACCCGTGATTTGCGTTTCATTACTGAATTTAAGGAAAAATACCCTTTGCACCAGCTGTTGAGATTAGCACCGGTGATGCATCAGCTTCGTGCAATCAAACAACCGCAGGAAATTGCTTTGATGCAAAAAGCTTGTGATATAACAAAACTTGGATTTGAGAGATTACTGAAATTTGTAAAACCCGGTGTTGAAGAATTTGAAATTGAAGCAGAATTGCTGCACGAATTTATAAGAAACCGTTCCAAAGGATTTGCATACCAGCCAATTATAGCTTCCGGCGCAAATGCCTGCGTTTTGCATTATGTTCAAAATGACAAAACTTGTAAAGATGGCGATGTAATTCTTCTGGATGTGGCTGCTGAATATGCCAATTATGGTTCGGATTTGTCAAGAAGCATTCCGGTAAACGGACGTTTTACAAAACGTCAGCGTGATGTTTATGAAGCCGTTTTACGTGTTTTTAAAGCGTCAAAAAGTATGCTTGTTACAGGCGGACTTTGGGATGAATATCATGTGGAAGTTGGTAAGATTATGGAAAGTGAATTACTTGGTTTGGGACTAATTACAAAACATGATATTGAAAAACAGGATCCTGAATGGCCGGCTTACAAGAAATATTTCCCACACGGAAACTCACATTTCCTGGGACTGGATATTCATGATGTTGGAAACAAATACCGTCGTTTCGAACCTGGAATGGTTTTCACCTGTGAGCCGGGAATTTATATCAAAGAAGAAGGACTGGGCATCAGATTGGAAAACAATATTCTGATCACAGCCGACGGCAACATTGACCTGATGGGACATATTCCGATCGAAGCTGAGGAAATTGAAGAAATCATGAATGCCTAGCATCGTAAATTTGAATGAAAAGCCGGGAGATTTTACATTCTTCCGGCTTTTCATTCAAATAAAAGAATAATATAAATAATGGAGTTTTATACCGAAGACCTTTACAAACTGCTTTTTTCTTTTGTGCTGGGCGCCATTATTGGGGCTGAAAGAGAATATCGCAGTAAGTCGGCGGGGTTACGAACTCTGATTTTAATTGCCGTAGGTTCCACGCTTTTTACTTTGGTTTCTATCCGGATTAGCGGAGACGCTGGTCGGGTTGCGGCTAATATTGTCACCGGAATCGGTTTTATCGGTGCGGGAATTATTTTTCGTGAAAACAACCGGGTTGTTGGTATTACAACAGCCGCGATTGTTTGGGTAACTGCGGCATTGGGAATGGCAATCGGTGCCGGATTTTATGTGATTGCGATCTACGCTTTTCTTGTGGCCGGTATGTGTCTGGTTATTTTATCGCCGATTCAAAAATGGATCAGAAACAAAAACCAGATCAGGAGTTATCGTCTGATGAGTGTATATCAAAAGAAAACACTTAAAGATTATGAAGAGCTTTTCAAGGTTTATGGTTTAACGATCCTGGGTGCAGAACAAAACCGGTCGGGGAGCCATATTACCGGAAACTGGTTGTTGCAGGGTTCTCATGAAATGCATGAAAAATTGACGGAATATTTGTTGAATGATACTGATATAGTAGAATTTGACTTTTAGTAACTGATAGTCACTTTATAGTATTAATTTTTGCTTAGAAATTATCAATTCACGTAAAAAGTGGGACACATCCATAAATAAAAACGTTATCATTAAACCAGTATAAAAAAATTGGTGTTTGAAAAAATACCGCTACCAATAACCCATTTCTTAAACAGTTTGAGATGTAATTTGTCCGAACTGACTTTTAAATAAAATTATGTCACACCTGATAGATAAAACGCTCTGGGAAATCATCAGCCAGAATACTTCTGACACCGAGTCGGAATGGTTGACTGAGAAAGGAAAAGCCTCACCCATCGAGTTAATGACTGCTTTTGTTGCGTCGCCACGGTTTTTATCAAAAAAAATAGTCAATGTTGAAATAGAGGAGGAAAAGGCTTTAACGGATGCTGTTGCCGGGTTTTCGGTTAATGGATGGAGCCTCGTTCGTTTGTCAAGAGTCTGGCTTTTGACACAACTGGACGAAACTGAAAAAGAGACTTTTATTAAAAATATTGAAACGCTTTTTGATACAGCCGAAATGAACGAACTGGTGGCGCTTTATTCAGCTTTACCAGTTTTGGCATATCCTGAACAATGGCTTTTCAGAGCAACGGATGCAGTTCGTTCCAACATGGGATTTGTATTTGATGCGATTGCCTTACACAACCCTTTTCCTGCAAAATATTTCAGTGAACTGGCCTGGAACCAGCTTGTGCTAAAAACGATTTTCAATGACAAACCAGTTCATTTTATTACCGGACTGGAAGAAAGAGAAAACGCAAATCTGGCACTTATTCTTTCCGATTTTGCTCATGAACGCTGGGCCGCCGGTCGTTCGGTAGCGCCTAATGTATGGCGTTTGGTGAGTAAATTCATGAATGAGCAACTTTTATCTGACATGAAACATTTGTTTGAATCACGTCAGACACAAAATCAGGAGGCCGCCGCGCTGGCTTGTTACGATTCGGATTATGCGCCTGCAAAAGCATTATTGTCAAGCTATCCTGAATTTGAAAAATCAATTGATGAAGGCGCACTGACCTGGTCCAATCTTGAATTTACAGACTTAAATACATATGTGCCAACATTGCAAAGATAGTAGCGCGCCCAACCCATCGCATTTCGAGGAAGGCGATGGGCTGGCAAATTCTCCTGCTCACAAGGAAATGGCATGGAGTGAATATAACGAACTGATTCAGGGAATGCGGTTTTTTGATCCGCATATCCATATGGTTTCCCGTACCACGGATGACTACCAGGCAATGCGCCAGGCAGGAATTGTAGCTTTGATAGAGCCTTCTTTCTGGGTTGGCCAGCCACGGACAGGACTTTCGAGTTTTAAAGATTATTACAGCAGTCTGGTAGGGTGGGAGCGTTTCCGCTCTTCGCAATTTGGTATCAAACATTATTGTACAATGGGGCTGAATTCCCGGGAGGCAAATAATGAGCCGCTTGCAGAACAGGTGATGGAAATCCTGCCTTTATATATTTATAAGGAAGGTGTTGTCGGCATAGGTGAAATTGGTTTTGATGACCAGACGCCGGCCGAGGAAAAATACTACCGTTTGCAGCTGGAACTGGCAAAAGAAGCAAAACTTCCTGTGCAAATCCATACGCCGCATCGCGACAAAAAACGGGGGACAGAACGCAGTATGGCCATTGCGCTGGAACATGGACTAGATCCTTCCTGGGTCATCATCGATCATAATAATGAAGAAACGGTGAAAAGTGTTTTGGATCAAGGATTTTACGCAGCCTTCACAATTTATCCTTTTACAAAAATGGGTAATGAAAGAATGGTAAAGGTTGTGGAACAATATGGTCCCGAACGCATCATGGTTAACTCCGCTGCCGACTGGGGAATTTCTGATCCTCTTGCACTTCCAAAAACGGCTGCATTGATGAAAATGCGTGGAATTTCTGATGAAGCGATTCGTTTGGTAACCTATCAAAATGCGATTGATGCATTTGGAAAAAGCGGCCAGATCGATGTTTCTGATTTTGAAGGCGGACTTTCTGTTGAAAAAACGGAGAAGTTTCACGGTAATTCAATTTTGCGTGGAGGTCAGCAACCTGATGTTTCCAAAGATTCCCTAGTAATTCAATAACCGTGGCTGAACTCAAACCCTATTTACAATTAACAAGACCAGCCAATCTGGTAACTGCCATAGCGGATATTCTGGCCGGGATGGCAATTGCAGGATTTCCTTTTTCAAGTTTCGATCCCGCTTTGCTGGTAGTTTCTACACTTGGGCTTTATGGCGGCGGCGTCGTGATGAATGATGTTTTTGATGCAAAACTGGATGCAATCGAAAGACCCGAACGTCCGATTCCAAGTGGAAAAGTACCTTTGCAATCGGCAACTATTTTGGGAATTACATTGCTGTTAATTGGTATCGCAGCTGCCGCGATTTTTAGTTTTCAAAGTGGGATGATCGCAGTTGTTGTTGCAGCATTGACCGTTTTGTACAACCGTTTTGCCAAACATCATGTTTTCTTTGGGCCTTTGACGATGGGGATGTGCCGTGGAGGAAATTTATTGCTGGGTATGAGCGTTTTACCGGAGTCGTTTCAACAATGGGGTTTTGTGGCACTTTTACCAATTGCCTATATCGGAGCCATTACGCTGATTAGTCAGGATGAAGTGCATGGCGGGAAAAGGCGGACACTTTACATTGCTGTGCTATTATATTTGGTCGTTTTATCGGCACAATTGTTTATAGCTCAGTCGAAAGGAAATATTCTTTTTGCGCTTCCTTTCGTTCTGTTACATGCCTGGTTAATCGGCCGGCCTTTGTACAACGCTATTCAAAATCCGGTCGGACCTTTGATTGGTAAAGCGGTGAAAGCAGGTGTTATTTCCTTAATTGTGATGAATGCTTCCTGGTGCGTAGCTTTTGGTCTATTGCCAGTGGGGTTAGCAGTGTTGGCTTTATTGCCATTATCAATACTTTTAGCCCGCGTTTTTGCGGTAACATAAATATAGAATGCAGGGAAAAAGGCGGAAAATAAGTCTATCTGGCATTCGGTCATTCATTATTGTTTTTTACAGATGCAAACCATAAAACAAAGCTTCAAAGTAGAGTATAACTATTCTATTTTTTTTACCAATAACCTTTTTGAGGAGACGAATAACCTGTTAAGTGATTTTTTCAGCACTTACACAGAACAGGGATTTCAGCGTAAAGTACTGGTTGTGGTAGACGGAGGATTTCTTTCATTTCATCCGGGATTGGTCGATAACATCAAAAATTACTTTGCAACGCAGGTAAAACATATCCAGCTGGCAAAAGATGTGATTGTTGTGCCTGGTGGAGAAGCATCGAAAAACGATCCTGATTTATTTGAAAAACTGGCGCAAGCCGTTGATATATATGGAATTGACCGTCACTCATTTGTGATTGGGATTGGTGGAGGAGCGGTGCTGGATCTGGTTGGTTATGCAGCAGCAGTTTCGCACAGAGGTATCAAGTTGATCCGTATTCCAACAACTGTTTTATCCCAGAATGACTCAGGTGTTGGCGTTAAAAACGGTATCAATTTTCATGGAAAGAAAAATTTCCTGGGAACATTTGCACCGCCTGTGGCTGTATTTAATGACCTTACTTTTCTGAATACGCTGGATGACCGGGACTGGCGTTCAGGAATTTCGGAAGCTATAAAAGTTGCCCTGATCAAAGATGCCTCTTTCTTTGATTGGATTGAAGAAAATGTGACGGCTCTTGCGCAGCGGGATGAAGCGATTATGTCGCATTTGATCCACCGTTGTGCAGAAATGCATACAGAACATATTGGCAGCGGCGATCCATTTGAATTTGGATCTTCCCGTCCGTTGGATTTCGGGCATTGGGCTGCGCATAAGCTGGAATATCTTACAGATTTTGAAGTCCGTCATGGAGAAGCTGTGGCCATCGGTATAGCGCTGGATTGTATCTATGCAAATAAAATTGGTATGCTTTCTGATGCCGATCTGGACAGAATATATAACGTTTTGGTGAAACTTGGTTTTGATCTTTATCATGCCAAACTTGCTGAAAATGATAAAATTAATCTCAGAAATGGCTTACAGGAATTCCGTGAACATTTGGGAGGACGTCTTACCATTATGCTTTTGGAGAAAATAGGAAAAGGAGTTGAAGTGCATGAAATGGATCCGGATATCATCGCTGAATCTGTGGATGTTTTGGAAAGAAATATTTCGGAAAAGAAAATATTAACGGAAGGATAAAAGCCTCCGTGATTTTCTAATTTTCCAATACTTCCTAAACCCTATTATATGATTACTCCATTCGGCCATTTAACTTATTGCAGCAATATTCATCCCGGCGAAAAATGGGATGACCATTTTAAAGCTTTACAGGAAAATATTCCTTACATCAGGCAACAACTTTCTCCGGGCGAATCTTTTGCATTGGGATTAAGATTAGCGAATGATGCTTCTATTGAGTTGATAAAACCGGAACGTCTGACAGAATTCAAAAGCTGGCTTGCCGAAAATAATGTTTATATCACCGTTATCAATGGTTTTCCCTACGGCGGTTTTCATGCAACGCGTGTAAAAGATGACGTGCATACACCGGATTGGACAACCTCAGATCGCGTAGAATATACCAAACGCCTTTTCACAATTCTTTCTCAAATTTTACCGGAAAATACAGAAGGCGGCGTTTCTACACCTCCATTATCTTATCTTTTGTGGTGGAAAACGGAAGAGGCAAAGCGTAATACGATTGATATTGCGACCAAAAATATCCTGACCGTTGTAGATCATCTGATTTCAATCGAAAAGGAATCCGGGAAGGTAATGCATCTGCACATTGAACCGGAACCAGATGGAATTCTGGACAATACAGTTGATTTCGTAAACTGGTACCGTGATGATCTTCTTCCAACCGGAATTGCTTATTTAAAAGAAAAATACGGTTTTTCGGAAGACAAAGGCAAAGAGACGATTTTGCATTATATCCGTCTTTGCTATGATATCTGTCACGCGGCTGTTGCTTTTGAAGAGCCGGAAGATATTTTGAATCGTCTGGATGAAATAGGTATAAAAGTGGGAAGGATTCAGGTTAGCTCTGCTTTAAAGGTTGATTTTTCAACCGATCCGCAAACAAAATTCGAAGCCATCAAAGCGTTTGACGAGCCGGTTTATTTGCATCAGGTCGTAGCGCAAACGAATGACGGTAAAAAATACTATCCTGATCTTCCGGAAGCGTTGGAAGATTATAAAGAAGGTGAACAAAAAGAATGGCGCGTACATTTTCATGTTCCTTTGTTTATCGATTCTTATGGCGCACTTGATTCAACACAAAATGCAATTGTGAAAACGCTTGCCATTCATAAAAAAACGCCTTTCGCTCCTTGTCTGGAAGTGGAAACTTATACCTGGGGAGTTTTACCGGAAGATATTCAAAAACCTATTGGAGACTCGATTGTGCGGGAAATGGAATGGGTGAAAAAATTGTTAATTGTTTAGGCCGGGTCGCCGGTGCGATTAATTGTTAATGATGGAGTAGGGAGGTTTACAATATTGAACGGGTTTTTGTTTTTCGACTACTTGTTTATATTTCTAAATATTATTTCTCTTTGGCTATTTTAGCTCCTTTGGAGCTCCCTGTTTATAGAAATAAATGCTATCCCAAAATTTTCCTGGCTCCTTCGGAGCCTCCTGTTTTGGGCTTTGCATTACTAATATATTCGTTACTGAATTAACTTCGAAGTTAAGATCAAAATGAAAAAAACTGTTGTCATTGATATCGTTGCGCTTAGTGCTAATCTGATTGGAGAACATACTCCGTTTTTGAAAAAGTATGTTGAAAAACGTCATCTTACTTCAATAAAGCCTGTTCTTCCCGCAGTTACCACTACTTCTCAATCAACCTATATTACCGGAAAATGGCCGGTTGATCATGGGATTGTCGGAAATGGCTGGTATGATAAAGATGACTCCGAAATAAAATTCTGGAAACAATCAAACAAACTCGTCCAGGCTGAGAAAATCTGGGATGCCGCAAAAAAGGCTGATCCGACTTTTACCTGCTCGAAAATGTTCTGGTGGTACAACATGTATTCTACGGCCGATTTTTCAGTAACACCACGTCCCCAATATCACGCAGATGGCGTAAAAGCACCGGATTGTTATGCGTACCCACCGGAATTAAGAGATGAACTGCAAGCTAAATTTGGCCAATTTCCACTTTTCAATTTTTGGGGACCCAATGCCAATATTAAATCAACAAAATGGATTGCGGATGCTTCCATGTATGTTGATGATAAATACAATCCAACGCTAACGCTTATTTACCTTCCGCACCTGGATTATTGCCTTCAAAAATTCGGTCCTGATTTTTCAAAGATCAGTAAAGAACTTGGTGAAATCGATAAGATTGTGGAAGATCTGGTAACATTTTACGAAGCGAAAAATGCCAGCATTATTCTTTTGTCCGAATACGGGATTAATCCGGTCAGCAATCATATTGATATCAACCGGATTTTAAGAAAAGAAGGGTTGATTTCGGTAAGAACGGAGCGTTGGTACGAACTGCTGGATGCCGGTGCTTCAAAAGCCTTCGCAGCTTCGGATCATCAGATTTCTCATGTGTACCTGAACGATCCAAGTGTAAAAGATCAGGTCATAAAGGTTTTGAAAGCAACGCCGGGAATTGATCTGGTTCTTGATAAAGAGCAGCAAAAAGAATATCATTTAAACCATGATCGTTCAGGAGATATCGTTGCTGTTGCGAAACCGGACAGCTGGTTTACCTATTATTACTGGCTCGATGATGCAAAAGCGCCTGATTTTGCACATCTGGTTGAAATCTTTAAAAAGCCAGGTTACGATCCTGTTGAAATGTTTATGGATCCGAAAAATCCATTTATCAAACTTCGCGCTGGTTATAAATTGGGAAGGAAATTATTAGGTTTCAGATATTTAATGGATGTTATTCCACTAGACGCTACGCTGGTAAAAGGCTCACATGGAAGTGTAAATGTTCCGCGGGAATATTTCCCAATTCTGGTTACAGATGAGGCGCAGACAAAAGAAATTGAGGCTGTGGATGTTTATGATGTGATTTGGAAACATTTGGTGCAATAGCTTATGCCAAACTTAGCTTGCTCGCACCGATTTGCATTCGGGCGGCCCGCGTAGGTAGATATGGTTTAGCGTTTTTAACGCGAGTTCTTAATTTTGCGTTCTTAGACACGCGTTGCAAACGCTAAACCAGGCAACACCGATTGCAAATCGGTGTTAGCATACTTCAATAAAAGAATTGCTCTAATATAACTTTTCCATCTTTCACCTGATAAACACAAACCTCTTCCATCGTCATTCTTCCACGCCCTTTAAAAGTCGCATCTAATGTCCAGATTAGTGCAAAACTGTTAGCGGCTATAATTGGATCTGATATAGTAGCACCATGAAATTCTTCGACATCAGCCTGAAATTCTGCTGATTTTGCTTTAATGGCTTGCAGACCTTCCACTTCCCGAGGCCCCATCATGTCACTTGCCTCAATACTTTTTGCATTGTCTGCATAAAGCGTTTCAAGTACTTCGTCAATTTTGTTCTGGCGACAAAGTTCTACCAGTTTGTCAGCTACTTCTTTGGTTGTCATGGTATTGTAGTTTAAGGTGAATGAATGTAATTTACTTTATATGTTAGTTTTTTGCTAGTAAAGGATATCTTATTTCTTATGACGCCCCAGTTCAAAACTTACCTTCAGATTTCCGTTTTTTACATTTCCGTGCGAATACACTACTTCACATTCATCCGCATAAATTTCTCCGTAGAAGACTGTATCAATTCTACCCTTTGGCAGTATGCAGGAATAAGATGAATTACCCGGATGGCCAACATATTGAAAATGTACTTTTGCTGAATCGTCTATATCACCTATTGCGGATATAGTAAAGGGCACGCCGAAACCCACAGTGTTCCATTTTAGTCGATTTATGAAAGGGCTGAATCTATCCCATCGAAACACAGTATCTCTTGAAATCTCGACCACCTTAAATTTGTCTCCAAATTTCCCGACAATAAAAGGTGTAGGGAAAAAGAAAAATTCGAAGCAAAAGAAAAGAATCAGTAAAAGCGAAGAGAAGATAATTGCAAGCTGTTTTAGCATTTTAATAAAGTATGATTAAGCTAATTGATGGTTTCCAAAACATTTCCACCTTCATGACGTTCAATAAGGAAAAAGTAACGTCATGAAAATTACTCACATCTCATTAACATTTGCATTAGCGTTCACCGGATTTGTTATCGGATGTTCGTCTTCGGATAAGGAAGTCACGGAAGTTGATAACGGGCCGGACAATACGATTGCGGCCATTGACGCATTTCCCGCGCTTACATTTAGCTCGCCGGTTGAAATAAAGGCGCCGGCAGATTCTTCAAATAGGATTTTTGTCGTTGAACAGGCCGGCGTTATCAAAGTTTTTGATAATAATAGTGCTGTCTCTTCAAGTACAACTTTTCTTGATATCAAAAGTAAAGTTAATTCTGGTGGGGAGCTTGGACTTTTGGGTTTGGCTTTTCATCCGAATTTCAAAACGAATGGTTATTTCTACGTGAATTACACTAAAAGCAATCCGTTACAAACCGTGATTGCGAGGTATAAGGTGAATTCAGCTTCAGGAAATAGCGCAGACGCTTCCAATGAAACCATTCTTTTGACCTACAATCAGCCTTACACAAATCACAAAGGCGGCTCTTTACAATTTGGGAAAGACGGATATTTATACATTTCTGCCGGAGATGGCGGAAGTGCCGGTGATCCGTTAAACAACGCGCAGAACAAGAAAACTTTTCTTGGGAAAATATTGCGTATTGATGTGAACGCCACGACAAAAGGCAATTACGGAATTCCTGCAGACAATCCATTTGTTGGAAATACAGAAGGCTTTTTTGAAGAAATTTATGCTTACGGTTTGAGAAATCCATGGAAGACAAGTTTTGATATGGGGTCAGACCGGTTTTTTGCCGCAGATGTTGGTCAAGGCAACAAAGAAGAAATTAATTTGATCACGAAAGGCGGAAATTACGGCTGGAAGATCAAAGAAGGAAAAGATTGTTATAGCCCGTCCTCCAATTGCGATGCAACCGGTTTGACCGAGCCGGTACTGGATTATGGCAGAGCAGATGGCGATATCTCGATTACCGGCGGTTATGTTTACAGAGGTTCAACAATCGCCAGTCTGGCAGGAAAATATATTTATGGAGATTATGCCAGCGGCCGTATCTGGGCCTTGGAGCTGGATGGAAATACGGCGAAAACCAATTCACTTTTAATGAAAATAAGCGGTACAATTTCCACTTTCGGACAGGATACCAGGGGCGAAGTCTACTTTGCCAATTACGCCAGCGGAAAGATTATGAAGCTTGGTGTGCAGTAAGATTGTTTTCGAATTGGAAGAAAGCCTTACTTTTGGCTGATGTTTACTTTTAACAAACTGTCAAGAGTAAGGTTCTGGTTTAATTCTTTTTCATTCAGAAAAGGAATCAATAGTATTCGACGGAAACATGAGTTTTTTAAATAATACCAAAATAACAATAATAGGGGGAGGAAGTTGGGCTACGGCGCTTATCAAAATCTTATGCGAACAGCCTAATATTCAAATTCGCTGGTGGCTTAGAAACCAAAAGGATATTGAACATATTCGCAAATTTCATCACAATCCGAGTTATTTGAGTGATGTTTATTTGTCCCCTAAAAAAGTAAAAGTCTACGAGAAAACCCGTGATGCTGTCAAAGGTGCTGATTTTGTAATTCTTGCGGTTCCGGCCGCCTTTGTTCAGGAATCATTACAAGATCTCAACGAATCACATCTGAACGGCAAACGGATCGTTTCTGCCATTAAAGGAATGATTCCGGAAGAAAATATTCTGGTGACAGACTGGGTTTCTGAAAAATTTGGTGTGCCGCTAAAAGATATGGCCGTGATCGCCGGTCCGTGTCATGCAGAGGAAGTTGCGCTTGAAAAACAATCTTACCTTACTATTGCTTCTACCGACGCCGTTTGTGCCGAAGATTTTTCCAAATTAATGACTTGCCGGTTTGTTACGGCACATCCACTGGCTGATTTATACGGCGTGGAATATGCGGCCGTCATGAAAAATATTATTGCACTGGCCTGCGGAATCACCCATGGTTTGGGAAATGGGGACAATTTTCAGGCTGTTATGGTATCCAATGCCATGCAGGAAATCCGTCAATTTGTAACGGCTCTGGATCCCCGTGAACGTCAGTTAAGCACTTCCGCTTATCTGGGAGATTTATTGGTGACAGCATATTCTCAATTCAGCCGAAACCGGTTATTTGGTAATATGGTTGGTCGGGGATATAGCGTAAAAGCCGCTCAGCTTGAAATGAAAATGATCGCAGAAGGCTATTATGCAACGAAAAGTATCTTCGAATTGAATAAAACGCTGCACGTTGAATTACCCATCACCACAGCAGTTTACCGTATACTTTACGATGAAGAATCGCCTTCTCTGGTGATTGAAGAATTGAAAAAGACATTAAGGTAGTAGTCCATTTTATTTCAAACCGGGTACTTTCAAAGAGATAACTCACCTGATTTCGTACTTTATTTCTACGTCATGACTTTGTATAAAAACTTATTTGCTGCGTCATTTCTTACGCTTTCCATATTTATTGCCTGCAATCAGAAAGAAAAAGAATCGGATAAATCGGATAAAAAGGCAGGACCGGTTAAAGATTTTGTTTTCGGAGATAACCGTCCTTTTCCTCAATGCCACGCTTCCACGTTGATTCGTTTGAAAGACGGGCAATTTCTGGTAGCATGGTTTGGCGGTACAGAAGAGAAAAATCCTGATGTAGGAATATGGCTTTCAAAAGGTCGTCCTGGCCATTGGAGTGCGCCAGTTGAAGTAGCAAAAATAAGAGAAGATGCGCACTGGAATCCTGTTTTGCAAAATGCTCCGGATGGTACCGTTTATTTGTATTTCAAAGTTGGAAAGACGATTCCTTACTGGGAAACTTGGGTTAAAAAATCTACTGACGGTGGAAAAACCTGGTCTGAGGCTTATGAACTTGTTCCGGGCGACAAAGGCGGCAGAGGACCTGTTAAAGATAAATTGATCGAACTTTCAAACGGAACCTGGCTTGCTGGAGCCTCCAATGAGTTTAAACGCTGGGAAGTTTTTGTTGACAGAAGCGAGGACAAAGGGAAAACCTGGATCGCTTCTCCGCATCTTAAACTTGATACAACCGAGATCAAAGGAAAAGGCGCGATTCAGCCGACACTTTGGGAAACAAAACCGGGGAAAGTCCACATGTTAGTCCGTACAACCGGTGGGATAATCGGCCGCAGCGATTCGGAAGATTATGGAAAAACCTGGTCTACGATTGTCAGCTCTAAACTTCCTAATCCAAATAGTGGTATCGATGTGACAAAAATAAAAGACGGGACGCTGGTTCTGGCTTACAATCCGGATGCAAAGGACTGGGGCTCACGTTCTCCGCTTTCACTTGGTCTGTCATTTGATAATGGAAAAACCTGGCCGGAAAAAATTGATATTGAAACCGGAAAAAAAACAGATGAATTTTCTTATCCTGCCATCATCAGCTGGGGAGATTCCGTGGCAGTAAGTTATACCTGGAACAGACAAAAAATTGCTGTTTGGCTGGGAACAAAAAACGATATCAAAAAACTGGCGACCGTCAAGAAATAAAATAAATTCGATCATTAATTGTATTTTATGGTGACATATTGTTTATATTAGATTGATGAGAATACTACCTCTGATCTGATATAAACAATAGCCATGAAAATAATTACCACCCTAATTGGCTGTGCAACTGTAATGTTGTGCAGTTGTTCTCCTTATTATTACTCGCCAAATAAAGGCAACGTCCCTAATATCAGGAAAAGAAACGATATACGTCTTGATGCAGGTTTAGGTGGAGGTCTGGTTATGCGCGGTGCGGATATGCAACTGGCTTATGCGCCTTTGAACCACGTTGGCGTTATGGTTAATGGGGCATTAACAAGCAGTATAAGTTCAGCAGAAAATTCGTTTATCAGCAGAAGAGAATCAAGAAGCAAATATCTGGAAGCGGCACTTGGCTATTTCACCAAACTCGAAGAGAGCAATAACTGGGTTTTTGAAGTTTATGCCGGAGCAGGAAAAGGTGATTACAAAATCTTTTACACAGTCGATCAGACTGCCCGGGTTAATCTTGAAAAATATTTCATTCAACCATCGCTAAGTTTTACCCACCCGAATACAAACATTGAATTCAGTATCGGTTCGCGATTTTCAGGAGTAAGTCATTCCCTTGGTTACTCAAACCTAATTGATAATGTTGATGATGGATGGTACCGTTCAGGAAATCTTATGAATAATCTTGATCAGTTTTCAGCCTATTGGGAACCCACTTTCAGGTTTAGTGGCGGAGGGAAAAATGTAAAGGGTTATGTCAGTTATACGCCTTCGGTTGCCATGTTTAATGCCAGTGGTATAGATAGAGAATATGTAAGTATTAGTCTGGGAGTACGCCTGACAATGAATACTTCCCGTAAAAAGTAATCTGCTGATTTTTATAATTTACCAAAGCCGGAGAATTTCTTCTGGTAATAATTCTTGTTTTTTATTTTTTTCATAGTACAAACAGATCCTGACTGGAAAATAATTGGCAACGTTCCCGATAACGATTGCATTAAAAAAGTCGTGTAAATTGAATTTTACGAATTATTAATTGACTAATATACATAGCGTTTCACTGTTTACAAGAAACGCCTATGGAATATTATATTAGAAAAATTCAATAATCCGATACGAGTGATGACAGGATATTCTGCTGCACGGACCAGTCTTGGTGACAATAAGTTTGTATTTAAAAATCTTCATTTCCCTGATGAAAAGGAGTTATTTCCTATGCAGTTTGATCCGGAAAACAAGACTCCAAAGTATAAACAAATTATCCATTCTATCCAGACGGATATTGAAAGAGGTGTTTTACAAAAAGGAACACAGCTGCCTTCCATCAGTGAATTGAGTGTGGATTATTTGCTTGCCCGTGACACTGTGGAAAAGGCATACAGAGCCTTGCGAAATCAGGGTTACATAACGTCTGTGCAGGGTAAAGGCTATTATGTTCAATCTGCAAATGATAAAAAAGCGAAAGTTTTGCTGATTTTCAATAAACTAAGTTCTTACAAAAAAATAATCTACTATTCCCTCGTAAATGCCTTGGGTGACTATGCTGATGTTGATCTGGAAATTCATCATTACAGTGTAAAACGGTTTAAAGAGATCATTGAAAAAAATCTAGGAAAGTATAATCATTACGTAGTGATGCCTCATTTTAATCTTTTGGAAGAAGAGGATTATCTGACCACTTTAAGAAATATTCCCTCCTCTCAATTAACCTTGCTAGACAAGGATGTTCCCGAATTAATGCAACCCGTTTCCAGTATTTACCAAAGCTTCGATAAAGACATTTTCTCAGCACTTGAAGATGCTAATGAATTGATGGTGAAGTATGAAAAGCTGGTTCTCGTTTTTCCTCCTGATGAAAATTATCCACGGGAAATCGTCAAAGGTTTCAAGAATTATTGTATCAATTATCACAAAGCATTTGATGTAATTGAAAGTACAAGAAATGAAGCGCTGGCACAGGGTACGGGTTATGTTGTGCTGGAAGAAAATGATCTTGCTGAATTGGTAAAAAAAGCGAGAATTGCTTCTCTTACTTTGGGAAAAGAAATTGGTATTATTTCTTTCAATGAGACAACGCTCAAAGAATTGCTGGGAATTACGGTGATCACAACTGATTTTGAAACCATGGGCCGCACAGCTGCGGAGGCGATTTTGAATAAGGAAAAAGTGAAAGTCAAAAATCCGTTTTATATGATACGCCGCGGTTCTTTTTAAATTAATTTCATTTTATAAATTTCAGTCCCGGCTAATAAAAAGCAACCCAAGCCGTAATCTTCAAAATCAGGTTTGCTATCGTAGGTTACCGGTTGTCCGTCTTTTGGTTCTTTACCTGTTCCTTGCACAAATCCAAGAAATCCGTCAGGATGAAGGCATTCGGTTTGCATGGCATTCCATGCTTTCACAATGGCTGCATTGTAGGTTTTTGCTTTTACCAAACCGTTGTTAATTGCCCAGGCCATTCCGTAAATAAACAAAGAAGTTCCGCTTACTTCCTTGCCTCCAAAGTCAGTCTGGTCGGTTAAACTGACATTCCAATAGCCATCAGTTCGTTGTAATGGCAATAATGCCGCCAACATATCCAGCAGCATCGTTTGATATTCTGCCCTGTGCGGAGCATCTTTTGGCATAATTTCCAGCACGCGTACCAGTGCAGCGACAATCCACCCATTTCCACGAGACCAGTAGCAATTTTTACCTGCGGGCGTTTTATAGGGAGGCAAAAAATCCTTATCACGCCACCACAATTTTTCTTCCGGATTGTATAAACCGTTGCCACCTTCCTTTGTTTTTGTATGGATATAAAGCGCATACATTTTTTCAAAATAGCGGTCGTCTTTGTAGATGGTACCCAGTTTGGCATAAACCGGCATAGCCATTTGCAAGGCATCAATCCAGGTCCAGTCGCTGACTTTTTCTGACGCTACCATAAGATCAATGGATGCCTTGATATCTTTAATCCGCTCTTCTTTTTTGTCAATTAGATAAAGATCGATATAAGTTTGACCGCAGCATTGATCGTCCCCATTTCTGGTTTGGATGCCGTTTCTCAATCCCCATTTGTGATTTTCACCCCAGGAAACTGCGTAATCGTAATAACTTTTTTGTGGATCAATTTGGTAAAGCGCCATTAATCCCTCATAATACACTGCGCGCGTCCAGATATTACTTGGCCTTTCACGATTGGTAATGATGGATTTTCCGGTATCCGGCCATTTATTTACGAAGTAATTATTCGCAAGACGGAGAGATTTTAATAGCTGCTTTTTATCAATTTTGGAAGAACCAGTTTCCCGTGCCCACACATTTGTCAGCGCACTTCCAGCCAGTAATATTCCAAGCGCTTTACGTCTTTCCATAATCGAATAACTATTAAAATTGATGGACAAAGATATTATCAAGACGCAAAGTTAGTGTAGGTGTAAAAGCTGACATTCCTGCGCTCTCCTGCATTGGCAGTCGGCTTTCAGCTTTCGGCAATCGAAGTGAGGAGACAAATATCTCTTAGGCTCAATCGGACAGCCGATAGCCGACCGCTGACAGCCAAATCAGTATCCCATCAATTCCAGATCAAAACTTTCCTTCATCTCAACCCGTTTCCCCATCTTCTTCTGGATGATTTTCCAGTGATGCGCATCTTCCGGAATGATCAGAGAAATGGCTTCTCCCGTTGCTTCGGCCCGACCTGTGCGGCCTATACGGTGAATATAATCTTTTGGTGAACGAGGCAATTCAAAGTTGATCACATATGGTAAAAACTGAATATCAATTCCTCTGGAAACCAGATCTGTCGCAACCATAACCGTCAGCTTTCCTGATTTGAATTTATTCAAAACCTCCGTTCTGGCTCCCTGGCTTTTCTTACTGTGCATAGCCGCAGCCTGAATTCCGTTTTTGGATAGTTTGTCAACCAGATTATCCGCCGTTCTTGTTGAAGACACAAAAACAAGAACCTGTTTCATTTCCCCGGTTTTGATCAGATAGCGAAGCAGCGGACCTTTTCTTTCCGGATCAACAAAATAACCGGTCTGTTTAATCAGGTCCAGATTTTGCTCTTCTTCCTCAATTTCAATCGTAACCGGATTTCTTAGAATGCTTTTGTGAATTTTTTCAACTTCATCACCCAAAGTTGCGGAAAATAAAATACTCTGGCGCTTTTTAGGAAGAAGAAAAAAGATATCTTTCATTTCATCCGCAAAACCCAGATTCAGCATTTTATCAGCTTCATCGAGTACCAGAATTTCCGTTTCGGTAATATTTAATGCTTTTGAAGATAATAAATCCAGTAATCTTCCCGGCGTCGCGATCAGAATTTCAACGCCTTGCAAAGCCATCATTTGTGGATTAATAGATACCCCGCCATAAACAGCCAGCGACTTCACTTTTCTTGGCATTCTTTCTCCAAAAGTTTGAAAAACAACGCCAATTTGTACTGCTAATTCTCTGGTTGGTACTAAAACTAGGGCCGTAATAAAGCGGTTTTTCGGAGCACTTTTTTTCTGAAACATTTCCAGAATCGGCAAAACAAAACTTGCGGTTTTTCCGGAACCTGTCTTAGCAATTCCCAAAATATCTTTCCCCCCTAAAATAGCCGGAATTGCTTCCTGCTGAATCGGATACGGTTGAGTATAATTTTGTTCTGCTATGGTTTTTAATAAAGGTTCGGATAAGCCGAGCGTTTGGAAAGACATATGATTTTCTGGACTGTTAAGATAAAAGGCCCTCGGGCCGGTGCAAATATACCAATAAGCAGGCTATCATCTTTCGAAACTGAGAAAATCGTCCGGTCGACTAGAGATTAAAACGTTGAAAACCAATATCAATCAGACTTTACTTTCCTAAAATCATGGAATTAAATCGCAGAGAATTTTTAGAAAAATTAGGTTTCGGTGCCCTTTCGGTAGGTCTGATTAGTCAGCTTCCGATGTCGTCCTGGGCAGCCAAAGTTCCGGGTTTACAATTGCCAAGGAGCTTGCCGGAAGCACAGGGCGTCGCCTCGTCAGGAATTCTTGATTTTGTTAATGCAGTTGAAAAAGACAATCTGAATCTGCACAGTATCATTGTTGTCCGCCATGGAAATGTGGTAGCTGAGGGTTGGTGGGGGCCATATGCACCAGATCTTAAACATACGCTTTATTCGCTTAGTAAAAGTTTTACTTCGACGGCCGTAGGTTTGGCGGTTGCAGAAGGAAAATTAAAAGTAGAGGATAAGGTAGTTTCTTTCTTTCCAAAAGATGTTCCGGCTACGATAAGTCCAAATCTTGCTGCGATGCGCGTGAAAGATTTATTGACCATGTCAACCGGTCACGATACGGATAGTACGCCGTCTTTGAGAAATGCACCAGAGACGAATTGGGTGAAAAGTTTTCTTGCCCTTCCCGTTGATCATGAGCCGGGGTCATTTTTTGTATACAACAGCGGCGCAACCTATATGCTTTCCGCCATTGTTCAAAAACTTACCGGACAAACGGTTTTGGCTTATTTAACACCGAGATTGTTTAAACCATTAAATATAGAAGGCGCGGATTGGGAAGTGGATCCGAACGGTATCAATACCGGTGGCTGGGGTTTGCGCTTGAAAACAGAAGATATTGCCAAATTCGGGCAGTTGTATCTACAAAAAGGTATTTGGAATGGAAAGAAAATAATTTCGGAAGATTGGATAAAAGATGCTACCAGTTTTGAAGTTCAGTCAAAAGGCGGATCTCGTCCAAAAGAAGAAAACGACTGGTTGCAAGGATATGGATATCAATTCTGGCGTTGCAGGCATGACGGATATCGCGGAGACGGAGCCTTTGGTCAGTATTGTATTGTTTTACCCAAAGAAGATCTTGTAGTGGCTATTACCAGCGAGACGGGAGATATGCAGGGAATTTTGGATCAGGTTTGGAATCATATTTTGCCGGGTGTAAAAAGTGCTGCGTTGACTGCCAATAAACAGGCAGCCGGCGCCTTGAAACAAAAATTATCAACATTGGCAGTACCGCTGGATAAAGGAAAAGCATCATCTCAACTAGCGAGTTCGATAAGTGGTAAAAGTTTTAATATCGGGGAAAATTCTCTTGCCGTCAGTGCTGTTTCTCTGACTTTCAAGGAAGATGGCTGCGATTTTAAAATGAAAGATGCACAAGGCGAACATGTTGTGAGCTGTGGGATTAATAAGTGGAAATTAGGTACTACCGATATAAATATTCTTCCTCTAAAACTTACCGCAACGGTAATCCCAGGAGAAACCAAAACGAAAATTGCCGCAAGCGGAGCATGGACAGATGATAAAACTTTCGAAATGACCTGGCGTTTTATTGAATCAGCACATTATGAAGTAGTAAAATGCCGATTTGATGAAGGAGGAATTGAGACAGAATTCCAAAGAAGTCTGGCAATTCTGACAAAAACGAAAGATCAGCGTCCGGTTTTAAAAGGAAATTAATGAGCTGATTATAATAAAAAATTTTTCTGGCATTATTATTTAAAGCATTGGAGCATCGGTCAGTTATGACTGATGCTTTTATTTTTCAGGACATATCATCAACTTATGAAAAAGATTCACTTTATAACACTCTGTACACTGGCTGGATTTACATTATTTAGCTGTAACAGTAGTAAAAAAGAAGAAAAACAGGTAGCTGAATCAGGCGCTGATACCGTTAAAACCGAAGTTGGAACTGCTGTTGAAGAGGTTGAATTACCTGCACCTTTTGCCACAAAATCTACTGAAAAAAGACCAGATGTGGAAGGCTGGAAAGACGGACAAATGCCAAAAGCGCCGGAAGGTTTTGTGGTAACAAAGTACGCCGACAAACTGGATAATCCACGCTGGTCGTACGTTGCGCCAAATGGAGATGTTTTTGTAGCGGAATCCGGAACCAAGAAAAGTGCGGACAGAATTACAATTCTTCGTGATGTAAACAAAGACGGTGTTCCGGAAATGCGTGAGATTTTTATGGAAAAGTTGAAACAACCGCTCGGTATGTTGATCCTTAAAAATTATTTCTACGTTGGAAATACTGACGGCATTACAAGATATCCATATAAAACGGGAGATACCAAAATTACAGGTAAAGGTGAAAAAATCCTGGAATTGCCTGCTGGTGGTTACAACAACCACTGGACAAGGAATTTGCTGCCAAATGCAGACGGATCCAAAATATATGTTTCAGTAGGTTCAGGCAGTAATGTGGCCGAACATGGAATGGATAATGAAAAACGCAGAGCCAATATTTTGCAGATCAATCCTGATGGAACGGGAGAGAAAATCTTTGCAAGCGGTTTAAGAAATCCGGTAGGTATGGCTTGGGCACCAGGTACCAATACACTCTGGACAGCAGTGAACGAGCGCGATGAATTGGGTGACGAACTGGTTCCCGATTATCTGACCAGTGTAAAAGAAGGTGGTTTTTATGGCTGGCCATATTCTTATTTTGGTAATCATCCTGATCCGAGAATGAAAGGTGAGGGAAAAGATCTGGTAGCAAAAGCAATCGTTCCGGATGTACCACTTGGAGCGCATACAGCGTCTCTTGGACTTGCGTTTTATAACAAAACAAAATTTCCTGCAAAATATCAAAACGGTGCATTTGTTGGTCAGCATGGTTCATGGAACAGATCGAAAATCTCCGGATATAAAGTTGTTTTTGTTCCATTTAAAAATGGAAAACCATCTGGAAAACCGGAAGATTTTTTAACAGGTTTTATTGAAAATGAAGATAAAGTTTATGGTCGTCCTGTTGGAATTGCTGTTTTAGAAGATGGTTCTTTATTAGTAAATGACGATGCCGGAAATACAATCTGGCGGGTAAGTGCCAAATAAGAAATTAGCTTTGAAGAATAAAATAGATGGGCCTGGTTCTAATGAATCAGGCCTTTTTTATGGGTAAATTAGGATAACTTGGTAAAATGCCGTAGGCACGGCTACGCGCCCCGGACCGACATTGTAGCCAGGGAATTTATTCTCTGGAAAACAAACCGGTAACCGGAAATTGACATCAATAATAAATAGAAAAAAAATGCTCGAAAATTTGTATTATAATACCAATCGGTATATTTTTGTATCGTTATTCTTGGATCAATTATTAAATCAATTCAGGAGTAGCATTATTTTTTTGAATTTACATATACCGATCAGTATATATTAAAAATTGATAAAATGAAAACGACAAATAATACGGTTTTAATTACCGGCGGAAGTGCTGGAATTGGTTTTGAAATTGCTAAATTATTTTCAGAAAAAGGAAACAAAGTAATCATTACAGGAAGGGATCAGCAAAGACTTGACAATGCTTTGTCAAAACTGCCGGGTGTAACAGGATATGCCTATGATGTTACGAAAGAGGAGGATGTAGATCAGCTTGTTGAGAAGTTAACGAGTGAATTTCCAACACTTAATATCGTGATTAATAATGCCGGGAAAGCTCACATTTCCAAACTGAGTGAAAATGCAAATATTTTCCAAAAAGCCGGAGAAGAAATGCTGACCAACTACCTTTCTGTTCTTCGGATCAATGAAAAATTATTATCGCTGCTAGGTGCTCAGAAAGAATCTGCAATCGTGAATGTTTCCAGCATTGTAGCTTTTGTGCCAAATCATGTGATGGCAACTTACGGAGCTACAAAAGCCGCTTTACATTCATACAGCCTGTCGCTGCGGATTGCCTTGGCCAAATCGACAAGTATCAAAGTTTTTGAACTGATGCCTCCATTGGTTAATACCGATTTTTCTCAGGAAATTGGTGGAGCTAATGGTATATCGCCAGTGATTGTAGCAGAAGATTTGATCAATGCGCTGGAATCTGATACTTACGAAATTCATGTAGGAAGGACTGCAGACATCTTTAAGTTATTTCACGCATCACCGGCAGATGCTTTGGCAGCGATGAATCCTAATTGATCTATAAGTTTTAACAAATAAAAATCCGTCAGATTCAGCCGTTGATAAAAATCAAAAACTGGCTAAATCTGACGGATTTTCTTATAAAATTGGATTACTCTTCTGTCGTAATGGTATGATCAACCAAAGTTGAAAGCACTTCCACCACGCCATTTTCATCGTTGCTTTTAGCAATAAATCTGGCAACGTTTTTGATATCAGGATGGGCATTGGCCATTGCGTAAGAATAATAGCCTTTTTGAAGCATTTCAAGGTCGTTGAAATAATCACCGAAAACCATGGTTTCTTCAAAAGTTACACCAAATTTCGCCTGCAAAACTTCCATTGCTTTTCCCTTATTGGCTTGTTTATGAGAAATGTCCAGCCAAATCGGACCAGAAACTTTCACCTGCAACGTATCCTGCAAATATTTGTAATGCGGATAACTATTACCTTCCGAACCTGCCAGATCACATAATGTAAATTTCAAAAACTGGTCGTCTTCCACTTTTAACAAATCCTCAACGACTTCATAGCGTTCAAAATATAATTTCAGGTGATCGATAAATTCAGGTTCGTTGCTTTCCACATACGCTTTTTTCTTCCCGCAAATCACCGCATAAGCACCACCTATATTTCTGGATTTAATGATCAGATCTTTTACAATCTGATGATCCATATCCTGAACATGGATTTCTTCATTTTGATAAACGACATAACTTCCATTTTCAGCTGCAAAAATGACCTCGTCTTTTACTTCATCCAGCGTTTTCAAAAGATTGTAATATTGTCTACCGCTCGCTGCGACAAAAATGATTCCCTTATCTTTTAATTTTCTGAAAACAGGCAAAAAAGAATCACTTAATTCATGCTTCGAATTGAGAAGCGTACCATCCATATCGGTTGCAACCAGCTTAATATCTGACATTTTGATGTTTTTACTGAATCAATAGTTTATACAAAGAACGGTCACAGGAATAAATAATTCCCAATGTAGGTTAAGTATTTGTGTCTGAAATTTGATTATCCTGCTTTGCGAAGAGAATATTACAAAGCAGTATTGAATCTAAACAGATTCGTATTCTATTTTTGAAGGCTGAATGGTAGATTTGGATGCTTCTAATATTTCTATGCCGGCCAATTGTCCATCCGCAGTATAATCCAGAATCACTCCTTTTTTATCAACGTCTGATTCTGCTATTGCCAAGTCACTTAGCTTGATGTATAAAATATCGGTTTCTTTATCGTATTTGATTTTCATTTGTATCTTAAATAAATGTAAAGCTATTGCATTTTCATACTGTGGTGTTAATGGTTAACGCGAAGGACTGAAATTAAGGAAAGACAGACTATGAACAATAGCCTGTCTTTCTTTTTTATATCCCTTTCACCACTTATCCAACCCCAACAATTTCCTCCCCAATTCCGACAACTCCGCCGTCTCGTACTTCGTCTTTTCCCAATTCCTGGGATCGCCTGGAAATGCATAACCTTCCGGAGCTTGTCTTTCTTTCCAGGAATTAATCCGCCATTGGCGCAATTCTTCGTCGTCTTCCTGCGCCGGCATCATCGCAATATATTGAGCCAGACGCACTTTGTTTTCGCTACGATTTGCGCGGATTCCATGTGGCTGAGAACTGTTAAAAATCAGCAAATCTCCTGCGTTCATTTTTACTTTTACCAATTCAAAACCAGTTGTATCCGGTTTAAAATGATTTCTGTCCTCTGGTTGCGTCAATTTCCAGGTATCATAGGTTCTGAACAATTCCGGGATACATTGAAATCCACCCATATTTTCATCATCCTGATCTGCCAAAGCCAAAACGCCCTGGACATTTTGTGGTTTTGTTTCCGGATCATAATCCCAGTGGATAAATCCTTTATAATCAAATCCTGGTCTTAGCGGCACATTCAGATTTGCACGGTCAATGGTTACCCATAATTTTTCTGTGCCCCAAATATCCGTAAATGCCTGATGCACTTTCGGAAACTGGCGGTTGTCCCACATATATTGATGGTTATAAACTTCCACCATTCCTGTATTTGTCAGTTCTTTCATCTGCATTTCTGCACGCGGCGGCGCATACCAGGTTTCCTGATCGTTCGGATCTTTTTCTTCAAATTCCCACAGAAAATCAGCAAGCTTTTTCACCTGCTCCTTTGGAACGGCATCCTTAATCACAATATATCCGTTTGTGATCCAGAATTGCCAGTCTTCTTCGGTCAGCAATCCAAGCGGTTTTCCATTACTCCGGTCGTTCAGTTTTACATTACTTGATTTTGCAGTGGAAGGATTTCCGGGAATATCTTTATGAGCGTTTGTTGGCGCCATCGTTGGAGCCATGGTTTGATGTTCCATAATAGATGATATTTTTGCGTGATTTAATAGGACAAAGTTACTTTGTGGAGCCTCGCCATTTCAACCGCTCCAATATCCACTATTTGCTCTGTATTGATATTTTTAGTAAATAAAATTCTGGAAAGGGCAAAGGATAGTCAAGAATTGATTAATTTAAATACAGATTATTATTAAGCAAGATTATTCCGGCATCCCTAACAGCTAACCCCTAACAATGAAAATTATTCGTGAAGAAATTGCTCCTGATCAGGGAAGTTCATTTAAAGTCCTGCTAACACCCGGATTGAATGATACTTTTCTGTGGCATTTTCATCCGGAATATGAAATTGTTTACGTTGAAGGTACGAGCGGGACTCGTCACGTGGGAGATCATACATCAATTTATGTGGGCAGCGATCTGGTTTTTATCGGTCCGAATATTCCACATTTGAACTTCGATTATGGTGTCAGAACGGAATGTGAACAGGTAATTATTCAAATGAAAGAAAATTTTCTTGGAAAGGATTTTCTTGAAATTCCTGAATTATCAGCAGTTAAAAAGCTGTTTGATCAATCCCATTTCGGACTTTCTTTTTCAGGTTCAACAAAACAAATGGTAGGAGAAAAGTTAAAAGCTTTGCCTGAACTTAACCATTTCGATCAGCTTATATCGCTGCTGCAAATTTTAAGAATATTGGCAAACTCTGAGGAGGTGAGTATTTTGAATAACACACCAGCAGGAAATAAATCACTTCAAAAAGAACAATTTCGAATGGATTCGATCTACAAGTATGTCGAAACGCATTTTGATCAAAAACCGGATGTCAATTTTATTGCAGAGCAGGTTAATCTTACCACGGCCGCATTTTGCAGATTTTTTAAGAAAAATGTGAAGATGACTTTTACAGATTTTGTAAATCAATATCGTATTAATCAGGCAAAGAATTATTTATTACAAGATAAAACAGTCTCAGAAACCTGCTTTGCAGTCGGTTTTGAGAGTTTGTCTTATTTCAACAAATTGTTTAAGAAAGTGGAAGGTGAAAATCCGTCGGAGTTTAAGAAAAGGTATTTGAAATAATAGTTAAACAGTTTTGCAGCTCCTTAGGAGCTTCCTATTTATAGAAAAAACGACAATGCGATATTGTTTCCTGCCTCCGTCGGAGCCTCCTGGAATTATTGACATTTTCGAATTCGGTAAAATATTCAAGGAAACTCCTACGGAGTTAAACTTGGTTAGCTCAGAAATTCCAGTTATAAACAAATGACGGCTAAGCCGTCTTCCTAATACGAAATTGATGAAATAGGATTTATTTTTCTAATTCCTTTTTGAATTAAATCACCAATTTTTTTCGACAAAAAAGGCTTACCCAATTTAAGTAAGCCTCAACTATATCATGCAATAACAGCCATTTTATTTTGCAAATATTCACTGATCTCCTTCACTGTTTGCAGTTTAGGATAATCTTCGTCAGGAATTGAGACTTTGAACTGATCTTCCATTTGTAATATCAAATCGACTGTATCCAGACTGTCGAGTCCAAGATCGCGTGAAAGATTTGCGTCGTCCGTTATCGATTGAAATGGGAGTCCGGAGTTGGTTGCCAGTAATGTCCTGATTTGCTCTTTCATAGTAGAAATCATTTTGTTTATGATATAAAAAGAATACTATGTATTGGCCCGTTTTGTGGCAACCTCATCTCTTTTTTCGCAATATTTTTAAGTAGAGATATTTGTAGTCTGAGATTGAAAACTATTAATAAGGTTATTTGAAGACTAAAATAGAATATTTGGCGATTAAATTATTTGTTGAAACAATATTCCTAATTTAGAAACATAAACCAAAACCATAAGATTACGAAGCATGAAAAAACTATCCGGGCTTTCACTGGGATTACTATTAATTACCTCCACTTTAACGCAGGCACAGACCAAAGATCCTGTCGTTGAAGGAATTGTTAAAGAAGCAACTGAAAATTCCCAACTGGAAAAACTTGCACATGAATTACTTGACGTAATCGGGCCGCGTCTGGTTGGTTCGCCGCAAATGCAGCAGGCAAATGACTGGGCAGTAGCGAAATATAAGGAATGGAGCATTTCTGCAAAAAATGAAAAATGGGGCGAATGGAGAGGCTGGGAAAGAGGCGCTTCGCACATTGATATGGTTTACCCACGCGTAAAATCTTTGGAAGGAACACAACTGGCATGGAGCCCGTCAACAGGAGGAAAAACGGTTACTGCTGAGGTGATCATCATTCCGGATCTTGCTGATTCTATTGCTTTTGCAAAATGGTTACCGTCTGTAAAAGGCAAATTTGTAATGACCAGTATGTTGCAGCCAACGGGTCGTCCTGACTACAACTGGCAGGAATTTGCAACCAAGGAATCATTTGACAAAATGAAAAAAGAACGTGATGCCCAGACGGAAGCCTGGACAAAGCGCATTGCTAAAACGGGTTATAACGGACGCACACTTCCGGCAGCTTTGGAAAAAGCAGGTGCAGCAGGTGTTGTTGGCTCACTTTGGTCAAAAGGATTTGGAGTGAATAAAATTTTCGGAGCGTCTACGAAAAAGATTCCAACGGTTGATATCGCGCTGGAAGATTACGCATTGTTATATCGTTTGGCTGAATCAGGTCACACACCGAAAATAAGCGTAAAAGCAGATTCGAAGGAAAATGGTCTGGTGCCAACTTTCAACACCATTGCTGAAATTAAAGGAAGCACGAATCCGGAAGAATATGTAATTCTTTCCGCGCATTTTGATTCATGGGACGGCGGTACCGGTGCAACAGATAACGGAACAGGTACTTTGACGATGATGGAGGCGATGCGTATTTTGAAAAAAGTTTATCCAAATCCAAAACGCACAATTCTGGTTGGACACTGGGGAAGTGAAGAACAGGGATTGAACGGATCACGTGCTTTTGTTGAAGATCACCCGGAAATCGTTAAAAATATTCAGGCTGTTTTCAACCAGGATAATGGAACAGGACGTGTTGTAAATCTTTCAGGACAAGGATTTTTGAATGCTTATGATTATCTGGGACGCTGGTTGTCCAAAGTTCCTGATGCGATCAAGGCGCCGATTGAAACCAGATTTCCTGGTGCTCCTGGTGGTGGGGGATCTGACTTTGCTTCTTTTGTAGCGGCTGGTGCTCCTGCATTTTCTCTGAGCTCATTAAACTGGTCATACGGAAATTATACCTGGCATACCAACCGTGATACTTATGACAAAATTGTTTTCGATGATGTCCGCAGCAATGCAATTTTAGCCGCCATTATGGCTTATCAGGCGAGTGAGGATCCGGCTAAAACTTCCCGTGAAAAAAGTGTTCTTCCCTCCAATGCAAAGGGGGAACCGGGTGTTTGGCCTGCGGTTAAGAGTCCTACGCGGAAAGGCGGGGTTGAATAATTGTTAATTGTTAAGGGTTAATTGTTAATGAATTAGCTCGAAATATTTGTTAACTGTTCTTTTATTGAAGAGGAGCCAGGTTTATGATCAGGCTCCTCTTCAATATTTTTTCAGATGTCTAATTTATTATCAATTTGCTTTTTTTTGCACCAACTGGACAGAACTGTCATTGATTTCAAAGGCTTTGTTATTCAGCAAAGTAATCACTTCTGCGCCGGCCATAATTACGGGTCCATAGCCGTGTGCAGCGAATGGGCTGATTGGGCGGTGGTAATAAAATGCCGGATCAAAGCCCATTCCGGTTCCTACGCAGGTGCCTTCCACTTGTCCTTCTTTGTTGATTTTTGTTGAAACGGCGTTCCACGCCAAAAGTGTCATGGGCGCGTAAGTCAGACCGTCAATCCAGCCGTTGTTAATTGCTTTTGCTATCGAATACGCATAAATCGCTGTGGCGGAAGTTTCAAGATAAGAATCATTTCTGTCCAGCAACTGATGCCAGAAACCTGAACCTGATTGATACGAAGCCAAGCCTCGAACGTGCGCTTTTAGTAATTCCAAAATTTTTGGTCGTCCGGGGTGATTTATTGGCAGCACATCAAGCAATTCTACTTTTGTTAAAATGGCCCAGCCATTTGCGCGCGCCCAGTGAAATTCAGGATGTTCGGTCATGCCTTCGACCCAACCGTGCATGTATACACCTTTACTTTTATCAAACATTCTGCCGGAAATTTGTAAAACCTGTTTTACAGCTTCGTCATAATATTTTTTATCACCCGTCAGTTTTCCCATTTGTGCCAAAGCAGGCACTGCCATGAATAAATCATCCAGCCAGATCGTATTTGGCTGAGGCCTGTTCCTGGCAAGAGAACCGTCTTTTAACTTATGTTCTTTGTTTAAAATATAATCAATATGACTATCAATGAGCGGACGGAAATTCCCGGTTGTTCCGGCTCTGGTTGCTTTGATCATGGCTGCGCACATGGCACCGCAGTCGTCCAGCGCATGTGGATTTACTAATCCTCTCAAGGGTCCTGCTGTTCCCCAATCAGCATGTTCTGCACTTATCTTTTTGAAAAAAGGTACAGATTCTGCTATAAATTGAAGTCGCTTGTCCGCATATTCTTTAAATCTTGGATCGCCGGTAACCTGACTTGCCAGAAGCATGGAAGAATAAGTAACGCCCCACTCATAACTCACAATCCGGTAATCACCTTTTTGTAAAGCTGTATTCTGATCAATTTTGGTAAGATCCGTAACTGTTTTTCCAGTTTTTGTATCGACAAAAGCAGTGGGCGTCACCTTGTTTAAATACGCATGAATACGGTTTAAATCATTGATAATATTTTCTTTTTTTACCAAACCATAAGGCACCGGATAATCCGGCTGCAACAAATGAAGCGGTGTATTGGAATCGTTTGCTTTTGTTTCATTTCTTTGGGCATCAGCATTTTGTGTTTGTACGACCAATAATGAAGAGAGGATAATTCCCTGATATATAAATTGTTTTGATAGACGTTTTACGAACATATATTGTCTGGATTATTTGTCAGAAATGGTATTATTGCTTATCACAAATATGATCTTTTAAAGTTTCTTCACATTCCCGTACTCTCCTGTTTGTTTCAATAAATTGATACGAAATTTAAATTAAGCGCGGACTATGCTTAGCTTTGAATTAATGCCAAACTATTAATTGAATGATATGCATTTGTTACAAACCATAGAAGCACAAGGCAACATACTTCTACTTCGCACTTTTGAATCGGGTTCGGAGCCGGAAAATCAGCAGGTTTTTAAAGCTGAAAAAGGAGAGATCTGGTGGCCTTCGGAAAGTGAAATATGGCTGGGATTAGGAAAAACGCCGAAAATTCCTGCTATTCTAAAAATCTTCCGGTCACTTTTCTTTAAACGTAAAGACCGTTGGCCCGAGCAAATTGTTCTGGATGCAAAAGGCAAATCTACGCAGTGGATTGAAGCAGCTGTAAATGGAATGATGCTGGGTGGCTATAACATTCAGCTTTATAAATCCGAGCCGAAAGTTTTCAGTACGTTTTTTAATGAAAGCGGTAAACTTTTCGTTTTGGTTGATCAAGTTTCAAACGAGAATGAGACTGCAATAAATCTCGCGCATAAAACAGCATTAACCCAAATCCGTATTATGGATTTGATGAACGCACCGGGAAATTACAAATCACCGGAAATTCTAGGCGACTGGGCAATTGAATCCGGTGAAAAAAACGGATATAAGGTAACTGTTTTTGATCAGGAAAAACTGGGAGAACTTGGGATGGAAGCCCTGCTTGCTGTAAGTAAAGGAAGTGATGTTCCGCCAGTAATGATCGTGAGCGAATATAAACCTGAATCTTACCAAAAAACAATTGCGCTGGTTGGAAAAGGTGTAACTTTTGACACTGGTGGAATTTCAATAAAACCATCCACCAATATGCATTTGATGAAAAGTGACATGGGCGGTGCGGCAGCAGTTTTGGGAATGGTTGAATTGGCTGCGCAATTGAAGTTGCCAGTCAGGATTATTGGTATTATTCCTTCTACCGAAAATTCAGTGGATGGAACTTCCATGAAACCGGGCGACGTCATAAATTCCTATGCAGGAAAAACAATTGAAGTCATTGATACAGATGCGGAAGGAAGATTAATTCTGGCTGACGGACTAAGTTATGCGGTTCGGGAATTTAATCCTGATGTAGTTATTGACCTGGCAACTTTAACCGGAAGTGTGATTCAAACACTTGGATATGAAGCAGCCGGACTTTTTTCTTCCAGTGATAATCTTGCTGCGGATTTGATAAAAGCAGGTGAAAATACGGGAGAGCGTTTGTGGCGTTTACCGATTTGGGATGAATACAAAGAAGAAATTTCTTCGGATATTGCTGATTTGAAAAATTATCACGGAAAACCCTTCGCCGGCGCCATTGTTGCAGCCAAATTTCTGGAAGTTTTTACCGATGAACATCCCGAATGGGCGCATCTAGATATTGCCGGAATGGCTTTTGGTGAGGCCGAATTTGCTCCGGGCAGAGCCGGAACTGCTTTTGGAATCCGTTTATTAAGAGATTATTTATCAGCTTTATAACAGCCATTTGTTTTCAAATTGAATAATAGCTTGCTTTAATTTAAATTATTTCGGGCTATTATTCTAAATTTTAATGTGACATAAATTTAACTCAGGCTTTACTTGATTAATAGCTTGTTTTTGTTAGATTTGAGAAAGGAAGTTTTCCGGGCACAGTTTTTCATGGCGGGAAAATTTGACATACATACCTATCACATTAATCTACTTTTATGGCGCGTCCTTTAACTTTTCTATGTATTTCCACCTATTTCAAAGGGAATGATTTTCTGAGAGCCTGCAAAAATGCAGGTAATACGGTTTACTTGTTGACGGCCAAAAAACTGGATCAGAAACCTTGGGCACGTGAATCGGTTGACGAGTTTTTTTACATAGAAGAAGGAGAGGACAAAACTTACAATATGGATGAGGTCGTAACCGGCCTTGCCTATGTGATGCGCAGCCGGATGATCGATCGGGTGGTGGCACTGGATGATTTTGATGTTGAAAAAGCATCATTGATCCGTGAATATTTCCGGATTCCCGGTATGGGACAAACCACAGGAAAATATTTTCGCGACAAACTGGCGATGCGTACCAAGGCACTGGAGTCCGGAATTTTAGTCCCAGGTTTTTGCGCTCTTTTTAATGATGATCTTATCAACCGTTTTATAGATGAACATCCGGGACCCTGGATGATCAAACCACGTTCGGAAGCGTCAGCTACGGGGATAAAAAAAATGCACAACCGCGAAGAATTGTGGGAGACAATCCATGAACTTGGCGACAAGCGCCACGCCTATCTGGTTGAACAATTCAAACCGGGCGACGTGTATCACGTTGATTCGCTATCCATGAACGGCAGAGTTATTTTCTCCTGGAACAGCAAATATCTTGCTCCTCCATTTGATGTAGCCCATGGCGGTGGAATATTTCGTTCAGTAACTGTTCCTTTTGATTCATCAGAAGCACATGCGTTAGAAACGATTTCTATTGATGTTTTGAAAGCTTTTGGTTTGAGACACAGCGCTTCCCATACAGAAGTGATCCGCTCGAAAGATGATGGAAAATATTATTTTCTTGAAACTTCTTCAAGAGTTGGAGGAGCGCATTTATCAGAAATGGTGGAAGCCTCTTCCGGAATTAATTTGTGGAAGGAATGGGCGAAAATGGAAACGGCAGAAGCGAATGGCGAAAATTTTAAATTGCCGCCAGTTCGTAAAGAATATTCCGGGATTATCATTTCCCTAACCCGCCAGCAATGGCCGGATATGTCTGTTTTCAATGATCCCGAAATTGTATGGAGAATGGATGAGGAATATCATGTCGGCCTGGTTGTCCGTTCAAAGCACCGCGACAAAGTGATTGAACTTTTAGATAAATACGCAGAGATAATTCAGAACGATTATCACGCTTCTGCGCCTGCTCCGGATCGACCTTCACATTAATATTTTGATTTTGAAATAGTATGTAGTAATATTAATAATTTGTAAATGAGTATATTAGTGAGAATAGTAATTCATTGATATTATTTCATGTAAACAGTTTTCAGGCATTCAGATTGTATTTATTTATAACAATCTGAATGCCTTTTTTACATCTCCGAGCATTTGGGTAAGAGCGCAGAATTTAGAAGCAAAAATGTCAGAAGGTGAATAAGTGCAGTACTTAAAGAATTCATTTTTATAAATGTTTAACAGTACGCTTGCCATTTCTCATCTCTAACCCACATTGCTATGTCGCACTTTACTAAATCACATTATCTTTTTGCCATCATCACTTTTCTCTTTTTTGGATGTAAAAAAGATGAAGAGGTAGTTCCCAAAAATATAATGACCTACGATGGTACCGAATTTGAACTGTCGGGCGGGGTTGTCTTAAATTTTGGGCAATTATCTTCAACTCAGGGAAATGCACAAGTATTATTCCTGCATTCCTCAGGAATAAAAATTCATGAAAGTGGCGGTAAAATTGATTCAACATCGGGAATCGGTCACACACTTTATCTGGAAATATTCAGTCCGGCTTCGACAGTGTTGGGTGATGGAGAATACAATTTTGATCCTTATTATACTTATCAGGCCAAAACTTTTGGTAACGCTTATACCGTTTTTAACGCAAATTACTCCACCTCGGAAGGCGAATTTCATGAAATCATGTCGGGGAAAGTTACTGTTAAAAAAGACGGAACCGATTATACCATCACTTTCGATTGCAAAGAAGATCTGGCGGGGAAATCACTGACTGGATTTTACAAAGGGGGTTTGAAAATTTATGATGAAAAGTAGGAATTATTTCCTTTGCAGGACCATCGTTTTATTTTGTGAATATTGAAAAAACAGGTTTCATGGCTTCGTGTGTTTTGGGCAGATATGTAAAACCCAGAACCGCGGCCATGCTCGCTGCAAGTTGAGCCTGAAATAATTTTTCCGGTGTTTTCACTTCTCCCAAGGCCTTGGTATCCGGTCCAATGGCCGCTATCCAGATTTGTCCTGAATCCTGGATTTTTGGTCCATGAGCTGTCCATTGTTCTTTAATTAAATCACCACGTCCATGGTCGCAGGTTAATATTAATGTCGTTTTGTTTTTATATTGAGGAATTGACTGGGCTAATTTCCATAATTTCGCAATCATGTTATCCTCAGCTTTGGCGGTTTCCAGGTATTGATCATAATTGCCCTGATGTGCAAATGCATCCGTTTCGCCGAGAGCCAGGTAAAGCACTTTGGGTTTGTAAGCCTTCAAATATTCTTTTGCGGCGAAATAGGTAAGCAAATCAGGTCTTTCTGTTGTTGGCTTAGATGTTAATTTCTGCATTTCATTCAACAGATTGAATTCTTTTGAGTTGAAACCCAGCGTGTCGGTATCTGAATTGATATACAATTTGCTATTGTGACGATTTAACAGATAAGGAAACAAATCCGAAGTCGCAAACACTGCCACTTTCCCTTCATAGTTTTTTTGTTTATTAATAAATTCAAGAACGTTATCTGATTTGCTTACTATCAGTCTGTTAGAACTAATGGCCGGATCTGCATAGCCAGTCAGCATTTCGCTAAAACCAGGATAAGTCATCTGAAACGGATTACTAACGTTAACTTCATTTTTCAGATTTCTGTTTCCATATATCTGCCCGTTCGTTCCCAATGTTTTCCAAAGAAATGGGAATAACATTTCTCTTCGTTTGCTTGGATCGTTATCCCAAAACTGTTTTTGAATCCGGTTTTTGTCTTTGGTGAAAAGCGGATTGTTGATAATGAGAGAATCGGCTCCTCCGAATATTTCCTGCCACCGCATTCCATCAAGGACCACCACAATCAGATTTTCCGTTTTTCGGGATTGTGAGAAAGTATTGGCAATTGACAATAGAAGAAATATTGGAAGCCGTAACTTTTTCATTGTTTATTTTGAAGATAAAAATCATTAGGAATGTGCTAAACATACTACCTTGTTTTTGGTTGTAAAGGCCATTTTACCTTCCTAAAAGTGCATTATGATATTGTGAATATTGGGTCTGCAATTTAGCCCGTGATTACTTTTTGAAAAATCTGCGTCAGTAACTTTTATACTTTCGAATTGCAAAAGTTATGAGTTACTACGATCCGGAAATTCATCACCGTCGATCCATACGATTAGACGGGTATGATTATTCAAAAGAAGGATTATACTTTATCACATGATGTTGTCAAGACCGCGAACCTCTCTTCGGCGAGATAACAGATGGAGAAATGATATTGAACGAAGCTGGAAAAATGATTGAGAAAGAATGGTTGAGTTTGTCTGATCGTTTCATTGATATACGGTTGCACGAATTTATCATGATGCCAAACCATTTTCATGGGATTGTGGAAATCGTAGGGGCGACCCTTGTGGTCGCCCAAGACCCGGAGGAGCTCCGAGCCCTAGATAGTTTACGGATAATTGAAAGAGGGCAACCACAAGGGATTGCCCCAACGGATACCCCAACGGATACCCCGACGGATTGTCCAACGGATACCCCAACGGATATCCCGACGAATGCCTCAACGATTATCCTAACGAAAGCCCCAACCATCGGAGATATAATTTCCGCCTTCAAATCCATTACCACAGTAAAGTACATCCAAGCCGTTAAAACCTCCAATTGGAAGAAATTCAATAAGAAATTATGGCAGCGAAATTATTACGAACACATTATCAGAAATGAAATTTCATTAAATAACATCGCCAATTACATCATAGAAAACCCAAAAAGATGGCAGGAGGATAGGTTCAGGTAGGGGCGACCCTTGTGGTCGCCCGGAATTATCCAGGATGTTATTATCGCCCGGAATTATCCATGATGTTATTAATCCCGGAATTATCCGGAATGTTATTATCGCCCGGAATTATCCGGAATGTTAATAATCACCCGGAATTATCCCGAATGTTATTAATCATCCAGAATCATCCGGAATGTTATTAATCGCCGAATTATCCGGAATGTTATTAATCGCCGAATTATTTGGAATGTTATTAATCGCCCGAAAATCACCGGAATGTTGTTAATCACTAATAAATCCGCCATCCAAATATTTTTGATAGTAAAATACTAGCCCTAAATAATTCCCGGATAATAGAAAAAGGGCAACCACGAGGGATTGCCCCAACGGGAGCCCAACGATTGCCCTTTTCTATTATTTAAAATGTTCCTATTTCTTCTTAAAAAAATCAAGGCAATTTAAACGCCTGTCTCCCCAGCAATAACCAACTCCCTTTCACCTTCTGCCAAACATAAAGCACGCCCAGTTTAACCGGAGCAGGATCTTTTCCTTTGTTATGCGTATCGCCCATCAATTTATGACGAACGATGGCCAGGTCTCCCGAAATTGAAATTGTCTGATCTGAAAGGTCAATACGAGTAAAATGTGATTCACCGCTTGTTATAGCCCGAACAAACTCCTTTTGATCTTCGAGATTTCCGTTTGAGTGGCCGTAAGATAAAAGGGGAGAAGTAAGTTTTGTCAATGTCGTTCCATCCGCGTCAACAATTGCTTTTCTTAATTTTTCAACCGCATCGCCAACCGCTTTTTCGTCAGCACTTTGTGCGAAGGATATCAGATTTGTGAGTAAAAAAAAGGCGGCAACAAAAAATGTTCTTTTCATAATTTCACTAAATAATTAAGTCATTAAAGATGTATTCAAACTTAGAACTGAAAGCCGATCGCCGACAGCCAGATTAAATTTTCACCTGTTCCATTTTTGGTGCAAAAAAGTGCATTACCGTCCATGCGAGCAGATAAGCAAAACCGCAGATGATGAAAATGATATTATAACCGCCACCAATATTTCCTGCTGTTTTATAATTATCAAGAATAATACCTACCATAAGCGGAAAAAGTATCCCACCTACTGATCCGGCCATTCCGCCAATTCCCACCACAGAACTTACAGCTTTTTTGGGAAACATATCGGATGCCGTTGTGAAAATATTGGCACTCCAGGCCTGATGAGCAGCTGCGGCCAAACTGATCAAAAATACAGCCTGCCAGATATTGGTTGTATACTGAGCCAACATAATTGGAGTGACAAGAATGGCAAAAATAAACATCGAAGTTTTTCGAGCACGAAATATTGGCCAGCCTTTTTTTATCAAGGCGCCGGAAAGATAACCACCGCCGATACTGCCGATGGTTGTTGCGGTGTAAACAATCACTAATTCCAAACTTGGTTTTGAGAGATTCAGTTTAAAAGCCTCAGCAAAATAAGATGGAAGCCAATAAAGGAAAAACCACCAGATTGGATCCGTCAGCATTTTCCCAAAAACAAAAGCCCAGGTTTGGCGCACTTTGAAAAGATCAAGCCACTTTACGGGGGCCTCTTTACTCGTATCCGGTTCGTTATCGCTGTGAATATACTCGAATTCGGCCTGGTTGATTCTTGCTTGTTTTGCCGGAACTTCATAATACCTGAACCAGAAAATTAACCAGACAAAACCCAGCGCGCCAGTGATCAAAAATGCTTCCTGCCAGCCATATGAACCCAATAACCAGGGAACCATAATGGGGGCAACAACCGCACCTATATTAGCTCCGGAATTAAATATTCCCGTAGCCAGAGCGCGTTCTTTTTTAGGAAACCATTCAGCAGTAGCCTTAATCGCAACAGGGAAATTTCCAGCTTCACCTAATCCAAGCAACGCACGCATAAAGCCAAAACTCAATGTTCCGGAGGCGGCAGCATGTAAAATGGCGGCTATACTCCAAACTACGACTGAAATAATGTATCCAAGCTTGGTGCCGATTTTGTCAATAATAGCTCCAAAACCAATCAACGAAATGGCGTAAGCAGCCTGAAAAGCCATTACAATATGACTGAAATCTTTTTCCGTCCAGGCAAAATCTGCTTCTAATGCGGGTTTTAACAAACCTAAAACCTGTCTGTCCAGATAATTAATTGTGGTTGCAAAAAACAAAAGAGCTACAATACGCCAGCGGTATTTCGTCATTTGGGTTTCCATTTTTGGAATTTCAGTTGTTAGCATAATCGCGACGGGATATAGTGACCGGAGTTTGAAATTTATATTTTGGCATATTCGGCTTTTGTAAGGAAATCGGCGAGCGTTTGAGCAGTTCCAAGCGTGATCATCGATTCCAGATAATGGACGACATTATCCTCTGATACCCCCAATTTTGTCAGGTCTGTTCCCCAAATAAAGGGATCTTTCAGTATAAGATGTACCATTTCGGCTAAGGATGAAAGCTGCCATTTTTGGTGAAAATAAGCGGCTCGCTGATCCTGAATCAAATAATTGCTTCCATTGGAAAAACCGTAATAATTGTCACCATCTTTTCTGGTGGATTTCATAAAATAGATATATACCGCAAAACCAAAAGTCATGTATTCAGGTGCGACGCCGTATTCTTTGTGAAATTCAAGAAATGCGGGGATAACTCTGGAATTGATTTTGGCTGAATAATTATGTGTAATGTTGATCCATTTGTGGCCGATGTAAGGATTTCTGAAACGATCCAGAATTAATTTGCTGAACTTTTGTGTCCGCTCGGTACTAACCGGATAAGGAATAGCAACAGCAATTTCGTTCTGGATTAAATTCTTAATAAAAGAAGAAAACAACTCATCTTCCATTGCTTCTGCAACTGTTGGAAAGCCGCTCAAATACGCTAATCCGCATCCCAAGGTATGTGCGCCATTTAGTATCCGAAGTTTTAATTCACGGTATAATTCAATGTCGGGTTCAATGATTACACCAGCATCAACCTGACTGAATGATAGAATTTCTTTTACTTTTTTATCCCCCTCAATCGCCCAGAGACCATAATATTCTGAAATGATCATGAGATCATCTTTATAGCCAAGCTGCTCTTCGATTTCTTTTTTAATTGAATCGTCGGGCCGGCCGGGAACGATGCGATCAACCAGAGAATTACAAAAGGAATTACATTGTTCGAGCCAATCGATAAACGAACTTTCCAGACCATTTCTATGAGCCAGTTCCAGAACAATTGATTCCAGTTTTTTGCCATTATCAGAAATCAATTCAGTCGGGACGATCACCAAACCGGCATCCGGATTTCCTCCAAAAGCTTTGAAACGTGTATATAAAAAAGCGAGCAATTTTCCCGGAAATGAAACGGGCGGCCATTGATAAATATCATCCTGAACTAGCTGAATACCAAGTTCGGTTGTATTCGAAAATGCAATTTTAATAGCAGGATTTCTTGCACAATCAAGCACAAGCGACCATTGGTTTTTGGCAGATATGACCCGACTGATAGAAGAAGAAATAATCGTTTCTTCAACCAGTTTTCCATTTTGTACGCCTTTCATAGCCAGCGTGTATAAATTATCCTGCCGCTCGAAAGCTTTTAAATCACCCTGATCCGTTGATTTTATGACAACAATTCGTCCGTTGAAAATCCCCTGACGGTTTGCTTTATCAACATAATAATCTGCCAATCCACGCAAAAATGCGCCGGTTCCGAATTGAATTATTTTTTCAGGCAATTGAAAAATGGAATCGTCCGGCACGATCACGTCCGGATTATTCCGAAGCCGCCGTAAATGTTCACGAAATAGGTAATTCATAATTTGTAAATCTTGATCATGATAGCCGGCACTTTTATTTTTTTGCTGCTTGTTTCAACAACCAGATTGAAAGTTCTTTGGCTGCATCGAAGTTCTGGAAGCTGTTATCGATTCTTCTTCCGTCCAGGTATTCGTTATAAATCCAGGGATCACCAATCGCAAAAACGGTTCCTTTTCCATATTTGGAAACCGCCATAATAATATCTCCATGATCTGTCAGTGCAGATTTTGCATTATTTGTTAAGGCAAGGGGAGATAATTCTTTGATATATAATTTGCTGGCCGTTGTGAAAATATTCCTGTCTGTGGTCACATCAATCCGCCCTTGTTCGAATTGCGTTCCCTGCACCATATTCCTGTTTTTATTCGTAAACTGAATACCAAAAACTTTGGCCAGTTCATTGAAATGAGGGATTTCACAGTTTGAAGTATCATTAGCCATCAGCATCAAAACACCACCGGCTTTCACCCATTTTTCAATTTCAGCAATGTCTTTTGGTTGAACAAAATTCGGTGTAGCGGTTTCTTTTTTTGTATCAGGATCAACAATGATGTAGACATCAATTCCTTTAAGATTCTCAGCCGTTGGAGCGGCAGGAATGGACACCGTTTGTGCGCCTAAATCATGATAAATATTTCCCCAAAGCCAAAATCCTGAATGCTGACGATCTTCCCAGGTATAGTGGAATGGCTCTTGCTGACCTGCTGCATTTTTTCTGAATTCATGGTTGAAATAATAATCCAAGGCAACTTTTTTACCATTTCCAATATTATTTTCCGCAGCGATTTCCATTTCAACACTGGCCATAATAAACGGCCCGACTCCCTTTAAATCATTTTTCCGAATCAGTTCGCTTAAATAATATTCGTAGGTGCCGTCACGGTAAGGCGTACCGCCAAGTCCGCCTACGCTAACGGTTTTGTCAATACTGATCAATCCATCGGATTCCTTGACAATAAACGATTTTAGAATTCCTTCGTATCCACGTTTGGCGGTTAATGCGTAAGTGGCAGGAATATATCCCAGACGAGATCCTTTTGCCAAAGCATAAACAAACATGCAGGATGCGGACGCTTCAAAATAATTGCCTTTGCGATTTCCCTGATCGACAATCTGATACCATAAGCCGGAATTTTTATCCTGATATTTTGCCAAAACCGGAGCCAGTCTTTGAAGATATTTTATCAGTTCAGCGCGTTTGGGATGATCTTTCGGGAGATAATCCAGCACTTCCACCAAAGCCATCGCATACCAGCCAATGGCCCGTCCCCAGAAATGTGGTGAAACGCCTGTCGTTTTATCAGCCCATTTTTGTTCTTTACTTTCATCATAACCATGATAAATCAAACCTGTTTTTGGGTCAACGGCATATTTTTCTATCAGCTCGAATTGTCTGGCGATGTCGTCAAAATGTTCAGGATGATTAAACAAAAGACTGTATTCTGCGGCGAATGGTTCGGCCATAAAAAGTCCGTCAAGCCACATCTGGTTTGGATAACGTTTTTTATGCCAATAACCCCCTTCCTTGGTTTTTGGCTGTTCTTCCAGTTGTTTCCAAAGCAGATCAGCCGCTTTTTTGTATTTTTCTTTGTCTGGCTGCGTCTGTTGATAGGCAGTTAGTAAAGCTCTTCCGGGAGGTAAATTATCCAGATTCAAATCTTCCGGTTTGTATGTTCTGATACTTCCGTCTTCCTTCACATACTGATCCAGATCTTTTCGGATATATTCAAAATATTTTCCTTCTCCGCTTCGATACCAAACTTTTTCTATTGCTTTCAACATCAATCCCTGTTCATAATCCCAGCGTGTAAGCGTGCTTTTTCCTACCAGAATGGAATCTTTGTTACGGGCAATAAATGAATCTGCCATACGTCTTGACCACGGAGCCTGAGCTTTTGCAGCGATAGACAGAAAACAGAAAAGAAGAAAAGCGATCGTTGGTTTCATGCGGAAAGGAATAGTATTGATCTTCAATCAGATATAAGAAGAGGGTTTTTATTTTACAAAATCTTCACGCATCGGCGTAAACATATCGATCAAAACGCCGGGTTCCAGACAAACTGCGCCGTGCATGATGTTGGAAGGAATATAATAGCCATCTCCTTGTTTTAAAACCTGTTTTTTGTCTCCAATCGTAACCTCAAAAACGCCGCTGACAACGTAGCTCATTTGGGTATGTACATGTTTGTGTGGTGTCCCGATTCCGCCTTTTTGGAAATCAATTTTTACCATCATCATCGTTTCATCGTAGGACATGATCTTACGTTTTAATCCACCACCCAGGTCTTGCCATGGAATGTCTGCATCCACAATGAATTGTTTCCCATTAGCCGCTTTTGCCTGGGTATTTTGAGCGAATGTGTGTGTGGCTGAAACAAAAAGAATGGAGCAGAAAAATGATATTTTGAGAATCTGGCTAATGTATTTCATCGAGGAATGTCAAGTTTTTGAGTAGTATTTTGTTTAATTTATTTCGATATGAAATCTTCACGGAACGGTGTGAAAATGTCTATTAATGTTCCTTTTTCAATGCATAAAGCGCCGTGGACAAGATTGGGAGGGATGAAAAATGCATCTCCCTGTTTTAGTATTTTCTTATTTTCTTCAATTGTGATTTCAAATATGCCGCTGTCTACATAGCTGATTTGTCTGTGAACGTGATTATGTAACGAACCTATTCCGCCGGTTTCAAATGCAACTTTTACCATCATTACATTTTCATCGTAGGACATTATTTTTCGTTTAACGCCGCCGCCTAAATCTTCCCATGCTATATCAGAATCGGCAATAAATTGTTTTCCTTTTTGGTCCATCGTTGCTGTTTGAATATTTCGTTGCTTCGCACCTTTCTGATTTGAGAAGTTTATTGCTAGTTTCTACAATTATTTCGGTGCTCCGCACCTTTTTGAATTATCCGATATGTATGTTCTTTCTACAATTATTTCGTTGCTCCGCACCTTTTTGAATTATTCTATTTCTTTGTTCTTCTACAATTATTTCGGTGCTCCGCACCAGTTTTGATAATTGACTTTTTTTGATAAATCATATATAAAACAGAAAACAGATATCAATCGAACAAGACGAGTTTAGAGCTATTAATTATAATTATCAAATAAAAAATTGTCTTTTGTTGTGCAATCGTTATCGGGAACGTTGCCAGTCGGCAAATTTTATTGCTGGGGTTTAAAATTTGACCTTAAACAGTCAGGAAGTTTGATTCTTTGCGGGTCTGGTTATCAAATCCAGTGAAATTCATTTAGCATTAAACCAATAAAAAAGAGTTTGGTTAAGCCAGCAGACTTTCCAAACTCCCTCCATTTTTGTATTATTATTTCAAATCGCTGATCGCGACTGCGTCCATATCGGTATAATCTTTATTTTCTCCGGCCATGCCCCAGATGAAAGAATAATTTGAAGTTCCACATCCCGAATGTATCGACCAAGGTGGAGAAATGATTGCCTGGCGGTCAGAAATCCATAAATGACGGGTTTCCGAAGGTTCTCCCATTAAGTGTAAAACGCGCTGGTTTGCAGGAACGTCAAAATATAAATAGGCTTCCATTCGTCTGTCATGTACATGCGACGGCATAGTATTCCAAACGCTTCCTGTTTTTAAAACAGTAAGACCCATTACAAGCTGACAACTTTGAATTCCGTCCAGGTGAATATATTTATAAATCGTTCTGTGATTGGAAGTTTCAGGACTTCCAATTGTTACAGGCGTTGCATCTTCTTTGGTAAATAAACGGGTTGGATAAGTATGATGTGCAGGGGAAGATAATAAATAAAATGCTGCCGGATTGGCACTGTCGTCACTAGAAAAAACCACTTTCTCAGTACCTTTTCCAACATAAATACAACCCATTTTACTGATCGCAATTTCTTCTCCATCCGCCGTAACTTTTCCGTCTCCACCAATATTGATGATACCAATTTCCCGTCTCTCTAAAAAGTAATTACTTTTCAGCGAATCAAAAGTTTCCAAAGTCAGAGGAGAAGTTGCCGGAATTGCACTGCCGATCATTACACGATCATAGTGCGAATAAACCCAGCTGATTTTATCATTTTCAAAAATATTTTCAATTAAAAAATTCTCACGCAAAGTTTCAGTATTCATCTGGGAAACTTCTTTACGGCTACTCTCAAATCTGATTTCCATAATTTTAGCTTTTGGCTGTTAGCGATTAACGGTTAGCTTTTCACAAAACAGCACTTTATATAATTCCAATATCTTTTACTTCAACCAAGCCAACATTCTATCATTCAAAATTGACCGAGCCAACATTCACTCATTCTATCATTCACTCAATCAAAATTACCTCCCCATCCATCCACCATCCACCGTCAAAGTGGTTCCATTAACATAATTGGAAGCATCCGAAGCAAGGAATAAAACCGGGCCTTTAAAATCTTCCGGCAAACCCCATCTTCCGGCAGGAATTCTGTCGAGAATGGATTTACTTCTGACCGGGTCATTTCTAAGCGCTTCGGTATTATCAGTATTGATGTAACCCGGAGCAATGGCATTTACATTAACACCTTTTCCAGCCCATTCATTGGCCAGCGCCTTTACCAAACCACCTATGGCACTTTTAGACGCCGTGTATCCGGGAACATTAATACCACCCTGAAAAGTCAATAATGAAGCGGTGAAAATAATTTTACCATAACCTCTGGTGACCATTTCCTTACCAAATTCACGCGAAAGGATAAACGGAGCGTCCAGATTAATGTTTAAAACCTGGTCCCAGTATTCATCTGAATGTTCGGCAGCCGGTTGGCGTAAAATGATGCCGGCATTATTCACCAGAATATCAATCGTTTGATGTTCTTCTTTTACTTTTTTGATAAAAGAATACAGACTTTCACGATCCCCCAAATCAACCTGATACGGGTAAAATTTCCGTCCTATTTCTGTAATGGATTTTTGAATTTCACTTTCAGTAGCGGGAAGGGAGGACGAAACGCCTATAATATCTGCGCCTGCCTCTGCCAGAGCTTCGGCCATTGCTTTACCTATTCCCCGGTTGCAACCTGTTACCAGCGCAGTTTTTCCGGTCAGGTCGAATAAATTTGTACTATTCATCTAAATGGTTCTTGTAGCTTTTCCGGTATTTCAATCAATAAAAAAGAATGTGCCGGAAAACAAATATGAATTTTAACGAGTTTAGATTTAATAATCAGAAACATCAAACAATGCCCGGCCTTTTTTTGTGCAATCGTTATCGGGAACGTTACCATTCATTCAAGTTTGAAGTTTGCCAGCGGATCGTTGCAGATTTGTAGTCGAATTTTGTATCTTCACTCATTGGAAGGATTTGTAGAGTTAATTCAGGAATAAATTGCAATAAACAAATATATTCTTTGGAAACGATTACCATAAAAGATATTGCCCGGGCCTTAAATTTATCCACTTCCACGGTTTCCCGTGCGTTGCGGAATAGTTATGAGATCAATACTGAAACCAAGAAACTCGTTTTGGAATATGCCGAGAAAATGAATTACCGGCCTAATCCGATTGCGTTGAGTTTACGGGACAGTAAGAGCAAATCCATCGGTGTAATTTTACCTGAAATCGCCAATAATTTTTTCTCTCAGCTTATTAATGGCATTGAATCCATCGCTTACAATATGGGCTACCATGTTGTGATTTTTCAAAGTCATGAATCTTACGAGCGGGAGGTTGCCAACACCAATTATCTTGTTTCGAGAAAAGTGGATGGTTTGCTCGTATCCTTATCGAGCCTTACAACGGATATATCGCATTTTGAGGAATTGCTCGATAAAGGACTTCCAATTGTTTTCTTCGACCGTGTTCCCAAAAAAGTTGATACACATAAAATCGTTGCGGATAATTTTGGTGGAAGTTATCAGGCCACAGAGCATTTGATCAAAACGGGGAAAAGAAAGATTGCGCATATTACCAGCCCGATCTATTTGTCGATCACAATGGAACGACTTGCAGGCTATCGAAAAGCTTTGGAAGATCATGGTATTCCATTTGATGAATCTTATGTAAAATATTGTCACCACGGCGGTATGGTTGTGAGTGAAAATGAAACTGCTGTGCAGGAATTACTGGATATGGAGGAAGTTCCGGATGCTATTTTCACAGCCAGCGACAGAATCACAACGGGTTGTCTTTCTGTTTTACACCGAAAACATATCCGCATTCCCGAAGAAATTGCCATTGTTGGGTTTACCAATATTGGTGTTGCTGAATTACTAAATCCGCCATTAACAGCAGTCGTTCAACCTGCCATGGATATGGGAAACCAGGCGACTGAACTTTTGATCAAACTGATTGAACATCCTAAAAAACCTACTATTTTTGAAAGCAGATCATTAAAAACTTCTTTGATGATCCGGGAGTCTACTGCCGGTAAAACTGTAAATGTTTCCTAGTATTCAATAATTCATGAACGGTTCTTCTGCGATTTGTCTGCCGGTTGAAAATTCACTTTTTAACTTCCGGGTAGCTGGTGTTGCTATGCATAACGGAAAATTACTTCTGCACAAAACGCCAACTGATAATTTCTGGAGCCTTCCGGGCGGGCGGGTTGATCTGTTTGAATTTTCCAGAGAAACGCTTTTACGTGAAATGCTGGAAGAAATTGGCAAAACGGTTAGCGTTGGTAATCTTCTCTGGGTGGTTGAGAACTTCTTCGAATACAACAATATCAAACATCATGAAATCGGGTTTTATTACCAAATGGAGATTTCTGATCTTGAAAACCAGGATGATTTTATTGTGACAGAAGATGAAACAGAGCTGTTATTTCATTGGGAAGAAATTGATAAAATAAATCCCGGAAGCATATATCCGGAATTTATTACCAAAGATTTACTCCTCAATACTTCGTCAATTCAGCATATCACCCAAAATTTTAAAAATCTGAATGTCATTTAATTGATTTGGTAATGAAGTGCCATTTCACCCTTCCGAAATTATTAGGTTTTCCGTTTTCAGCCTCAGAAATACGCCCTTTCAAAACGCCGTTTTTTTCTTCAACAATCAAATCCCGCCACGAATACTGATCTTTTTCATAAGCGAAAGTTTCACCATCATCATCATATAATCTTGAAACAGCAGGTTTTTTACCATAAACCCGAATTTCCAGATCAACTTTTTCTCCTGCTTTTGGCGCATGTAACAGCGGCGGCATTAAAGGAATAATTCCTCCTTCTTTTACAAAAACTGGAATCTTGGCAAGTCCGGGTGTGATGGTAATAACCTGACCGTCGCCAACAAAATTTCCGTTATAGAAATCGTACCATTTTCCTTTTGGTAAAATTACTTTTCTTGAAGTTTGCCCGGTAAACATCGGAGCGACCAGCAAGTATTCCCCGGCCATATACTGATCTTTTACTTCTCTGGAAGTTGCTTCTTCGTATGGATTTTCTTCCAGATTTGTTGCGGTTTTTTCTTTTGTCAAATCGCTGCCAAATCCATCTTCCAGGCTCATTCCACGGAAAGGCGGCGTTCCTTCATAATGATATTTTGCAAAAGTAGAATACCAGTAAGGCATCATCCGCATCCGTAATTGCGCAACTTCTTTCACCTGTTCCGCTACTTCCGGGAAAGTCCAGGGCTGCGTACTGCTTGCCCACGCATTGATCATCGCCATGGGCGAAAAACAAACGGTTTGAAATCTTCTCAGCCATTCTTCACTCGTTTTTGATGCACGTACCTCCGGCGTCCAAAGTACCCCTGCATAACCACTGTTGATCAATGCAGTGATAAATTCTTCGTGACTATAATTGTCGTTGTAAATCACATATGGGAACGAAGAACCGCCTGCATTTGAGCCACGGACTAAACTATAAGTCCGTCGGTTATTTTTCCTGAACATTTCATAGGAATATTTCTGAACCAGCAAGCCATAAGTCTGTCGCATTTGTTCAGAAGTATGTCTGGATGGAAAAGTAGCAACATCTGGCCAGACATAAGAATCATAGCCATCGACTTCATCAATTTTATACCCGCTCACGCCAATTTTCACATGTTCTTTTTCAAACTGGTCAAATAAAATTTTTCTGGCTTCGGGCATTGAAAGATCTGGCACGATACCATTCCAGACTGTATGAGAACCTGTAAAAGGTTTTATGGCGGAATAAATTTCAGCATCCGGCGAAACGTATGGATTTGTCCACAAATTGATTTTTACACCGACTTCATCCATTTCTTTTACAACTTTCTCAGGATTTGGAAAACGAGTTTTATCCCATTCAAATGTGCAGGGATAAGATTTGCTTTGCCAGCCCGGTTCCAGCCCGATAAAATCCAGCGGGAAACCTTTGTCAGAAAATGCCTTGGCTTCGGCTTTTACCTGAGCGTCGGTATACAAACGGTTTACGCGTTGGGTAAATCCTAAACCCCATCTTGGAGGCAGACAACCTCCTCCGCTCAGCAAATTAAACCGCTCAATGACATTAACCGGTTTTGGACCTGCGAATACATACATTTCAATACCTTCCGCCGGAACCAGCATTTCCACGGCATCAGAATATGGATGCGCACTCCAACTGTCATCAGTATTTCGGTCTTGTACTTCCGGAGGATTTTTGCTGTCTTTTCTGACTGAGGAACCTGCGTAAACATCAATATATTTTGAAGAATTAACGAAAACGCCATAACCCAGCGAGGAAATGTAAAATGGGGTGGGAGCATGGGTTCGCCCGTTATCCGACTTTCCATAATGATCAACATGAAGCTGCATAATTCTGCCTCGCTGATGAATCGTCTGGAAATTCAGGCCGAAGCCATATAACTGTTCATTTCGTTGCAGAGGAAAACGCAAATAGGTTTTTCCATTTTTTACTTCAACCGATATATCCGTATTATTAAGTGGAAAAGCTGCTTTTTGAAGTTTTTGCAATGCAGGCGATGGCTGAACATCCGCAGCATTTAATAAGTTATAAACATCGGGTTTACCCACAACACCCTTCCAGACACCCGGATAAATTTCCCGCCAGTTTACAGATTGGGAATGGCTTGAAAATGAAAGATAAATAACGAAAAACGAGAGTCGTAGAAATTTACGTTTCATAATAGTTGGGTCAGATCAAAGGGTATATTGGGTATAAACATCAGCCAATGTTCATAATATTAAGTAAACAAAAATGCCCCTTCTTTCTACTAGAAAAAAACTTTGCAAATTAAAAGTCTATTAATATTGTAGATTAAATAGATTAATAATATATTTGTACTTAGAAACTCAAACAGGTACACAACACCCTAACGATTATGTATTACGAAATCGAAGATGAGCTGGGTAATATTTCTACCATTCAGCTAAAAGAAAGAGAATTGGATGAGCGTGTGGAGGAACTGAAAACTGGTGATTTTGCTCCTATTTTCTATCTTAAATCGGCAGACGGCGTTCAGGTTACTTCCGTTTCAGGATTTTCTGTTGCCGATGATTCCAAATCATTAATGGAACTGATTGCTTACAATCCATTGGTTTTGAGTTTCTATTGTCCATGCTGGGGAAGTTACGCGCCGAAGCATTTGGCAGCGTTGCAGGAACTTGCACCGAAGATTGAAGCATTTGGTGGACAGCTTTTAGTATTAACCAATGAGTCTCCCAAAGAAATTTCAAGGATTTCCAAAAAATTGAATCTCGACTTTACGATTATTCACGATAAGGATTTTAACGTAGCAAGATCGTACGGAGTATATTCAGAAACTTCGCCAATCTGGGATCGTATCGCAGGAATCTCAGAAGAAGTTTTTACGCCTTCTTTGTTTGTGATCGGAAAAGATAGAAAAGTATCTTACGTTTTTGTTGATGAAAATTTTGACGGAACACCTGATCGTAAAGAATTACTGAAATCCGTTTATAACTGGAAAGAGAAAAAATAACGCATCAAAATATTCCTCCGGCACCGGCGATCTGACTGTTTCAATTATATTTGAACCAGCCGGATTGCCGGTTCTGTTTTCTAATCAATCAGCCATCAACATTATGCCTTCTGCTAAATCAGCAATTCAGTCAAAATTACCCAAAGTCGGCACTACCATTTTTACCCGCATGTCCAGACTTGCCGAAGATCATAAGGCAATAAATCTGGCACAGGGTTTTCCTGAATTTGATTGTTCACCGGAATTGCAAAAACTGGTTGATAAATATATTGATCAGGGGAAAAATCAGTATGCACCGATGGCTGGTGTGATGGGATTAAGGGAAGCGATTTCACAAAAAGTTTTTGCCGCAACAAAAACCGAATATCATCCGGAATCAGAAATTACCATAACAAGCGGTGCAACAGAAGCGCTTTATGTGGCTATTTCGACGGTTGTAAATCCGGGAGACGAGGTGATTGTTTTTGAACCGGCATACGACAGTTACGTTCCGGCGATTGAAATGAATGGCGGAATCCCGGTTTTCGTAACGCTTGACCCGCAATATGAATACATCGATTGGGAAATTGTAAAATCAAAAGTGACGAATAAAACCAGGGCTATCATTATAAACACACCGCATAATCCAACTGGGAAAGTCTGGACGGAATTCGATTTAAAACAACTGGATTTCCTGGCTGATAAAAATAATCTTTTTGTGATCAGCGATGAGGTTTATGAGCATATCATTTTTGATGATTTAAAACATGTTTCTGCTGCTTCAATTCCTTCCTTAGCGTCCAGAACATTTTTATGTGGCTCTTTTGGAAAAACATTCCATGTTACCGGCTGGAAAGTTGGCTATTGTCTGGCACCCAAAGAATTTACGGCTGAGTTTCGGAAAATACACCAGTTTATGGTTTTCAGTGTGATCACGCCTTTTCAATTTGCTATCGCAGAATTCCTGAGACAACCGGAGCATTATCAAACGCTTTCCGCGTTTTATGAAAGGAAAAGAAATATTTTTAACGAGGCGATAAAGGATATTGGATTTATTTTGAAACCGTCGGAAGGGAGCTTTTTTCAAAATGTATCTTATAAAAACCTGTCGGAGGAAAATGACCTGGTTTTGGCTGAAAGATTGACAAAAGAAGCAGGTGTTGCATCCATTCCACTATCCGCATTTTATGGTGAAGAAACGAATTTCCGTGTATTAAGATTTTGCTTCGCCAAAAACGACGACACGCTTCTGAGAGCTGCTGAGTTATTGAATAAAGTAATCTGGTGATTTTTTAGGTTACACAGAGAACCACGGAGAAAATGAGAGGGGCACAGAGTTATTTTTGATTCAATAAAAACTCTGTGTTCCTCTTTTAATCTCTGTGGTTCTCCGTGTAAACCAAAAATTATTTCTTAAATAATAATGCTTTTATGGGCTGGATTCTTGTGATGATCAGTGTTGGAATCATCAGTATGAGTGCGGAAACGATGATTGTGGTCACGTTGATCAACACAAAAGTTGGCCAGTCAAAATCTATTGGGACCGTATCCATATTATAATTTACAGGATCCAGCGGAATGATTTTATAATGGTGCTGCAGCCAGCAGAAAGATAATCCCGCAATATTTCCGATCAATAATCCTTGTCTGACCATATACAAACCTACGCGTAAAAATACCATTCGGATTTGTTTATTGGGACTACCGAGTGTTTTCAAAAGCCCGATTAAGGGTGTCCTTTCCATGATCATTACCAATAAAATGGAGATCATATTGAAGCAGGCTACAAACAAAATCAGGGTTAGGAAAACGGCTGTGTTTTTATCCAGCAAATAAAGCCAGTCAAATAACTGACGAAATGTGTCCGTAACTTTTTGAAGATAAACGGCCGGAGGAAGAATTCTTTTTAATTGAAGCGCGACCTGATCCAGTTGTTTGAAATCTTTTAAATAAATCTCATAAGTCCCAATGGAATCTGCACCCCAGCCATTTAGCCGCTGCACAAGTCTGAGATCACCAATAACCAGACGATCATCAAATTCCTCCATTTGGGTATCATAAATTCCGGTAACGGTGAGTTTTCTTGGCCTCGGCGGATCCTGCAAAGAATACATAATTACGTCATCCCCAGGTTTTAACCTAAGCTGTGAAGCAATTTTCCGACTGATCAAAATTTCAGAAGAATAACCATATTTGATTGAAGAAGAATCTTTTGAGCCGATCAATCTTCCTTCTATTAATGAACGTTTGAAAAGACTCCAGTCGTAATCTTTTCCTACTCCTTTCAATACAACACCTTTTATTTCATCAGGCGTTTTTAAAATTCCGGATTTATGCGCTACGGCTTGCCAGTGACTTATTTCCGGCATTGTCTTTAAAGCGTCAGAAACGGGATTTTTTACATTCATCGCGCCTTCTTCATAGGTATTTCCCTGCGCGAAAGCTGTGATGTTGATATGAGCGCCAAAGAGGAAAACCTTTTCCTGAATTGTTTTCTTAAAACCGATTAAAACTGCAAAAGATATTATCCCGACTGCGACGCCAATCGCAATACTGGCCACGCCAATACGTGAAACCGTTGCTGAAAATGAACCGGCTTCATTGTTCCGGATGCGTTTGGCGATAAAGGAAGGAAATTGCAAAGAATCGGACTGGTTAAAATTGATTTATCTGCAAAAGTAGGTAAAAAATATACCGTGATGAAAACGGCGTCTGTGATCGGTGACTTTTTGTGTAGAAAATAAAAATGATTTGCACAAAAAAGATCAGCCTTCGTTGGCTGATCTCAATTTTATCAAAACAATATTTGATTATCAAAAGAATCAAGTTTTTTTAAAACACCACGAAATTATAATAGTTTGATATGTCACCAACTTTTTCATACGACCAAACTGGTTTCAAAGTATATGAGTAAGTAACGGGGCCAAGTTTTGGATCTGTGAGGTCCACCGTAAATTTTAAACTTGGTGGTGTAGGGGCTGCCTGGGCTGCCTCGAGTGTGGTATAGCTGATAATGCTTGCGAGATCAAGTTTTGCAGGGTTCTCAAACGGAATAGGGATCGTACTTGAACCCACATAACTTTTGGTTACAATGGTCCCAGCCACGTCGTCCCAATAATATTCAAGATTCAGAGGCAGTGGAATTTTAACTGAGAAAGAAAATGTTTTTGCGGTCGAAGGGAATTTAGTGTTTGGTATTTCGCTACCCGAATAAATCAGAATATATCCTTGTCGAAAAAGAAAAAATACACTTTTCCGGTAGGCATCAAATGCGGGCAAATTTGTTAAATCAACGGTTTCGTTGCCGGATTTTCTTTCAATTTTGGTTACGTAAAGGATTTGCGACTGAACCAAATTGAGGGCTTCTTCCTTCGTTAATGCGGCTTTTTTTAATTCTGGTTCTTGTTTCTCATTAGTGCACGAAAGCGTTACACTCAAAAAAAACAAAATGTAAAGTAAACATAATGATGGTTTCATAAGTGTGATTGATTGGTGAATTGACAGTCATAAAAATAAACATTTTGTAATTATTATTTTATTTATTATGATTATTTCTATTAAATGGTTTCTCGTCCTAATGGGATTTTGCAATTCATCGCTTCCTGTTTAATTCTTCTCATCTTTTTTTTGTTATGTTGGCAGAGAATTAGAATTGTAAAACCCAAATTGCAGATCACAAACCGGATTATTGATTATGTCATTTATAAAAGTAGCTTCGGGTGTAGTTAACCAGACGCCAATGTCGTGGGAATCCAACACCAAACATATTATTCAGGCGATTGATGAGGCAAAAAAGCAGGATGTGAGTTTGATATGTTTACCTGAATTATGTATTTCCGGTTATGGCTGTGAAGACTATTTTTTCGCAGCTGATTTGGCCGAACAAGCGTTGAAATGTCTTCATGAAATCGTTAATGAAACTGCCGGAATTGTTGTTGCCGTAGGGTTACCGGTTCGTCACAATAATAGTTTGTATAACACAGCCTGTCTCATTGCCAATAAACAGATTATTGGATTTTATTGTAAACAAAATCTGGCCAATAACGGGATTCATTATGAAGCCCGCTGGTTTCGTCCCTGGCCAGTTGGCTTGGTAGAAAGCATTGAAATTGATCAGATGTTATATCCTATTGGTGATATCATTTTTGATCTTTCTGGTGTAAGAATTGGGTTTGAGATTTGTGAAGACGCCTGGGTTTCTAACCGTCCTGGCCGTCGTCATTATGAAAGAGGCGTTGATATTATTCTGAATCCAAGTGCAAGTCACTTTGCTTTCCATAAATTTCTGACCCGTGAAAGGCTCGTTCTGGATGGTTCCAGATCTTTTGGTTGCAGTTATGTTTATACCAATTTATTGGGAAATGAAGCCGGAAGAGCAATTTATGATGGTGATGCAATGATTGCGTCAAACGGTGAAATGCTGGTAACCAGTGATCGTTTCAGTTATGAAGATCATCTGATTATTACTGCGGTTGTTGATACCGATAATACACGCTTAAATCAGCTTCAAAATAAAATCTCATCTTTCATAAAAGATAAAACCTGGCGAGTTCCAGCCCGTTTTGATTTTCCTGAAATTGATCCTGTTCCACAACAAGTTGCAGAATTGGAAGCTTTTGAAAAAGGTGGAGCGTTGAAAGAAGAGGAATTTGCCAGAGCAGTATCACTCGGACTTTTTGATTATCTGAGAAAAAGCCGGTCCAACGGATTTACAATTTCTCTTTCGGGCGGTGCTGATTCCTGCGCTTGTACAGCTTTATGTGGTTTGATGATTCGCCTGGCTGATGAAAGTATTGGTTTGGAGCGTTTCAAGGAAAAACTTTCCTATATCAAAGACATCCAGTCGGCGAAAACGGAGGAAGATTTAGCGCTTGCTTTGGTTCATAATATTTATCAGGGAACAGAGAACAGTTCAACTGATACGCTGGAATCGGCTCAGTCACTTGCGGAATCAATTGGTTCAACGTTTTATAATATTAACATAAACGGATTGGTTGAAACGTATAAAAGTTTGATCGAAGAACAGATCGGCAGACAATTATCGTGGAAAACCGATGATATCGCTTTGCAGAATATTCAGGCGAGGGTGCGTGCTCCTGGCGTCTGGCTGATTACCAATTTGTCGAATCATTTACTTTTGGCAACATCAAACCGCTCGGAAGTTGCTGTGGGTTATGCGACGATGGATGGTGATACTGCCGGAAGTATCAGTCCGCTTGCCGGGATTGACAAACATTATCTGCGTCAGTGGCTGCGCTGGCTGGAAACGGTAGGTTGTGAAGTAAAAGGAAAACATATCCGGATTGAAGGGTTGAAAAAAGTAAATTCCTTACAGCCAACGGCGGAACTTCGTCCATTGGAATTAAACCAGACAGACGAAGCTGATCTGATGCCATACGATTTTCTGAACGCTTTGGAAAAAGTGGCTATCCGTGATAAAAAATCGCCGGTTGACTGTTACAAAAATGTGCTGGTTCGTTATAAGGAAGTTTATTCAGAATCTCAGATTTTGGGCTGGACAGAACGTTTTTTCAAACTTTGGAGCCGGAATCAGTGGAAACGTGAGCGATATGCGCCATCCTTCCATCTGGACGATTTAAATCTTGATCCACGCTCCTGGTGCCGTTTCCCGATTCTTTCAGGAGGATTTGAGAAAGAACTTGAAGAGCTGCGGTATTATGCGGATGGAAACAGAGGAAGGTATGGGAGAGGAAGAATAGGATTTTAAAGGTTTCACGATTTCACGCAAAGATTAAAAAACGCAAAGGGCGCTGAGATTAAAACTCTGCGCCTTTTGCGTTTTATCCGCGCGGCGTCCGCTTTTTTGCTTTGCGTGAAACCTTTACATCCTATCCCGGAATCTAACCGCAAATTGAAAGCCAATCCATCCATAGTTTTTCTTGGTATGATCAGGTTTTCCTCCAAGCCAAAATGTTGACAGAAGTTTCCGGGTATCATAGGAGGTTCCTAATTCATTCCCAGTTAATAAATTTAAAGAAGGCCCAAAGGCGACAGAGAAGCGTTTTCCGGTTTTTCTCTCAATACCCGTAGTAAGTCGGAATAATCCTGCGGCATTGTGACTTTTTAAACTTACTTTATCGAGCGCAACCGCGTTGGCTGTGATATCTGCATTAAACATCCAGCCACGTCCCAATTTAACCGCTGTTCCAAATCCGTAACCAATACTTCCAAATGGTTTATTAGCTATTTTCCAATTGAAACCCAAAGTGAAAACATTGTAAAATGAACTCATCCCCGTTTTAAACGTGGTATTGAAGTAATTAAATTCGTCTGTTGAAATTTCATATCTGCGGTAACCGTTTTTTCGGATGTAGTTAAAAATGCCTATTGAAGCTGTCGCCGAGGAATCAGCATAGTTTACAACGCTAAATTGATGTCCGCTTTTGACCGTCCTGGCGAAATTGTAGGCTCCTGAAATTTGCCAGCCACGTAAATCTCCCAGCATCACATTTCCTATACCGGCCCATTGGACGCCTTTAAAATTACCCGCAGTAAAGTTTAATAATGTAGAATATTGCAGTCCTCTGACATTTCCCATCACCACGTTAAGAGCGGATGCGTACTGAAAACCCGTAACATTATTGCCAACGAAATTGCCAATTCCAGCGAGTTGGACACCTTTTACATGTCCGCGGTCTGCATTAAATAATCCGCCAATTTCCAGCTTATTAGTTCCTAACGAATAACCGGCAAAAACGTTGAATGAAAAATCATTTACAACGTTTCCGCTAAGTTCGCGATTAGTACTGATAAAAGGCAGGATCGATGATTGAACCGGCCGGTATAAAGTATCCGTGATATTTTTGGTATTAATAGCTTGTTTCGCAGAGGCAAAAGCGCTGCTAAAATCTTTTCGGACACGCTGATAGGTAGTTCTTAATTTACTTTGAAAACGAAGAGAATCGGTTTCTATAATGGTATCAGACGACACATAAGTTGTTGTTGTATATTCAAACTGAGGGATTTCTATCTTTGGGCTATTGAGTGTGTCGGATTTGGTAATGATATTCAGCTTTCGGAATGACAGCGCTTTAAGTGTATCGGGATTTAATAATATTGGTAAATAAGTATTTTTCCGGTTTGATATGACCACCGATTTTCCAATGTATTGATCTTTCCGGACTTCCAGGCGTACGGATGACGGGGTTGTTGGTAAACGAATGCGGTAATATCCGTATTGATTACTAATGGTAGAAGCCAACGTAACAGGCTCATAAATACTGGCATTAGCTAATTTTTCGCCAGTTTTTTTATTGATGATATATCCGTTCAAATTGAAATTGAGTGGATTCCCTTCTTCCTTTTTTGTATTTTTAAGTAAGATAATATACCTGTGCCGTTCTCTGAAAATAACTTTCCCCTTAAATAATTCATTCAGGATTTCTCGCACACTTTGATTTGCAGCATTAACAGAAACCCGGCTTTTGATTTCAAGAATATCAGGATTGTAGGAAAAACTAAATCCGCCGAGATTTTCAATTTGTCTTAAAACGTTATCCAGCGGCTGATTGGTAACCCGGATAGAAATACGCTTTTCCAATAATTCCTGAGCCTGAACCTGCGGGGAAAACGAGATTAGGGAACAAATAAAAAACAGGGAGAATATATAGTAAATTCTTTTCAAGGCATCCGGAATTAGTTTCGGTTAGAAAGGCAGCCCTTACTGGCAACCGCTTCCTTCCAGCCAATATGTTTTTCCCTCTTTCCTCAAATGCAATTCCAGTGTTTCGGCAATTACCGACAAGGTGGTATCAAGCGGTTCTTTCTGGAAACTGATCGTTAATCTGCACTGGGCAAGTTTTTGGTTCGACAGGCGAATATCCGAGTGATATCCTTCCCTTAATGTATTTACAACATCTCCCAGATTTGTAGAATTGAAATCATAAACCTGCGTTTTGTAACTCATAATGTTAGCATCGGCACGCATACTTTTCAGTGTATCATTCAGCACTTCCGCGCTTTCTCCTTTTGTGAGTTCAATTTTTTTGTTGTTTTTAGAAACCCTCACTTTCCCGGTTTTTACATCCACCCTGACAAGTTCTTTTTTGTAGGCTTTAACATTAAACGAAGTACCCAAAACCCGGACCATAGTTCCATTCGCATCGATTACAAAGGGGTGAGAGGCGTCTGGCTTTACATCGAAAAATGCCTCACCTTTTAATGCGACAGAACGAATATCTCCCGAAAAATTTTCAGGATAGCTTATTGATGAATTGTAATTTAAAAATACCCTGGTTCCATCCGGTAAAGTGGTTTCGCCAGTATTATTGGTTGTAGCAATCTGAATTTGTTCAGGCGTATCACTTTGTGTTTTAAATATAAACCAGCCGAAAGCCAGGATCGTAACAGAGACAGCAGCTGCGATCCATACCGGGAAGGAGAACTTTTTGTTTACCGGTAATTCTCTTGTGATTGTTTCCTGTTTTAAATCCGGAAGGTTTTCAGGTGCAGGATTTTTTGCCTTCATTTGCATGCGGATTTTATCCCAGGCGGCATCTGTATCGACCGTAATATGATTGCTGCTTAACTCTGAAGTTTTCTCCCAAATTAATTCAAAATCAGCAAGTTGTTTCTTGTTTTCGGGAGCGCTGTCCAACCAGTTTTTTACCTCTGCAATTTCCTGTTCATTAGCAGTTTCGGCCAGGAAGCGTGCTAACAGCTCATCCGAAATGTTGTCATGAGAATTGTTCATGGTTACGGTTGGATTAACTGTTGATGTAAAAAATAAACAAGCAAAAGTAAAGAAGGCAGATAATCGGCCAGTTCTGTACGTAAAATTCTGAGTGCTTTACCGATCTGGTTTTCAACTGTTTTTATTGAAATATTCAGCTGATCAGCAATTTCCTGATATTTCAGTTCGTCAAACCGGCTCATGCGAAATGCTTTCTGGCATTGCTCGGGCAATTTGCGTATCGCTTTTTCAATACGTTCGGAAAGCTCGTCAGCATGAATAACTTCGGTTACCGATTCATACGACTGCGGCAAATAATTTACTGAATATTCCCGATAAGCGTCTTTCACGGCCGCATGTTTAAAGCGGTTCAGACAGTGATTATGGACGGCGCGGTATAAGTATGATTTTAAAGAAAGTGTAATTTCCAGGTCTTCTCTTTTTTCCCAAATTGTGATAAAAACGGTTTGTACAATTTCTTCCGCATCCTCGGCATCTTTCAGCAAAGAACTCGCATAATTGCATAAACGCTGATAATAGAAACGGAAAGTCCGCTCGAAAGCAGCCTCATCTCCGCGTCTTATAGCTTGAACAATTTCCGGATCAGAAGTTTGCACAGTTTTCCTCTTTTGTTTTTCGGCCAAAAGTAGATAATCTCTTTCGATTATAAAATCCGGATTGAGAAGAGCGGTTGCTGCCACAGTTAAAGTTTCTTTTAACGATGACAAGCGGGATCTGTTTTACCCCTATGAGAGATAAATATTTTTATTGAATAGGGGGAAAGTCAAAGTGTATTGTCTTAATCTAAAAGCGGAATACTAATCGTTTTCCGTAATCTGTTAGCCATGAAATTTTTATTTGATCATACCATATTTGGCACGCGCTGCTTTTTTTGACATGCCGTCAAAGTGCCACCATTCCGTGGTATTAACGGTAAAGCCGGCCTTAACCATCGCTTTTCGCAGAATATTGCGGTTCGCGATTTGTTTTGAAGTAAGTTTTCCCTGTGTTAACATTTCCTGTTCGGAACGGGGATAGGCGAGGGGACCAAAGAAGTCATAGGGAGTTCCCATGTCCAGTGGTTTTCCATTTTGATCTACAACAGTAAGATCGATGGCGCAACCGAAATTATGATTTGAACCGATTTTAGGATCGGCCACGTATTGGGTTTTTGAGCGTGCGGGAATTTTGAGATCATCCAATGCGTCCCAAAGTTTGTATTGGGCAGAATTCGGGCGCGCGGCATCATAAACAAGTAACTGATAGCCCGGATTTTCACGCTGGATAAAAATGCTGGCCTGGGAAAGTCTTTTAGCCATTTCGGGCTGAAGATACGCGTGAGTCAGTTCTCCGTAAACATTCTTTTTCATGAAGTTATCCGGAGTTGCGTATTTGAGCTCAACCAGGATTTCAGGGTTTACAGTCTGAATGTTCACTAATCCCTGATCGAGTATTTTTTGTTCAACAGGTGAAATTTTATCTGACTGTTTTTTTTGAGCTGAAACTGAAAATGGAATTGAAAAAATAAAAATGCCCAAAAGAACTTTGTAAACCTGCATAAACCTCAATCCGGTGTAATTGTTAATTAAAAAATCCTCCGTGAAAATGGAGGATTTTTTAATATTAATATCTTTTTATTTTGACTTTTGATAAGCCTCCGTCAAAACTAATCATGATTTTTTTCGTCGCTTTGTCGAAGCCCGGAGAGCGGTAAAGTTTGTCATTAATCTTTTCCAGATCGTCAAAAGAAGTCAAATTCAGCGCACCATCCAGTTTAATTTCGCAACCCACAGTTTTTGGAATTTCCAGTCCAAGAGAAGCAACACCAGCATCGATTTTAACATTTGAATTATCAAGTTTATCTCCCAAACGAATATCCAGATCAGCGACTCCGGTACTAACTTTCAGATTTTCAACTTTATAATTACTCAAATCAAAATTTCCGCTTCCGGCACCCAGGCCTAAATCTATTGTCCAGATTGGTTTTATATTAAGTTCAATATCAGCTTTATTGCTCAATTCACCTTTGTGAATTTTAACATTTCCATCTTCCATTTTCAGGTTAACCGTTGCCGAGTTTGCAAGTTTGTTGATGGAAGTATTTGATAAGAAACCTAAAACCGAAGAACGCGTATCAGCTTCGAAAAGCTTATCAGTATTTCCCTTTACCGTAAAAGAACCGGCACCGCCTTCCAGATTGAAATTTGCTTTCTGGATAAAGTCCTCCATTTCATACTGGTAGGAGTTGTTTACCGGTTTTTTGTAGCTGCCTTCTTCTTGTCTGTTACTGTCTTCCTCGTAGTCGCTGTCTTTATCGTCGTCATTATCACCCTCATCATCGTCGTCGTCGTTATCATCATCATGATCCCAATCATTGTCATGATCATTCCAGTTGAAATTCCAGTTGTCGCGGTGACGGTCAAAAACACGACCGGTACGACTTGTCAAGCCACCGAAAACTGCAATTACAATCAGTAGCCCCACCAATCCTCTGGCAGCTGTATATTTATTCGTCAGGATCAGTAAAATACCAGCCAAAATAAGCAGCACAGGCCAGTAAGGTAATATAGCATCCCAGTGAAAGAAAAAGATATCAAGCTTTCGTAGAAGCCAGAAGATACCAATAATGATGAGCATTCCACCCCAGAAAATACTTCTTGAATTTTTCATGGCAATTAAATATTTGAGTGGTTAGTGTCGGAGTTTATATAATTTCTGAGCAGTAATAATGCTCCTGAAATGATCAGAATAATAGGCCAGAAAAAACCTTTGAAATCAAAACCGGTAAGTTCTTCAACGAGAAACAAAGTTCCCATGATAATGAGGATGATACCCCAGAAAATATTTTTAAAGTTCATGGCTGAAATGGTTGAGCGTGGAAAATGGAAAGCGGCCGCCGCGCGGTTGAAAGTTTAGCCGTAGCAGAGCTACGGCTTTATTCAGAATCTCTTCAATTAAATTTTCCTAGTTCACTTTTATGATATCATCGTCTCCATTTTCCTTTGGATTGTTTGGATCCTGTGGGAATGTATTGGGCGGTGTGGATTCTGTTGTTCCAAATGGCGTATATGGCTGCGGATCAGGAGTCGGTGTATATGGTTCCGGCTCGATCGGTTCTGTCGGCGGTGGCGTTGTCGGATAAACAGTTGTATTTGCTTCATGTTCCTTATCTCTCTGACGAAGAATAAGAAATGCGCCCACAATAATTAAAGCTACCGGCCAGAAATATGGTTTAATTTCATACCAGATCGGAAAATCATCAACCAGCATAAAAATACCAAAAAGTACCAGCGCGCCACCAAGAATTTTGACAGTTTGGTCGGAACGTCTTTTGTCGGCCTCCGGATCGTGTGGTTTGTTTGCTATGGTATCAAAGTTATGAGCATCCGCAGTTCCGGTAGGAAGTACTGCCCATAAAATAATGTACAGAATCCCTGTCCATCCAAAACTCGGAGGAATCGGCAGGAACAACATCACTACGAATAAAACACGAACGATTACTACATCTATTTGTAAGTATTGAGCAATACCGGAAGCAACTCCTCCAAATACGGCCTGATCAGGTATGCGGTGCAATTTCTTTTCCATTTCGTTGTTTACGTTTATGTTGTAATCAAAGGTAGTGGGTTATACAAGATACTGCAAGCAGGAAGTTTATTATCGGTTAGTAATCGTGTTAAATGGTAATTTTAAATGATTTCTGACAATCTGATTTTAATTTTTACCAAATTTCATGATTTTATCAATGATGCTGAGGAATATAAGGCGATAGAATTCGGTTATTCTTCTTCCAGAGCTTCAAGAATATCCATCATACTGCCAAAATCTTTATAGCCAGGTCTTATTTCTTCACTTCCGCGCAGGGCAATACCAATTTCGGGAAAAGTTTCGGTTAATTTATTAACAGTAATTTCATCATCCAACCCGAAACCGATCAAAATCGGATATTCTTTTACAAGCTGGGAAAGTGCGTTATTCCAGTCCTGATTCAGATCTGTGTTGGCGTCACTTTCCAAAAGAAAATAAGCAACTGTATCACCGTAGCGGCTGAAAATCGAGAAAATATCGTCCGTATCATAAGTATCCACGCTGACACGAAGTATCAGCGGCAAACTTAATTCACTTTGTAAATAAGTTAAAAGCCCTGGTGATTCAACCTGAACAAAATGTACCGGATAATCAGCCAACGCCTTTAACAGCAATTCCGGATCAGTCTGACTTGTTTCAGCAACCAGCTGTACACCAGCCAACCAGGAACAAATCTCTTCGAATTTTTTTGGAGATATATAATTTGGAGAATCTTCATCTATGGAAAAACCAAGCATTTCCACGCCCATACCAGCACAATAACGGGCGTCGGACAAGTTGGTAACGTTGCTGATTTTTACGGTTCTGCTAAGCATGTTGATGGTATTTATTCTAAATATTTGTGATGCAAAGATAATTCATCATGAGGATTATCTTGTTAACAAATTACTTTTTGAGTGAGTGGACTTGAAATTGATGGCTAAAGCCTGGCTCGCTCTGAGGCTTGGCTACCCAAGGTTGAAACCTTGGGTTAGTGATTTGGCTGGGGAAATATCTTGTTTTCGTTTTGATTTTGTGTTGAAGTTGATGGCTAAGGCCTGGCTCACTCTGATGCCTGGCTACCCAAGGTTAAAACCTTGGGTTAGTGATTTGGCTGGGGAAATATCTTGTTTTCGTTTTGATTTTGTGTTGAAGTTGATGGCTAAAGCCTGGCTCACTCTGAGGCTTGGCTACCCAAGGTTAAAACCTTGGGTTAGTGAATTGGCTGAGGAAATATTTATTTTCGGTTTTGATTTCAGGTTAAAGTTGATGGCTAAAGCCTGGCTTTGCTCGTAGTTCTGGTTACCCAAGGTTTCAACCTTGGGTGGGCGAGGAGCAACAATCTTTCCGGCTTTAGCCAAAGCCTGATACCTCAAATATCTACAAACAAAAAAGCTGCCAGGGATAAAATCTCCGGCAGCTCCTAAAAATTTTTCAATCATTACTTAACCGAAAACTTATATTCCGTTGACGTTTTATAAGTTTCTCCCGGCTTCAATTCCGTAGTCGGAAACTGTGGCTGATTTGGTGAATCAGGATAATGCTCCGTTTCCAGACACAGACCGTAGCGTTTTGCATAAGTTGCGCCTTTTCCAGTCAATTTTCCATCAAGGAAATTCCCTGTGTAAAATTGAACAGCAGGTTCAGTTGTGTAAACTTCCATAAAACGGCCGCTTTCCGGATCTTTTACAGTGGCGAAAAGAGCGAAACTTTTATCGGCGCCGCTGATCACCCAGCAATGATCGTATCCGCCGCCATTTTTAATTTGCTCATCAGCAACATCATTGATTCTTTTTCCTACCAATGTAGGCTCGTTAAAATCAAATGGCGTTCCTTTTACAGCTCTTAATTTTCCTGTTGGAATCAAAGTTGCATTTACCGGAACCATGCTGTCTGATTTGATATAAACCTCATGATTTAAAATATCACGTTTCAGACCAGTCAAATTGAAATAAGAGTGGTTTGTAAGGTTAATAACTGTATTTTTATCAGTAGTCGCTTCGTAATCAATGCGCAATCCGTTATCGTTTGAAAGTGTATAAGTCACTTTCACATTTAATGTTCCAGGATAGCCTTCTTCTCCGTCTTTACTTACATACTTCAATTCAAGACCAACAAGTGAGTCTTTTTTGATCTCAGTAGCATCCCAAAGTTTTTTGTTAAAACCCTGAATACCGCCATGTAAGGAATTTGGACCGTTGTTAATTGGCAACTTATATGTTTTGCCGTCCAACGTAAATTTCCCATTGGCAATGCGGTTTCCATAACGACCAACGAGCGCACCGAAAAACGGATTTTCTCCGATATACGGTGCTAATGAGTCAAAGCCCAATACTACATCTTCCCACTTTCCACTCTTATCTTTCGCTGTTAATTCAGTAATAATACCACCGAAATTGGTGATTTTTACTGTCATTCCGTTGGCATTTTTCAGCGTGTAAAGATCCGCTTTTTTACCATCGGGAAGGTCTCCGAATACTTCTTTCGAAATCGTACTGGTCATTGTTTTACTTTCGTTTTCGTTTTCCTTTTCCTTTTTTGTTTTTGAGCAGCTCATCAGACCAATGCCAATCAGCGCAGCGAATATAAGTGATCGTTTTTTCATGGGGTATTTTCCGGAATTATTAAGGTTAAGCGTTTAATACAATTTCCTCGGTTCCATCAGTGATCTGCACCCGATAGCACGGCAATTTTATTTGAAATTTATCGTCATAAGCTTTCTTCATTTTTGCTTCAAAAGCTTCAACAGCGTCTTTTTTTACCAGATTGATCGTGCAGCCGCCAAAGCCTCCACCCATCATCCGCGCTCCGATTACAGACGGATCGTCCGATGTCTGATCTACCAAAAAGTCAAGTTCGTCGCAGCTTACTTCATATTCATGTTGAAGTCCCTGGTGCGTTTCATACATTTTTTTGCCAAAACTGATAAGATCACCAGCCGTCAGGAAATCACAGGCAACCTGGACGCGTTCAATTTCCTCTGTCATGTATTTACAACGACGATAAACGACATCACTCATTTCGTCCTTATGCGCTTCTATTAATGCTGGCGTAGCATCACGCAGACTTTTGATTTCAGGATGATGTTTTTGCAAAATCACAACGCCCATTTCACATTCCAGACGACGGGTGTTATATTCTGAACTTGCAAGGGAATGTTCAACCAGCGTATTACAAAGCACAAGCATGTACTCATCCATTGGAAAAGGGAAATATTCGTATTCCAGTGAGCGGCAATCCAGACGGATCACAGCTTCTTTTTTCCCAAAACCGGAAGCAAACTGATCCATAATTCCACACTGAACGCCAACATATTCGTTCTCCGCTTTTTGAGACATTTTTACAATAGAAAACCTGTCAAGTCCTAAATTGAAAACTTCATTCAGCGCAAATAGTAAACAACATTCCAAAGCAGCAGAAGAAGACATTCCGGCTCCCTGAGGTACGTCCCCGCCAAAAGCAGCCTGAAATCCACCAATATTTAAGTTGTTTTTATAGATCTGCTCAATGATACCTAATTGAAAATAAGTCCATTTCTGATCTGGTTTTGAAATATCATCAACCTGAAAAGTGTAGGTTTCATTTAAATCAACCGCATAGAGAACAACCTGATTATCGGTTCGTGGAGAAATGGCGAAATAGACAGCCTTGTCTACGCTGGCCGGCAGTACAAATCCATTGTTATAATCGGTATGTTCTCCGATCAGATTAATTCTTCCCGGTGAGCGAAATAGTCTGAAATTTTCTGTGCCGGCATTATCACCAAAATGCTCAATATATTTTTCACGGATACGTTCTGCCGTGCTCAATTCTGTACTTGTCATTTATTTTTTTGTTTGAATTATCAACCAGCTATTGGCATGATAATCGTTTTTTTTATGCTTTTAATATCCTTTTGCAAGGTTAATTTCATTGATCGGTGAACCGCCACCTTCTATCGTCATCATATTGTTAAGGAATAAGTCCACTTTCCCGACATGTTCATCCGCATGTCCGCCACCGGTATGCTGACTCAAAATAACGTTTTCCATTTTCCACAATGGATTATCATTCGGAATCGGTTCAACTTCGGTAACATCCAAAACGGCTCCGTCGAGATGTTTTAAATTAAGCGCTTCAATAAGTGCCTTCTCATCGGTTGTACTTCCACGACCAACACTCGCATAAACACTGCCTTTTTTCATTGCCTGAAACATAGCCTGATCAGCAAAATTAGCGGCAGATCCAGGTAGAGTATTAATTACCAGATCAGTATTTGGTAAAACATTCAGCAAATCTTCTTTGGAGTGAAGATCTGCTTCTGGTGAAGTTCTGGCCATTAAATGCAGCGTACAGCCAAATCCTTGTAATAAAAGTTTAACCGTACTGCCAATTGTTCCTGCACCAAGTATCACAACTTCCTGTCCCGAAAGCAGACGTAATTCAGCTCTTAATGGCGTTCCAACCCATTCTGTTTTTTCTTTTAATAATGTAAGTTTGTCAAGGCCGCGATAAAGTGCCAGCACGCCACCAACGATCGATTCAGCACATGGACGCGCGAACCAGTCGCCCATATTGGCCACTTTCGTTTGCCCGTTTAATCTTACCGAAGCATATTGATCAAAACCGGCAGAATCAAGCTGCCAGAATTTCAAATTATTTAAAGGTTCAGAAAACCAGTCCAGTGGTGGGTTTCCCAGAATATAATCGGCTTCATAAAACAAATTTTGTGCTTCTGTTTTCGATTGCGTGTCAGATTGAAAATGAATTGTATATTTTTCCGAAAGGGCCTCTGTTAATCTGTTTCGCAGTGCTTCGTCAAAATTTGAATGACAGTATATGATCATTGTGTTTTATTTTAAGAGAGAAAAATTCCCGTTTTTACCTGTAAATTTTAAAATTATCTTTTCAACAATTTATAACATGCCGGGAATGATTTATAATTAATCGTTAAAGCTACATTAAGAAAGGTAACGGACAAACTGCATTTTATTCATTCAAGTGAAATCTTACAATCGTGCCAGAATTTTCTTTCCCCTTGATCGGTATGCTGCCGTTTCATATTCCATATTTTCCTCAATAATAATACGAAGTTCATTTTTGATTTCCGGGTATATTTTTGAAAGATTGAAAAGTACTGTCAGCGCAAAAGCCTTGATTGCAATGGCAGTTTCCCGTTTTTGAAGAAAATGAAAACAAGCATCCATGACTTCGCCATGAAATTCTTCTGGTATTATCAAATCTTCCAGAATACGTAAACTGTTTCTGATCACTGCATTGTGTACATCGTTTCTTTTCAGTTGATCCACCAGGACCCTGATATAAGGCTGAACAATTTCCGGCTTTTTCTGAGCCGCCCAACTTACACTCCAAGCCGCCCGCTGCGCAACACGAATATCGTTTGATAAAAAGCATTTGATAAGTTCTTTGAAATTTTTATCAGAAGAAACCGCGAATTCAGTGATTTTTAGTGCGTGTTTTTTGAAGTGGATTTGTTGTTTTAAAAGTTCTTCCCGGATGTTCATGAGTTTTGGTTATCCAAGGTTTTATAAACAGATTGAAATGTTGATTTAAAATCAATTTGTGGATAAAGTTATGTCACCCCGTTGGGGTTGGGAAATGGGTATACCCAGCTCCTTTCTACAATAATGTCATCCCTTCGGGATTTCGAATATTCCACAATCCCGAAGGGATGATATTATCATAGCAAAGCCGTTTGACAACTATGGCGTAACCCTGAAAGTGTGACATAACCTACGCGAATAATTGATTTTAAATCATGATTATTCCTATTAATTCAAATTGAAACAAACATAAACTACACTACAAATCTCTATTGAAAAAATCCCGCCAAAACAACTTTCTTCTGGTCCTTAATCAAATCAACCTCCAATGTTTTCGTACCCAATTTTAATTTTTGTTTCCCCGAATTCCCTGAAACTAATGATACCGAAACCAACTTTCCATTTTTCCATTGTTCGTCAACCGTAACATTTCCACGCGCTTTCAAACCTTTTATTTCGCCGGTTAGCCATGAATCTGGTAAGGCGGGTAATAATTCAATGACACCAGCTTGTGATTGCAAAAGCATTTCAGCGATCCCAGCCGTTGAGCCCATATTTCCATCCAATTGAAAAGGCGGATGGGCACATAGTAAATTTGAATAAGATCCGCCTCCATTCATCATATTTTCTGTTTTGTCACCAACCGGACGAAGGATTCTTTTGAACAATGAATAGGCGCGATTTCCATCCTGCAATCTGGCCCAGAAATTCACCTTCCAGGCAAGCGACCAACCGGTTCCTTCATCCCCACGCGCATCCAATGTTACTCGGGCGGCTTTGGCAAATTCTGGTGTGGCAGTCGGGGAAATCTGGCGTCCGGGGTGCAAGGCGAAAAGATGTGAAACGTGACGATGTTTATCCGTTGAATCGTCAACATCTTCATTCCATTCCTGCAATTGTCCCCACTTACCAATTTGCGGTGGCTGGATCTGATCTCTTACTTTTTGCGCTTCACTGGCAAAATCTGCATCTGTTTTTAAAACTTTACTGGCAAGAATGGTATTGGAGAGTACATCCCAGGCAATCTGATGGTCCATGGATGCGCCGGTAGAAATTCCGCCGTGTTCAGGAGAATAGGAAGGCGACGAAACCAGAAAGCCGCTTTTCCCTTTGGTCAGATAATCGATCCAGAATAACGAAGCTTCCTTCATGATCGGATAAGCTGTATTTTTTAGATAATTAACATCGTTGGTAAAAGCGTAATGTTCCCAAAGATGCTGACTTAGCCAACCTGCGCCTCCCGGATAAAATCCCCATGGAAAACTCCAACCGGGAGAAGTAAATCCATAAGCATTCAGCATCGTATTCACTGTCCAGCCACGGGTGCCGAAAAATTCTTTGGCTGCCAATTTTCCAGGCTCAACAATTGATTTGGTGAAATCGGATAATGGAAGATAACATTCTGATAAATTCGTAACTTCCGCCGGCCAGTACAACATTTGCATGTTGATATTGGTGTGATAATCATTTGCCCAAGGCGGATTTGTACTGTCATTCCATTTCCCCTGTAAGCTCATCGGCATAGTGCCCGGGCGCGTGGAAGAAATCATCAGATACCGTCCGTATTGAAAATACAAAACTTCAAAAACTGGATCAGGCGTACCCTTGAAATAAGCAATTTGTCTTTTGTCGGTTGGAAGTGAATTTGCTTTGTCAGTACCAAGATTTAGAGAAACGCGGTCGAACAAGTTTTTGTAATCCTTTTGCTGTTCTGCTTGAAGTACGATTTCATTTTTACCAATAACCGCAGTAATAACTTGCTGATTTATTCTCTTATAATCGTTGCCTTTATAATTCGGAAATTGATAAGTGTAATCGGTAGCTGCGGTATGGATCAGCGTAATTTTTCTGGCATTTTTTACAGTGACAATTCCGCCTTCATAACTTATTTTTCCATCCGTATCAATCCGATAAGTCGTTTCAAATTCCTGTTTGTTATCTTTCAAACTTCCGCCGAAAATGTACTGGTTCTTTTCAAATTTCTCATATTCTTTTTTGTGTGGCGTAGTAAAACGGATAGAATACGTTTCAGCCGAGGTTGATTTGAAATTGTAAACCATCACTCTTGAAGGATAATTTCCAAAGTAAGTCCGTTCGAATTTTTCTTTTCCAACTTCATAGTTAACTTTTCCTGTCGCGGTCGAAATATCCAATTCTCGACGATAATTTTTTACTTCGCCGGTATGGGAAACGCTGACATACAGATCTCCCATCGTCTGCTGGGCACCGAAATCACTTGAAGGCGTATTTCCCTTTTTTTCGTGGATAATGCCAGTCATTTCTGCGCTGGCAAGTTTATCCGCTTCTTCCAGTTTTCCCTGAGCGAGTAGCTCTCTTACTTTTGGAAGCGTTTTGTAAGCATCTTTCCTTAATCCGAAATTATATTCATCATTGGCACCTTTGCCTCCTGCCCACAAACTCCCTTCTGAAAATTGCAGTCTTTCTTCCGCCGGATCGCCAAAAAACATAACACCCAGATATCCGTTTCCGATCGGTAATGCCTGCGTCATCCAGTCGGTTGCGGGAGCGTCATACCAGAGTTTCAACACCTTTTGCTTTTCTGTTTTTTGAGAAAAAACAGAAAATGAAATCTGGGAAAACAAAATGACGAGCAGAAAAGGTCTTGAATAAGGAAATAACATAAATAAGGATTTTAGGAATTTGTAGCACAAAGTAAATAAAAAGCCCCACGCAAATGCGCAGGGCCAGTATAATATTCCTGATATCAATCGAAATTATTTGATCTCGCCAACCATTTCTTCCGGTTTAACCCAGGCGTCAAATTCCTCAGGCGTAACATAACCCAAAGCAACGGCGGTTTCTTTCAAAGTTGTACCGTTTTTATGCGCAGTCTGAGCGATTTCGGCAGCTTTGTAATAACCGATTTTTGTGTTCAGAGATGTTACCAACATCAATGAGTTGTTCACATGTTTTTTGATGTTTTCATGCAATGGTTCGATACCGACTGCACAATTATCATTAAATGAAACGCAAACGTCACCGATTAAACGTGCAGAATGAAGGAAATTGTAAGCCATTAAAGGTTTGAAAACGTTCAATTCAAAATGTCCGTTTGAGCCTCCGATGCTGATCGCTACGTCATTTCCCATAACCTGCGCCGCTACCATTGTCATCGCTTCGCATTGCGTTGGATTTACTTTTCCCGGCATGATCGAACTTCCCGGTTCGTTGTCCGGAATATGGATTTCACCGATTCCTGAACGTGGTCCGGAAGACAACATACGGATATCATTTCCGATTTTCATTAAACTTACTGCAACAGTTTTCAAAGCACCGTGCGCTTCCACGATCGCATCATGAGCAGCCAAGGCTTCGAATTTATTTTCAGCTGTGATGAAAGGCAGACCCGTTAAAAGTGCAATATGTTTGGCAACATTTTCAGAATAACCTTCCGGCGTATTGATACCAGTTCCAACCGCAGTTCCACCCAAAGCAAGTTCAGAAAGGTGAGAAAGTGTATGGTAAATGGCGCGTAAACCGTGATCTAATTGAGAAGCATAACCACCAAATTCCTGTCCAAGTGTTAAAGGCGTAGCATCCATAAAGTGAGTACGGCCGATTTTCACAACATGTTTGAAAGCTTCTGCTTTTGCTTTCAGCGTGTCACGTAATTTGGTGATTCCAGGAATCGTAACGTCAACCAGAATTTTATAAGCTGCAATATGCATTGCAGTCGGGAAAGTATCGTTTGACGATTGTGATTTGTTCACATCATCATTTGGATGTAAAAACTTAGTTTTATCAGCCAGATCGCCGCCTTGCAAAACGTGTCCGCGGTAGGCGATAACTTCATTGCAATTCATGTTTGACTGCGTGCCTGAACCTGTTTGCCAAACCACCAACGGGAATTGATCTTCCAGTCCGCCTGTCAATATTTCATCACAAACTTTTCCTATAAGATCACTTTTTTCTTGTGGAAGTACACCTGCTTCTGCATTTGTAATGGCAGCCGCTTTTTTCAAATAAGCAAATGCTCTGATAATTTCTTTCGGCATTTTATTGATGTCCTGCGCAATCGGGAAGTTCTGGATAGAGCGTTGCGTTTGAGCGCCCCAATATACATGAGCAGGTACCTGCACTTCGCCCATGGTGTCTTTTTCTATGCGGTATTCCATTTTATAACGGTAATATTAATGTAAAATGAATGAATCAGATTTGGATGGTAAAGTTAGGGTTGGATGCTGAGTTTTTAGTATTTTTTTGTGGATAAATGTTTTGGAAAGGAAATAATACAGACTCGATGATCTAGAATTGATTAAGTTGCTTTCTCAATAAAAACAGTTTAAATTGGTAACTATATTGTAAATACTTAAATACCAGAGCAAGCAGCCATGACACACACAATCAATATAGAAACAAAAGATGAAAAGGATTTTAAGCTAATGAAGGGACTAGCAAATCGGCTTGGTTTACCAGTCGCTGAAAGACATACGGAGGAGCTCTTGATGACGTAAGAAGATTCTTTATTGAAACTTTTTGGAAGTTGGGAAAGTGATGAATCCGGTGATGAGCTGGCTGCAATAATCCATTCTGCCCGAAATGATAATCCCCGTGATATTCAGTTATGAGTCTTTATTTGCTTGATACAAATATTTGTATTCACTTTCTTAAAGGACAATGTGGCCTAGCAGAAAAAATAAAAAATGTTGGCTCATCGTCTTGCTATATCTCAGAAATCACTATTGCAGAATTGTTATTTGGTGTTGCGAATAGTTCAGAGTCTCAAAGACAGAAAAATCGAAAGAATGCTCAGGAATTTTTAAATCTTTTTCCGGGCGACTATCCTTATTGGTGATTGTTTTTATGAATATGCACGGCAGAAATCAAGTTTAGGAAGAATTGACCGAAGCGTTGGAGAGTTTGATTTGTTAATTGGGGCCACTGCCATTGTGAATGATTTAATATTGGTCACCAGAAACACAAAAGATTTATTAATCTAAATGAAATTAAGCTTGAAAACTGGATTGATGGTTGAAACGGTTTTTACCGCAAATACTTAATAGTAAGATAAAATATCATTTTAGTAGATCGTATTTCATTACCAAAATGATATTTTTATAAACAACTGATTTTCAATTTATTTAAGCGAAATAATCTGGCTATACTTTTCGCTTTTTTCATTATTCGCCCCGATCACCGCATAGATTTCATACTTTCCATCAGGAATATTACTACCTATTTTATAACCTAAAAAGGCGACGAAGCCATTAAAAATTCCATAGGCGTCTCCGGAATAATTCAGTGTATATTCCTTTCTTGAATCCACATCAACAAGGATCAGGTCATTTTTATTTGGAAATGCACCTGTCCTTTGAATGTAGGCAAGCAAATTTTCGTCTCTTGAAATTTCCTGCGTAGATTCAAAATAATCAAGGAAATAGCCCTGATTGCTACGAAATGATTTATATAAAGAAGGCTGGCTTACAATCTTTAAAACCGGTTGATTGCTGTGATTGCGTATATAAAAATTATCATCTCCCATGTACTTCAAAACTCCGGTTTCATAATCGGTCGCTTTGATTATTGTCCCATTTTCCAAATAAATTGCCTTGTAATTACCCGTTAGAATATCTGAAGGAAGATTTCCTGATAATGTACCTGCGTCTTTGAAAGTCAGTGGAATTGTGCGATCCTCAATAAAATCATTTTTAATAATCAATTCATATTTGGCAGTTTTTGAAATGTTATAACCTGAAACTTCAAAGTACTTGTCTTCTGGTAACATGTTCCAGGATCCTGGGCGAAGCTGTAATTTTCCTGCCTGAACGGCAATTTGATTTGACAAAATTTCTTTTTTCATTCCCCATTCTATTTCCGCCTTGTATTGGCCCGGAATAACTGTGGCTGGAAAGGTAAATTTGAAATTTTTTACTCCGTTCACATCAGATTGGATACCATAAATCTTGGACGAAACCAGACCAGTGATTTTGTCTGTAAGAATAATTGCCGGCTCAGAAATAACTTTCCCACTGTCACTGACCGTTTGTGACGTGCTTTTGAAAACAATCGGTACGGTAATACTGGCATCCTGTTCAATCGTAATTTTATAGTCTTTTACAGGCTCAGTTAATTGAATTGGATGAAAAGGAACTACGCAAATCGCATAAGACCTCGCACCTATTGTTACACTTTCAAGTTGCAGACTTAATTTTTTATCTTCAAAATTGAAACCGTTAAGCAGCTCTGACTTCGTGGTATATTCTTTTGCCAGCCTGATATCTGGTTTGATAAAATTACCTCCGGCATAATTTTCTGGTAAATTGACCACAATGACATCTTTTCCAACAACAATATTCTTTTCATCAACTCCGGGAACAGAAAACGAAATGACATCAATTTCTTTAACGACATTAACCGGATTGACATCTTTTTTCTCCTTACATTGAACAAAACACAACGCAAAGGATAAGGCGAGGTAAAGTGATTTTTTCATTTTAACGCTGATAGATGAGTAAAGTGAGTAATGAAATTTTCAAGCGAGGCAAAGTCATTTACAAGTTACAAAATCTCACTTTGCCACTGCGAATTTTTTCTTGAAATCAGATAATTTATCTTTTTCAAATTTCATTTTTTAAGCTTTTCACTTAATTGACTTGTTCAGACACATCTGGTCGGTTACGCTATTATCTTTGTAACGTTCTTTGTGAACGCCCGTCAATCGGGGTAATGGTTTTCGCTTTTGGTTCCCTCAGCCATACTAGCAGAAATTAAAAAGGAACCGTGTGAAATTCACGGGCAGTCGTGCTACTGTAAGTGCCGTCCTGAACAATCAGGAAAGTTTTTACCCTCGCGACCCATTGTCATATTTTATGATGAGAAGGGCGGTAAAAATGGTACAAGCCAGGAGACTTGCCTTTACCCTCAATGGCCATTCCCTCACGTCTGGGGTTTTGTCACGCATTGATTTTACAAATGTATTGCTGTCAGTCAATTATCTTCAAATTTATTTTCGAAGATATGTTTGATCAATTTTGTATCTGACAATTTTGATCAATATCTGATAACAAAACGTACTGATATGGTAGCCGCCACAGCGGTTAGTGAAATAGTGAATGATTTGATCAGCGAGGTTAATGAAATGATCGGATTCTTTGAAAGTCAAGCCTCCGGGCAGGATTCACTTTCAACTCTCAACTATACACTTTGAACTAAATCAGGACGGGTAGGGCATTCCAAAGGGTTTTTATTAACTCTTTAACACATGTTTTATGTTGTCACACAATTTGGGCTATCCTCGTGTAGGAAGCCAAAGAGAACTCAAAAAAGCCAGCGAACAATTCTGGGCTGGAAAAATTACCAAAGATGAATTGCAAAAAACCGGACGTGAAATCCGTCACCGCAACTGGCAGCTTCAAAATGAAGCGGGAATTGATTTAATTCCGTCAAACGACTTTTCATTGTACGATCAGGTTTTGGATACTTCCCTGATGGTTGGTGCAATTCCAGAACGTTATCAGCAATTAATCGACGGAAAATCCAACCGTGAACTGGATTTGTATTTTGCAATGGCACGTGGCGTTCAGCGCGACGAGCTGGATATTAAAGCGATGGAAATGACAAAATGGTTTGATACCAACTATCATTACATCGTACCAGAATTTGTGAAAAGTCAGGAATTCAACCGGTACTCAGATAAAGTTATTCTTGAATTTGAAGATGCGAAGCAAAAAGGAATTCTGACCAAACCTGTATTGGTTGGTCCGGTTACTTTTTTAGTATTGGGAAAAGAAAAGGAAGAGGGATTCAGCAGAATTTCTCTGTTGGAAAAACTGCTTCCTGTTTATATAGAAATTTTGAAAGAACTTGCAGAACGCGGTGCGGAATGGGTTCAGTTGGATGAACCATGTCTTGTTCTGGATTTGGGTAAGGAAGAACAGGAAGCACTGAAATTTGCTTATCAAAAAATTCAACAGTCTGTCCCGAATTTAAAAGTTTTGCTGGCTACTTATTTCGGAGCACTTAATACGAATCTTTCGCTCGCTGCAAATCTTTCAGTTGCTGCTTTGCATATTGATGTAACTCGTGGTGCTGAAAGTTTGCCTGAAATTTTACAAAATCAGGAATTTGTCAATTCCTCAAAACTGCTTTCAATAGGTATTGTTGATGGAAGAAATATCTGGAAAAACAATTACCAGGAATCACTTGATTTTATTCATCAGGCTTCAAATGTTTTAGGAGTTGACCGCATATTAGTTGCGCCATCTTCTTCCCTGTTGCACAGTCCGCATGACCTCGATCTGGAACATAACGAAGCGGTTTTAACGCCGGAAATTAAAAACTGGATGGCCTTTGCAAAACAAAAATTGCATGAGGTTTCTGTTTTGGCAAAACTGGCTGGTACCGATTATAAATCTGACGAAGCCTTTATAACAAACCAAAAAGCAATACAAAGTCGCCGTACTTCCGCATTGATCCATAAGCAGAATGTAAAAGATCGTGTCAATGCGATTAAAGAAATTGATTTTGAACGTGTGAGTCCCTTTCCAACACGCCAAAATATTCAATTGGAAAAACTGAAACTTCCACTTTTTCCATCCACAACCATCGGTTCTTTTCCGCAAACAGATGATGTTCGTCAATTGCGTGCGCGTCTAAAAAAAGGCACTTTATCTTTTGAAGAATACGAAAGCAGAATTGAAGAAGAGGTGATCAGCTCAATTCTCTGGCAGGAAGAGCTGGGTATCGATGTGCTTGTGCATGGAGAATTTGAGCGTAATGATATGGTGGAATATTTCGGAGAAAGACTTTCCGGATTTGTATTCACAGAAAATGGATGGGTGCAGAGTTATGGTAGCCGGTGCGTGAAGCCGCCGATTATTTTCGGAGATGTGGAACGTCCGGCACCGATGACAATCCGTTGGTCTGCTTTTGCTCAGGCAAATTCTGAAAAACTTGTAAAGGGAATGTTAACCGGTCCGGTTACTATTTTACAATGGTCATTTGTGCGCGACGATCAGCCAAGAAAAGATACCACTTTCCAGATTGGTCTGGCGATTCGTGATGAAGTGATTGATCTTGAAAAAGCTGGAATTAAAGTAATTCAGATTGATGAACCTGCCATCCGTGAAGGTTTGCCGCTGCGCAAATCTGATTGGAAAACGTATTTGAAATGGGCTGTGGATGCTTTTCGTTTAAGCGCTGCCGGTGTGGCCGATCAAACACAAATTCATACGCATATGTGTTACTCGGAATTCAACGATATCATTGATTCCATCGCTGCGATGGATGCCGATGTGATCACGATTGAAACTTCACGTTCGCAAATGGAATTGCTGGATGCATTTGCTGATTTCAATTATCCAAACGAAATCGGACCGGGTGTTTACGATATTCACTCGCCGCGCGTGCCGACTGTTGAGGAGATTATGACTTTGCTGGAAAATGCTTTGAACGTAATTCCGGCACGTAATCTTTGGGTAAATCCAGACTGCGGTTTGAAGACCAGAAAATGGCCTGAAACAGAAGCGGCCTTGCGAAATATGATTGCTGCGGCTAACTTGCTGCGCGAATCGGTCACAATTACCCAGTAATAAAACTATATCAATATTATATAGAATCTCCCGGTTATCTTTGATGCCGGGAGATTTCTTTTTTCAATAATTATGGATTTACAAGAAAGGATCAGACTGTCGGAAACCCGTGTTTTTAAAACTGTTTTTCCAAATAACACAAATCATTACGATACACTTTTTGGTGGAACGGCCTTGTCTATGATGGATGAAGTCGCTTTTATAGCAGCGACGCGTTTTACCCGTTTAAGATGCGTGACCGTTTCCTCAGACCGCATTGATTTTACGCATCCAATCCCGGCAGGCACTATCATCGAACTGGTGGGAACTGTTGTAGAAATTGGCAACACAAGTATGAAAGTAAGGGTTGATATTTTCGTAGAACAAATGTATGAACAGAAACGGGAGAAAGCTGTTTCGGGCATGTTTACATTTGTCGCTCTGGATGAGCACAATAAGCCGGTAAGGGTTTTGAGTAAAGAAGTTGAATAAATTCTAAAAAAAATGATCAAAAGTTAAATCTCAAAAGAAAAATTCTACGTATATATAGCATTGGCATAGAATTTGTACTAGATAAACGGTTTAATATCCTTGCCGATTTAACAGGAAATTAATTTAAGAATAATAATGCCTGATTGAAGTGACCGTTTAATAGATATAAACGTAGGTATAAAGATTTTATACGGAGCAACTAATTATTTATTGCCCAACTTTTTGCTATTTTGACCGCTACTTCGATCACACAGAATTGGTTAACTAATTGAGTTTAAATGAAAATTTTAGGAATTTCCGCCTTTTACCACGATTCAGCCGCAGCGCTTATTGAAAACGGGGAAATAATTTCAGCGGCACAGGAAGAAAGATTTACACGTAAAAAACATGATCCGGGTTTTCCATCCAATGCAGTCAGCTTTTGTCTTGAATACGGAGGTATTACTTTGAATGAATTAGATGCAATTGTTTTTTACGACAAACCACTATTGAAATTCGAAAGATTGCTTGAAACATACTACGCGTTTGCTCCAAAGGGTATAAGATCCTTTCTTACAGCGATGCCCGTCTGGATCAAGGAAAAAATGTTTTTGAAGCGTCTTATTAATGAAGAGCTTGTCAAACTTGGTTACGACAAAAAGAAACCGGTAAAGATTCTTTTCCCGGAACACCATCTTTCGCACGCAGCCAGTGCATATTATCCTTCACCATTTGAAAAATCAGCAATTCTGACAATCGACGGAGTTGGTGAATGGGCAACAGCCTCCATTTGTTTGGGTGAAGGAAAAGATATAACCAATTTAAAAGAGCTGCGATTCCCACATTCCTTAGGTTTACTTTATTCAGCATTTACCTATTTTCTTGGTTTTCGTGTCAATTCAGGAGAGTATAAATTGATGGGGCTTGCGCCTTACGGAAATCCCTCATCACCGGATATTGCCAGGTATGAGGAAATCATTCTTAAAGATTTAATTGATTTGAAGGAAGACGGTTCTGTTTGGCTAAATCAGGATTATTTTGATTATGCCACAGGACTAAAAATGGTGAATGAAGATAAGTGGGAAGCACTGTTCGGATTTAAAACCAGAAAACCGGAAGATGCGCTAGAATCGGTACATTGCAATTTAGGACTTGCGATTCAAAATGTTACAGAAGAGGCAGTAATCCGGATGGCAAAAGAAGCAAAACGTCTTACCGGTGCAGATTATCTTTGCATGGCGGGTGGAGTTGCCTTGAATTGCGTATCAAATGGGAAATTACAAAAAGCCAATATTTTCAAAGAAATATTTATCCAGCCAGCTGCTGGTGATGCAGGTGGAGCATTAGGAGCTGCGCAGGCAGCCTATCATATTTATTTTGGTCAGGAACGGAAAGTAACCTGGAAAGCGGATGCGATGAGAGGTTCCTATCTGGGTCCCACTTTTTCTGATCTTGAAGTAGAACTGACAGGGAAAAAATATAAGGCCGTTTCTACCTATCACGAAAATTTCAAAGACCTGGCTGATGCTACGGCCAAGTTACTATCCGAAGGAAATGTAGTAGGATGGGTGCAGGGACGCATGGAATTTGGTCCACGTGCATTGGGCGGAAGAAGTATTCTGGGTGATCCACGGAATGCTGAGATGCAGAAAAAATTGAATCTTAAAATAAAATACCGTGAATCTTTCCGTCCATTTGCACCTTCTGTGCTGGCCGAAGATTGCGCAGATTATTTTGATTATGACGGAACATCACCTTATATGTTACTGGTACATCCGGTGGCGGAAGGCCGCAGAAAACCTGTTCCGGCGAATTACGATTCAATGGATTTGCGTGAAAAACTATATTTTGAACGTTCAGATCTTCCTTCAATTACACATATTGACTATTCTGCAAGAATCCAGACAGTTCACAAGGAAACGAATCCTCGTTATTATGAACTGATCAATTCTTTCAAAGATCTTACGGGTTATGCCGTAGTTGTAAACACAAGCTTTAATGTTCGCGGCGAACCGATCGTTTGTACTCCAAATGATGCATATCGCTGTTTCATGCGAACGGAAATGGATTATTTAGTTGTCGGGAACCATATTTTTGATAAGAAGTTGCAGCCTGAGTGGATGGAAAAAGATAACTGGCAAGAGGAATTTGTTCTTGATTAAAATGAAAACAGCTATTTATTCATTCCGCTATCTGCAAAATTTATGACGTCAAAAATTGTTACGAGCCTGATCAGGATTGGTCTCCTGGGCATGTTATTCGTTTTTCTATTTTATCCTGAACATTTTCACGTAAAATTTGACTATCCGGGAGCACCGCAGAGTGATAACTGGTACATCCGCCTGACAAAAACTTTTTTCTGGCTTTTACTGATTATAGAGATCCTGCGTATATTTTATTACGGAGTTGTCAAAAGCAAATCGAAAAGTATTTTGGCCAACGTTGTTACACTGGTTGTCCCACTTTTGGTCACGCTTATTTTTCTGGAAATCATTTTCATGTTTGTACCCCAAAGTCATGAAGGTGTGCTTTCAAAAGCGTCACAGATATGGTGGGAAAAATATTGGAATCCCGTTAATACTTTGGGATATCACGATAAAGAAGTGGCAAAATCAACAGGAAAAAAAGAAATTCTTGTTATTGGCGATTCTTTTGCAGCCGGACACGGTTTGGAAAATGTTTCTGAACGTTTTTCAGATCAGTTGGAAGAAAAGCTTGGCAAATCTCAATATACAGTTTACAATCTCGGCGTTTCTGGTGCAGACACAAGAGATGAATATAAACGATTGAAAGAATTTCCTGTAAAACCTGATGTGATTATCCTTCAGTATTTCCCAAATGATATTGAAAAAGTAGGGAGAGAAAAAGGTTTGTCGCTGTCCGGAACCGCTCCTTATGCAGATTTGAAGGGACCGATGGCAAGTCTGGTAAAACGTTTTTATCTGCCAAACTTTATTTACTGGCAATTACCTCACGCCTCATTCAGCACATTCGAAAAGTTTGTACAGACTGCCTATACCGACACAACAATTTTGAATTCGCATTTGCAGGATCTGTCAAACATGATTGCTTACCGGGATAGTACCGGCGCAAAAATGTACGCCGTTTTTATCCCGTTTTTATTTCAACTGGATAAGAGCGCGTCTTACACCAAGCCTGTTGAAGATTATCTACGTTCAAAAGGCGTAACGGTTGTTCCGATCAATGACGGAATCGCCAAAATACCTGAGAAAGAACGTGTTGTTGGAAAAAATGATGGCCATGGCAGTAAAATACTGAATACGCTAATTGCAGACAGACTTTTTGATGTGATGAAAAAACCATAACATCAAATAAGATTTATTTTACCGAAATTTGTACGAACACATTACTGGATCTTGAAATTATAACCTAAAAGAAAATTAAAATGGATTTTTTAACAGACTTATTCGCATTTATGAAGGAGCGCAAGAAATGGTGGCTAGCTCCTGTTATCATTGTGTTATTATTAATTGGTGTGTTAATTGTAATTGGCGGTGGTTCAGCAGTTGCGCCGTTCATTTATACATTATTCTAGTTTTGAATAAAAGCCATCGGCATTTATGCTGATGGCTTTTATAATTGCTATGACTTTTTATCAGTAGGAAGTCAGATTATTATATCCCTTATATAAAACAAATGAGTGAATCAGAAAAATCCAAAGCCCAACTGGTGATCGTAACCGGACTGGTAGTGCTATATTTTATCTTTAAATCACGTTATCCATATTTATTGATTGCAGCAGCGGCTGTTGGCGTAATTAGTATCGCAATTCCGGTTGCAGGCGATCTGATCGTAAAAGGCTGGTATAAATTTGCAGAAGTACTTGGAGCGATAAATGGTAAAATTTTACTTTCAATTGTATTTTTTATTGTTCTTGTACCAGTAGCGATTATGGCTAAACTTGGAAAGAAAAATCCGCTAGCCTTAAAACGTGAAAGCAAAAAAAGTGTATTTATTGATCGGAATCATAAATACACTTCCAAAGATCTTGAACAGGTCTGGTAAAAATATATCAGCTTACGCTGTTGGAAAGGGTCTGTTTCAGACCCTTTTTTTTCTGCATGCACGGTCATAAAGTAATTGCAGCATACCATCTTTCAAACCAACATCCGGTACATGAATAACCGTGGCTCCGGCCCATTTCATGGCAGAAGTATAGATATCACCGGCCGGGACAATTACATCGGCGCGGTCCGGATTCAATTGAAGTTTATTGATACGCTCAGCAAGTGAAAATTGCGCTATATAGTCACGCATACGCAGGATTTCATCAAGGCTCGTTGAGCTTTCGCTTAACTTGGATGACAAATCGAATAACTTGTTAATGTTCCCACCTGTTCCTACCGCTTCAATAGGTTGGGTGTGATCCACATTTTTGAGAATCCATTCCTGCATTTTCTGAAAAGCAGTTTTAGATTCTTTTCCTTCAAGTAAACGCACAGAACCAAGTTTGAATGACTTGGCAACTATTTTCTGGCAATCCTGGTAAAGGTTAAGTTCAGTACTGCCGCCACCCACATCAATGTGCAGATATTGTCCTTTATCAAGGGATTTTACCACGACATTATTAACAAGTTCTGCCTCACGTTGTCCGTCGATAATTTGTATATGAATTCCGGTTCTTTGCTCAATAAGCGCACGAACTTCATAGCCATTTTCAGCTTCACGCATGGCAGAAGTTGCGCAGGCCATATAATCTTCTACTTCATGAAGTTCCATCAAGAGCTGATAAGAAAGCATCAGTTTGATCATACGATCTTCGCTCAAAGGCGAAATTCGTCCTTCCGTAAACACATCATGTCCAAGGCGGAGCGGAAAACGTACGTACTCAACTTTCTTTAAACGAGTGATTCCTTCGTCATGCAATACCGATGATATTTGCATGCGGGCACCATTGGATCCAATATCTATTGCAGCGAATTTCAAAAGCGAACTATAATAAAGGTGTAATAAAAACCAAAAATAGGGCTTTTCACGAACATCTTTTCATAAAAATGTCCGGAATTGTCCGGACAAAGGTATTTACATTTTTTTGCCTATCTGGTATAACAGCTTAATTTTGAAACCGGGTCCGGTTTTGGATGCTTGCAGAGAAAGCGGATTAAAATAACTGTATAGATATCCTTCGGCCTGAACGACAACCGGATGGAAGCTTTTTTCAATTCCCGCAGAAAAGTTTAATGAATTGATAACTTTCAGGTCAATTTTTTCAGAAGCCTGTTGTATAGTACGAAATGGATCAGGACCAGGACGCGGACCGAAGTTGTAGACGCATTCATACGTGATGTCTCTCTTTGAAGCGACTGTGAAATTTGTACCTGCTCCTACAAAATAAGCAAAGTTATGTGGCAGATTTTGTCTGAAATTTACATTCAATGGAATCTGTTTCAGTGAAGAATTAATATTCAGATTACTGATTTTCAAAGCCATAGGGAGCAAGTGATCTTTCTTAAAATCGGTGCGGTTTCTTTGGTTATATATCGTTTCTGAATAAAAATCTTCCGGTTTTATTTTAACCCAGCTAAATCCGGTGGAAATTGAAAAATTTTTAGAAATTAATACTTCGCCCAGAACGGTTCTAACCTGATTTTTACCTTCCCATTGTTGTGCAAAACCAAAACGGTATGGCACTTTCAAATTGAGTTTAGGGATAGCAGTTTCCGCTTTTTTAGTTGACTCCACTTTTTTGGTCGACTCAACATTTTTTGCTTCTTCCTGAGTTTTAGGTGAATTGGTTGCCAGCAATACATTTCTCACCTGTTTAGGAGAAATGCGGTGAACAAGACCATAATTCATTTTACGCGCAAGTGCAGAAAAATTAGTCTGACCGACAGAAGACTTAACTTCCAGCTGATCGAATTTTTCATCAAGCGTCTTAGTAGAAGCAAGGATCACATTGGTCTGATTGCCGGAATTAGCATTGGCAAAAGAGCCGCCATTTCCGGAATTTCCATTACCGTTAAAACCGGAATTTCTGCCAGAATTTCCCGAAACCGGATTATTTCCATTCCTGCCCGAATAGTTGTTATTACCTGAATAATTATTATTTGCAACTGCGGCCTTATTATTAACAGCAACAGTAGAATTCGATCCTGTAACAGGCTCGAAAGATTTTTTAGCAGCAGAATCGGATTTTCCTTTGTTAGAAAATTTAATGTTATCCGACTGATTGTTGATCGCCACAGCTTCACTTCTGTTATTCAAAGAAGGATTTGAAGTTTCTTCTTCAACAATTCTGCTATCAGATTTTGTGCTGTTTCCTTCATTGACGCTCTGATTTTCATCAGTACCTGCCAATGATTCCTGATTTCTGTATTGCTGCGGAGCAAACCTTTCTTCTTCCTGATTTACAGTTTGATTTTCATAAGATGGTTTTTCAACTTGCTGCTGCTGAACAACATAAATCGTATCTGTTTTATGGACAATAGTTGGCGTATTTTTTATCGTTTCAATCTGGTTTTGCAAAGTTTTTACATCACTTAGCAAAGCATTATTCTGTGAAAGCTGGTTCACATATAAAAAGACCATGACCGAAGAAACTGCTGCCGCCGCCGCATAACCAAACCACGAACTGTACTGCTGCCAAAACGTTGGAGGCGTGTTGGCTTGCATAAAGTTCTGCATTTTCGTCCAGTCATCTTCATGAAATTCGGGCGCAATGCTTTCTAGTTTCCGGCGTATAGTTTTTTCAAATTTATCAGTTTTCATTGCTTTTGAATGACTTTATGCCCCAATCGCTGGGAAAGAGATGAGGATAGTATTGTTTGATCAAGTGTTGTAACCGTGCTCTTGCCCGAACGTAATGCGAGCGTACCGTAGCTTCATTAATTTGCAGTAAATCAGCTATTTCGCGATGGTTATATCCTTCTACCACATAAAGAAGAAAGACGTTTTTATATATTGGCTTTATTTCCTGTATCAGTTTTAAAATTTCATCCGCTGTTATTTGTCCTACAATGTCATCATCAAAACGTGGATAGGGCGCGTCTTCAAGCGACACCATATCTTCATGATGCTTCTTATGCTTTCGGTAATAACTGATTGCCGTATTCACCATAATCGTACGAAGCCACGCTTTGAAAGGATGCGCAGAGTCATACTTATCCATATTGTTGAAAACTTTCAGGAAACCTTCGTTTAATACTTCCTCAGCCTCTTCAGCAGTCGATGTGTAGCGCAGGCAGATACTTTTCGAATAGCTGAAAAAATGCTTATATAAATACCTCTGCGCCTGGTTATTACCAGCTACACATGCAGAAACGACCGTTCCGAAGTCGTTTTCATCGAAAGAAGATTTTTTACCAAATAGCAAAGTTAGGGTGTCAAATTTGTCAGGATATGAATTTGTATTAACTGATACGCCTAAGCCAGCCAGTCTGTTGCAAAAGATCTTCTATTTTGAGAAAATATCTTTGCTAAGATAATATTTTTGCTGCAAAAGCTAATCATGCATTAACGCATTTCCCGGGCGTTATGATATTGATAGTCAGATTAAAAAAGTTTTAAAAAATCAGATTATGTAACTGTCGGATAATTAATGATTACATAAAATTGTAAAATGCAGAGGTAACAATGTGGTGATCGTAAAAAAGTTTTAAATTAAAACTTCATTTTTGCAACAATCCGCACTGACGCGGCGTAATGACCCTTAAACCAGCAAATGTTTTATTGTCGCACGATTAAACAAATTGATTTATGAGAAGGGTAGTTGTATTGCTTGTCGCGTCATTAGGTATATTTATCGCTTCCTGTAGCAAGGATAATTCGGGTATGAGTCCAACGACTGATGCCAGTACGGATTTTAGTCTGGAAACTGTTGCCACAACGGCCGCTCGTTTGGCAATAGAGTCTGATTCAGTAACGACGCATGTCTGCAAAGGCAAATTGACGGAGGTTGCGGTAGCGGATCTTGCCTCTGCAATTACAACTTATATTTCAACGACTTACCCGTCATCGACTATTAAATTTGCGGCGACAGATCAGAGTGGCAAGATTGTTGTAACGATACTTTTAGCGGACGGAACCACACCAAAAGGGTTGATATTCAACGCAGATGGTACATTTAAAGAAGAATTAAAGCATTTTGAAAATAAAGCAAAACTGACGGAAGTAGCTGTGGCAAATCTTCCGGCTGCTATAACATCATACATTACAACAAACTATGCAGGTGCTGAAATCAAGAAAGCTGGTACCAATGCGGGTGGACAATATTTTGTGGGGATAGTACTTGACAGTAAAGTTAAAGTATTACTATTCAACGCAGATGGTACTTTCAATAAGGAGTTGGACAAACCAGCCAAAGGAGGACCGAAAAAGCATTAAAGAATTTTGTTAGGGGTGAGTTGGAATACGGGGCCGGATCTTCTGGTTCCGTATTTATTTTTTCAGTCAATAATTAAAAGATTATCCAAAGGCTTTTTCTCAATTTTTTTGCCCATCATTTCTCCCAAAGAATCTTCAATTGTCTGACAGATTGCGTTTAAAGCCAGATCATTTTTTTCAACACCAAAAGGTTCTTCAATTTCCGTTACAATAGCATCAAGTGCAATAAATGTGTAACCAATAAAGGTGACGATCAGCGGCGTCATCCATCCGATGCTGTCAACCAGCCCAAAAGGCAGCAAAAAACAATAAATGTAGATAGTACGGTGTAAAACGACGCTATAAGTATAGGGAATGGGCGTATTGGAAATGCGTTCACAGCCACCCAGAATATCAGAAAGCCGGTTCAGATTATTATCAATAGCAACCTGCACAATGGTATCGATTTTATCTTCCTTTTTGTTTCTGTAAATCCACTGGCCCAGTTCTCTGATAATGATGGCAGGCTTGAATTTTACAGTTTCCAGCGATTTGGCAAATTCCGGTTTTAGTAAACGCTGAAAATCCTCGCCCGGATCTGTCTGGCGAAGCTGATGTTTTAATGCATAGGCAAAGGCAATAATCAGGTTTACAAAATCCTGAATATCCGCATGATTTTTTTCTGCATCGCCCAAGGTTAATGCCTGTCTGGTCAGAGAGCGTGCATCGATCAATAAGCCTCCCCACAATTTTCTGGCTTCCCAAAACCGGTCATAACTGGCGTTGTTACAGAATCCCAGGAAAATAGCCAGTGCCAGACCAATTAAGGTAAAAGGAGCAATATTTAAAGGAATTTTGTAATGAAATAATTCTCCATGGAAATAGACAACAGTTGAAGAGAGAAGAAAAAGTGCAATTAACCGGGGAAGGATTTCTGGCAATACAGAGCCTCGCCATACAAAGAGCATCCTGAACCAGTTGAGTTTTTTTCTGATGATCATTTTAAATTCAGCGACTCTTAATTATTTCGTTTTGGAATCCAGCATTTCAATTTCAGAAGTATTTTTTATTTCTCCCATCACAAATAAACTGTGGGAACTTCCGATATTT